>JBBRLA010000141.1:0-14585 GCA_038231615.1 Polyangia bacterium | reverse complement strand
TTGTGGTGGACATCCTGATCCTGGGCGAGAGCGAGCTGCCCTGCGGCCTGCTCCTGGTCATCGACGAGGCGCACCACTTTTTAGAACACAAACTGAACCGCCTGCAGATCGAGCGCATCATCAAGGAGCGGCGCCACCTGAAGACCTCCATACTTCTGTCGAGCCAGGACCCGACGAAAATACCCCACAGCACCCTGGCCCAACTGGACGGGGTGGGCCTCTTTGGGACCTCGTCCGAGAAATCCATCAAGCACCTGGCCGGAGACATCGCCCCCTTCGCCTTTCTGAAAGCGCAGCTCTGCGCGACGCTGAAACAGGGGCAGATGATGTTCTGGTCGCGGCACTGGTACACGCCCTTCAAGCCCGGCGAGTACGACGGCGGCCTGATCCGCATCGAAGGGCGCCCGCGCCTCTCGCAGCACGGCGGCGAGACCCGGCGGGCGGTGCCGCGATAAGACGCCGCCTTGCTGGGCCCCTGTCCCGATGCGACTGTTGGCTGTGCTGGTTGCCGGGGCGATGTACTTCCGTCTTCAATACCCGTCCCCACGCGGTCGCAGTCGGTCATGGGCGTTGGTGGGAGCACGATTAGTCAGAATGTGTAACTGCCGCCTGCGGGGCTTGGTAGGCGAACGAGCACGATGTTCGACCGCTCTTTCTGGGGCGACTGCGAGCCATCCTTGACGCCGCGAACGTTTCCGGCGACGACGAAGAACCCGATCAGCTCACCTGGTTTGGGCTGATACCCGTGGAGATTTCCCCAGCGACCATCGTAGTACCAGTTGTTCGGGATCTGACCCGGTTCTGCAACGTTGCCGCCACTTTCGTAGAGCCCGTACCAGTACTGGATGGCGGCGGATCCGTACCACTGCCCACCGATGTTCATGACGATCCCGACCGTGTACTGAAGAGGACCATCCCAGCCGGGCGGGACAATGTCGGGCCATCTGCCTGGACCGTCCTGTTTGCTGAACTCCAGATGAACCCCCGAGGGCTTGATGTCCAGCCTGGTGATTATCGTGGTCACCGGCCAGTCGGCGACGTCCGCAGGGTTATCGTACTCCGTCACCTGATGCAGATCCAACATCGGAATCGCGAGATCGGGAGGAGGCGGCATGGCCAGATCGAGTAAGGGGGCCGCGAGGTCCGGTGGCGTCGGCATGGCCAGATCGAGCAAGGGGGCCGCGAGATCCAGTGGCAGCGCCATCGCTGCGTCGACGACGCAGTCGTTTAGCACCTTACAATCGTTGTTCCCTTCCAATGTTGCAGAACAGGCGGCGATGAAAAGCGGAAGCGCGCAGACCAGTCGTCGTTTGGCGTTCATCCCCGCACGATACAACAAGTAGAATATGGGGAGCAGCTGGGCAGCGAGTAGATCAGCCAGCTCAATGAGCTGGAGTCCGATTTAGAGACGGCGGCCCGGCCGGTGAACAGAGGGGGAGAGGGTGGTAACATGGGGCAATGAGGATGCTTGCCCCTCCAAGCGGGAGAGGCGTTTGATCACACGTCAGGAGGCGGCTAGGTCTCCCGTCGCTTGAAGAGGTAGAGCAGCCGCGGGTCGTTGCCGTAGGCCCAGCCATCCACCGGGTCCCAGCCCAGGCGCTTCAGACCGTTAATGAGCTGGATCGGCTCGTAGCGCCGCACCCGGAAGATCGAGAACTTGCGCTCCTCGCCCCCGGTGAACCTCACCGTGGCGACGATCTCCACAGAGTAGCTCCCTGGGACGGGACACGAGGTCGTGTCCAGCACCGGGGCGAACTCCACCTGCTGGACGTCCTTGGCGTAGCGCCGGATCGGTCCCGCCAGCCACTCGTCGTAGCGTCGCTTCCAGCCGATGGGCAGCTTGCCCGAGAGGCGCGGGTCCCGGGCCTGGATCTCGTCCGGGCGGTCGATCGGCGCGCACACCAGGCCCACGTCGAGCAGCAGCATGTCACCCGGGGCGAAGCCCACCAGGCTGTTGCGCACGAAGAGCAGCTCGTTCTGCAAGTTGCCGAAGGTGTACCCCAGCATGCATGCCACCCTGCGGCGATGCGCCCGCTGCGCGGTATACAGGAGCTGGGTGTAGCGGGGCAAGTCGTGGAAATTCCCCTGGATGGCGAACATCGCCACCCCGCGCCGATCGGCCAAGGAGTCTGCGGCATGCTTGTAGGCCGAACTGAGCAAAGGCTGGCTGATGTCGAGCAGATAGAGCCGCAGGTCCCCGGGGTCGGCCTGCTGCACCAGATGTTCCGTCAGACGCACCTCGTTCTTGCCATCACCACAGCCCAGCGCCAGCACGTCCAGCCCGGCGGCACCCGCCGAACGCAGGATCTGCGCCGCCGCCCGGTCCAGGGGCTTTCCGGTCTGCGCCGCGACGTAGTCCTCCTGATCAGCGATGGAACACCAGCACGCGGAACTCATGTGATCCAGGTAGAGCGCCGACTGCTCGATGTGGCCGCCCACGCCGTTCAGGGCCAGCGCCAGCTCCTTGACCATCTTGATGGAGTCGAAGCCCGGGGCCAGCCAACAGTTGGGCGTGGGGTCATCGTCGGCCTCGTCGGTGAACGGGTAGTTCATCAGCGTGTCGGCGGGAGACAGCCCCAGCTCTTTCACCGCCAGCAGGCGCTGAAGGAGCTGCCGTGTCGGCGGGCGTCGCCCCTCCTCCAGGCCGCGCAGGGTAGCATCGGAGATCCCCGAGAGCCGGGCCAGCTGCGCCCGAGACAGGGTCGCCTCTTCCCGGCGTCCGCGCAGGGACCGGGCCCACACCTGTGGAGGGTCCGCTTCCACTGTCCCGTCGAGAGACTCCGGCGGAAGAAGATCACCGGCCCCGACGCCGACTAGCATCCGGCGCAGGGTCTCGATGGCAATCCCGGCATCACCCGCCGAGCCATTCAGCCCCCGTCCCTCCAGGGACTTGATGGCCAGCGCCAGAGCTGCTTGTGGTGAGGTCGTATGGGTCTGGCTCGTTGTCAGCAAGGGTCCCTCTCCTTGGCGTGGCTCGCGTCCCGTCTGGGCGCTGCCTTCCGCTTTCAGCGACGTCGGAATACCTCGCCGACCAGGGCGTCAACCTCTTCGCCGATCGGCGGCTTGCCATGAAGCTCGAAGTCCCACGACAGATTGCCGCGGCAGCGGGCCCCCACCGCCTCCTGGGTCCAGCCCAGGTGCTGGAGCAGCGCCGCCCGCTGGCGGATCTCCTGACGAAACATGTCCTTCGCCTTGGCGCGCTGCGAACCGCGGAGAGCAGAAGAAGAAGGCGGGACATCCAGCCAGGGGAACGACATGGCGACAATAGGAGGATCGAACCCGTCTCCTGTCAAGATACTGGTTATTTGGCCAGTCCGTAGGCCCGCGCGCCCCGACCCATGCAGAGCGGGGGAGGGGATGGGAACGCCCCCCCGGATAGACGACATGCGGGGATTTGCTGGCGACCTGTCAGGGCCTTCGTGTATGGTCCGACCCGTTGACTTCGAAATCCGGGACTTGCCACGCGCCATGACTGACCAGCTCTCCGCCGATCTCGCCTCCCTGCGCATCGACCGGGACGTCGACCCCGATGCCCGCAATCCCTGGCGCACCCTGCTGCTGGGGTGTTTTGTGCTCCTGCTTGGCGGCGCCGGTATCGCGTTCGGCTACCCCGCCATCGAGGCGCGGCTCTTCAAGACCGAGGTGGCGATCACCGAGATCGCCCTGGTCTCGCCGTCGCAGTCGGCGGTGCAGCTTACCGCGACGGGTTACGTCATGCCCCAGGTGCTCTCGAAGGTGAGCCCGCGCATCGCCGGACGCATCGAGCAGGTGGCGGTGCATCAGGGCGATCGGGTGAAGGCCGGGGCGCTCCTCTTCAAGCTTGACGACGTGGACCAGAAGAGCGCGACCGCCGCCGCGCGGGCCAAGGTGCTGGCCGCTCGCGCCCGGGTGGAGACGGCGCGGGCCAATCTGGGCGAGGCAGATGTCCAGGCCAGCCGGGCTCGGACGCTGGCCCGGCGCGGGGTCGGCCCCGAGGCCACTGCCGTAGATCTCGAAGCGCGCATGCGCTCGCTGGCCGCGGCGATGCGGGCCGCAGAGGCCGAGGTCCGGGCCGCAGAGGCCGAGGTCGAGACCCTCGCGCTCAACCTGCATCACATGGCGATCCTTGCGCCGATCGATGGGGTCGTCATCAGCAAGCCCGCCGAGGTCGGCGAGTATGTCAGCCCGGCGGCGCCCATCGTCGAGCTGGCGGACTTCGCCAGCCTGATGGTCGAGACCGACGTATCCGAGGCGCGGCTCGGCCAGGTGAAGCAGAACGCGCCGTGCGAGATCGTGCTCGACGCCTTCCCGGGTATCCGACGCCGGGGCCGGGTCGCGGAGATCATGCCCCGAGTAAACCGCGCCAAGGCGACGGTGGTGGTGAAGGTGCGCTTCTCCGATCTGGTCTCCGGGGTACTGCCCGACATGGCAGCCCGGGTCAGCTTCTTGACCCAGGAGCTGGACGAGCGGGCGGTGAAGGAGGCGCCTCGCCTGCTCTTGCCGGGGCTGGCGCTGGCCGAGCGTGCCGGCGCCAAGGTGATCTTCGTAGTCAACAACAACGACGATCGGGTGCGCCTGACCCCGATCACCCTCGGCCCGAAGCTCGGCGACGGGTTTGAACTCTTAGAGGGACCGGGGGCCGGCACCAAGGTGGTGAAGAGCCCCCCGGTCACCCTTTTTGACGGCAAGCGAATCAAGGAAAGGATCGACTGATGAGCCAGATACAAGCCGCGGCCCAAGACGGCCATGGACAGGACAAGGACCTGGGCCAACGAGACGACGTGCTCTTGCGGGGCACAAGGCCGATCATCAAGCTCAGCGGCGTGCGCAAGACCTACTTCCGGGGCAAGGAGCCGATCCATGTTTTGGACGGCCTGGACCTGGACGTGCCCACCGGCTCCTTCGAGGCCCTGATGGGACCCTCGGGGTCGGGAAAGTCCACGCTGCTGAACCTGATCGCCGGACTCGACCGGCCCAGCGCCGGCACCGTCGAGGTGGGCGGGGCGGCCATCAGCAGCATGAGCGACACCGAACTGGCCCGCTGGCGCTCGCGCACCATCGGCTTCATCTTCCAGGCCTACAACCTGATGCCGGTGCTGACCGCGCTGCAAAACGTCGAGCTGCCCCTGCTCCTGACCAAGCTCGGCACCGCCGACCGGCAGCGGCGGGCACAGACCGCCTTGCGCATCGTCGGGCTGGAGGATCGGGCGAGCCATTTCCCCAGGCAGCTTTCGGGCGGACAAGAACAGCGGGTGGCCATCGCCCGCGCCCTGGTCAACGACCCGGCGCTCATCGTGGCGGACGAACCCACCGGGGACCTGGACCGGCACAACGCCGACGAGATCCTCAACCTGCTGCAGCGCCTGAACCAGGAATTCAAGAAGACCATCGTCATGGTGACCCACGATCCCGCTGCGGCCGAGCGGGCATCGATCATCTGCCGTCTGGACAAGGGGTCGCTGAAATGACGGGCGCGGTGGGCCTGCTTTCGCTGGCGGCGAAGAACGTGCTGCGCAACAAGCTGCGGGCGGTGTTGACCATCGTCGCCATCGCCGTGGCAATCGTGGCTTTCGTGATGCTGCGGACGGTGCTGACCGCCTGGACGGTGGCGGCGGACTATGCCGCCAGGGACCGCATAGGCACGCGCAACAAGGTCACCTTCATCGTGCCGCTTCCCCGCCGCTACATCGACGACATCCGCGCGATGCCGGGGATCAAGGCGGCCACGTTCATGAACTGGTTCGGCGCCAAGGACCCGCGCCACGAGCACGAGTTCTTCGGCAACATGGCGGTGGACACCGCGACCTTCCTGACGGTCTATGATGAGCTAAAACTCCCCAAGGAGCAGCGCGAGGCGTGGATCGGGGACCGCAAGGGGGCCATCGTCGGCGAGGTGCTAGCGCGCAAGCTCGGGTGGAAGCTCGGCGATCGGGTGACCCTGACCGGGACCATCTACCCGGGGGACTGGGAGTTCCAGATCGACGGCATCTACACCGCGACGCGGCGCTCCGCGGATCGCTCGTCGATGTACTTTCACTGGAACTACCTGAACGATTCGGTGCCCGAGCGGGCGCGGGACCAGATCGGCTGGGTCACCAGCCGCATTGACGAGCCCTCCCGGGCGGCCAGCATCAGCCAGGCGCTGGACAAGCTTTTCGAGGAGAAAGAGATCGCCACGCTCAGCATGAGCGAACGGGCCATGAACCTCTCGTTTCTGGGCATGGTCTCGGCGGCGCTGACGGCGATCAACGTGGTCTCGGTGGTGATCCTGGTGATCATGATGCTGATCCTGGGCAACACCATCGCCATGGGGGCGCGGGAGCGCACCAGCGAGTACGGGGTGATGCGGGCCATCGGCTTTTTGCCCTCGCATGTGGCGCTTTCGGTGTTGGGCGAGGCAGTGACCATCGGGGGCCTTGGCGGCGCGCTGGGCCTGGTGCTGGCATATCCCCTGGTCGAGCGCGGGCTGGGCCGCTTCATCGAGGAGAACATGGGCAGTTATTTCCCCTACTTCCGCATCGCCGAATCGACTGCGTTGGCAGCGGTGGTGCTGGCCCTTCTTTTGGGGGTACTGGCCGGGGTGATCCCGGCGTACCGGGCCTCGCGCCTGAACGTCATCGACGCCCTGCGGCGGGTCGGCTGAGGAGGATGCGATGATCCCCATAACCTACAATCTGCGCAGCTTGATGGTGCGCAAGGCCACCACCGTGGCCACCGTGCTGGGCATCGGGCTGGTGGTGTTTGTGCTCTCGTCGGCGCTTATGCTCTCAAATGGGATCAAGCGCACCCTGGGCCGCTCCGGGCGGACCGACCGCGCCATGGTCTTGCGCAAGGGCAGCGACGCCGAACTGTCCAGCAGCATCGAGACGCCCACGATCGGCCTGATCCTGGCCGCGCCCGGGGTCAAGAAGGACCCGGCGGGCGTCCCCTTGGGCATCGGCGAAGTCGTCGCGGTGATCGCGCTGGACAAGCTTGGCACCGATGGGGTCTCTAACGTGCAGGTGCGCGGCGTGCCGGACAACGTGATGCGTTTCCACAAGGACGTGCAGGTGGTGGCCGGACGGCCGGCGCGTTCGGGGACCGACGAAGTGATCATCGGGCAGCGCCTGCGTGGTCGCTTTCGCGGGCTGGATCTTGAGCAGTCCTTCGATTTGCGCAAGAACCGCCCGGCCAAGGTGGTGGGCGTCTTCCAGGACGGCGGCTCGTCCTTCGAGTCGGAAGTATGGGCCGACCTGGACACCCTGCGGGCGGCTTTCGGCAGGGAAGGGCTGGTGTCCTCGGTGCGGGTGCAGCTTGAATCCCCGGCCAGCTTCGACGCCTTCGCGGCGACGCTCTCGGCGGACAAGCAGCTCGGGCTGGACACCTTTCGGGAGGACCATTACTACGAGAAGCAATCCGAGGGGACGGCGATGTTCGTGACCGTCCTGGGGGTGCTGATCGCGGTGATCTTCTCGATCGGGGCCATGATCGGTGCGATGATCACCATGTACTCGTCCATCGCCGGGCGCGAGCGAGAGATCGGGACGCTGCGGGCGCTGGGTTTCTCGCGCGGCGGCATCCTGGCATCGTTCCTGCTGGAGTCCGTGGTGCTGGCCCTGGCCGGCGGGGCGCTGGGGGTTTCGGCGTCGCTTTTGATGGGCTTCGTGAAGTTCTCGATGATAAACTTCAGCAGCTGGTCGGAGGTGGTGTTCTCGTTCACTCCCACGCCGGGCATCCTTTTCACCGCGGTGGTCTTTGCCGGAGGGATGGGGCTTCTGGGCGGGTTCTTCCCCGCCGTGCGAGCGGCGCGGACCTCGCCCGTGCGGGCGATGAGGCAGTAAGGCGCCGGGGGCAGGATGGGGGGCCGCCCGGCGCCTGTTCTTCGTTCTATGGCTTGACGGACACTACGTTCTTCATGACCAGGTTGTCGATGGCCACGCCGCAATCGCCGGGGTGGCCGGCGTCGGTGCAAAGGCCCGCGTCATCCTGGGTGAATTCGAAGCGGAGCTGCACCTTGCTGCCTGCCATCCCTGGCAGGCGCATGCGCACGTGCTTCACACCGGCCGAGGCGCCGGCCCACGCCGACATGTCCTGGAAGTAGTTGCCGCCGCCGCGGGGCAGGTGCTTGGGATAGTGCTGCACGTCGCCCGTCGTCAGCTCGTCCTCGAAGGCCTCGACCAGCACCGAACGCAGGGTGCGCCCGGTGGTCAGGTCGGCGATGCGCAGGAAGAAGCCGTCGTACGCCAGAACGTCGAAGTTGGGGTCGTCTTCGGTGTTGTAGCAGACGTCGAACTCCAGGGTGACGTAGTCGGAGGCCGCCGGGATGGCGATGGCCGGGCTGAAGAGCCGCTCGAACCGGGCGTTGTTCGTGGCCGTCGGTCCGTCCAGCGCCTCGGTGTGGAAGGCGGCATTCGAGCCGCCGCAGAAGCCGGTCCTGGTGGTCCATGGAACGGTATTGGTCCCGAGGCCGTGTACCGCGGTCCAGCCCGTCGGCAGCGTCCCCGGGGCGGCGCCGTCGAAGTTCTCGCTGAGCAGGGAGGTCGCCGCGGGCGTGCCGGTGAAGAGGGTGTGCCTCAAAGTGGCCGAGCCCTGGAACAGGGTATCCAGGCGCAGTTCCAGCTCGATGAGGGTGCCGGGCACGAAGCCTGGGGCGATCTTGAGCGTGAAGTTGCTCAGGTTGGTCGCACTGGCGCCGGGGTCCAGGGACGGGTAAAACGCGCCACCGCCGACCACGGTGACGCCGGGGGTTTTGCTGGAAAGGTGCCCGAAGAGGAACGAGATCCGCCTGGCGTTAATCAGGTTGGTGACATAGTTGCGCACGTTGAGCTTCAGGTGGACCGTGTCGCCGGGATCGATGTTGCCGTTGCCGCCGCTATCGGTGAAGGTGACGCCGGAAAGGGCCAGGGGGACGGTGTTGCTCTGGGCCCCGAAGGCGTTCTCGTCATCTTCATCATGGCCGCCGCTGGTGCGCCGGAAGAACACGTCGGGCACGGTGAACTGGGCCTTGGGCTGCCCATCCGCGAACCCCGCCGGGGGCCGGCTGGTCGCGCCGAAAGCGGCCAGGAGCTGGCCCCGCAGGGCGACGCCGTGGTTGTAGTCGCCCAGGTTGGGCTGCGAGGTGTCGTTGCCCCAGCCGGCGTGGAATGGCCGGTTGGTCAGCGGCACCGGCGGGCTGAAGTGCGAGCCGCCGTCATCGGAGAAGGTGAAGCTGGTATCGGTCAGGTCGCCGTTCTTCGCGATGCCCTGATCGAGGTAGAAGACGTAGACCCGTCCGGTCTCGCGGTCCACGGTGACGGCGGGGAACCACTGGGCGCGGTCGGCGCCGGGCCGGCTGTTCAGCGCCAGCGGCGGCGAGAAGGTCAGACCGCCGTCCAGGCTGCGCTGGATGTAGACGTCCGCGCCGTCATGGCTGTTGTTGTTGGCATAAACCACGTAAATATTGCCGCGGTGATGCCCGCGCGAGTTGTCCACCGCCATGCCCGGGAAGGTGTGTACCCGATCGTTGCCCAGTACATGGTCCATGGTGAAGAACTCGGCGGACAGGTCGACAGGGGCACTCCAGGTGGCACCGTTGTCGGTGGAGCGCGAGAAGCCGATGACGCTGCCCAGGCCGCGGAAGATGCCGGGCTGGGGGAAGCGGGTCCACACCACGTAGGCGTTGTTCGATCCGTTGCCGGCGAAGCTGGGTACCGAACCCTGCCCATCCTGCACGTCGGCGGCGATGATCTTGCGGGGCGACCAGGTGGGGGGAGCTCCGGTCAAGACGTCGTCCGAGTAGGTGGTGGAGATCTCGACGGCGGTGGCGCCGAAGTTGGTCCAGCTGATCAGCACGCGGCCCGTCTCCGGGTCGACGTCGATGAACTCCTTGTCGGCGGCGCCGTCGGCGATGGTCGCCGGGGTGATCTCGAAGGGCCCCTGCCAGGTGTGGCCGCAGTCGATGGAACGGTGGATGCCCATGGTCTGGGCGCTGCCCTTGATGAGGATCGAGGAGTAAACGAAGGTGCAAGCGCCCAGGTACTTGATGTCCGGGTCGCCGAAGACCCCGTCGCTTCCCGTGGAGGGGAGCTGGCCGCCGTCCACGATGGTCTTGCCGCCGTCGTCCGAGTAGAAGAACCCGGAGACCGAGGGCGGGGTGACACTGAAGCCGCGGAAGTCGTTGAAGCCGATGACCACGTGCTTGCCGGTGCGGTCGGCGGAGATGGCGACCTCGGACTGGGTGCCGGTGGGATCGTCCTGGAAGCCGATGTCCTCGGGACAGTCGATGGTGTTCACGCACTGGCGGGTGGCGAACAGAACGTTGCCGCCCCGCAGCCCGGCCACGGCCTTTCTGGCGAGTTGCCCGGCAGGGGACATCCTGGCGCCCAGGGCCCCCTTGCTCAGCGACGATGCGTTGCTGCCGCTGCCGATCGACACATCGCTTGCTGCCAGGGGCGCGCTGGCATCCGGACCACATCCGGCCAGCCAGGCCATCGAAACGACAAAGTACAAATTCGCTGTTTTCATCACCACCTCCGTGGGGGGATTCAAGATTGACCCGGAGGTAGTTTAGACCCTTTCCGGGGCCGGCCGCCACCGTCCTTATCTTCCGTCGGGCGCCCGGTCTCACCCTGTTCGGCCCTGCCCTCTTCGGTCTATGCTGCTGCTCATGCGCATCAAACACGAGTTCGTGCGCCAGATGCGCCTCGCCCGTGGATCGACGCAGCAAGAGGTGGCCGACGAGATCGAGGTCGACGTCAGGACCTACCGCAAGTACGAGAACGGCGAGGTCAATGGCGGCGCGGCAGAGCCCTTGCGGGCCTCCCAATACGAGACCCTGCGCGGCATGGCGGCGCTTTTCGGGCTGCCCGGGCCCGAGGACCTGATCGATTCTCGCGGCACCCCCGAGCAAGGGGCCCTCGCCGCCGGAGCCCGCTCCCCTGTTCCCTGGTCCGCCACGTCCCGATATGTGCACCGGGAAAAAGAAGAGCGCAAAGCCCTGAACCGCCTCCGCCACGCCGGCACTCCCGTGGTGCTTCAGGGTCCCGAGCACCACGGCGTCTCCACCCTGCTCGGTTACCTTTTGGACCAGGCCAACCAGCCCGACGAGGTCCCCAGCCAGGTCTTGCGTATCGATCTATCCCGCCTGGAAAAATCCTGCTTCGAGACCTTCGACAGCCTGCTGCGCACCCTGGGTCAGCGCATGCTCGATCTGCTGGCCGTGGACGCGGCAGATGAACTCCTGACCAGCGTCTGGGGGCGCCCAGGCAGCGAGAAAAGCAAGATCTCGTTTTTGCTGGAGGAGCACGTCCTGCCCCGGCACCAGCGGGTCCTTTTGGCCCTTCAGCACGGCGATCGCCTGCTTGACACTTCGTACCAGGACGACTTCTTCGGCCTTCTGCGCGCCTGGGCCGAGTCCGGCGGCGATCCGCCCTGGTCCCGGCTGCGCCTGCTGGTCACCGTCAGCACCGAGCCGACCCTTCTGGAGAGCATCGATCATTCTTCGTTCTTCGCCCTGGCCTCGCCAATCCGCCTGTCCGACCTGAGCCCCGCGCAGCTCCTGCAGATGGCGGAGCTTCACGGGCAGCGCCCCGGCAAGACGGTGATGGCGCGCTTCGCCACCCTGACTGGCGGACATCCCTACCTGGCGCGGCTGGCCCTGGTGGAGGCGCAGGAACAGGAACTCTCGCTGGAGCAGTTTCTGGCGGAGGTCGACCCGAAAAATGGGGTCTTCGCCCTGCACTTGCATTCCCTGCGCCGGTGGCTGGAACAGAACCGCCCGCTCTTTGACGGGGTGTGCGCGGTGCTCGCCGACCCTGCCGCCCGCCTGCCCTTCGAGACCTACTGCCGCCTGTACAGCAAGGGTCTCCTGGTTGAGCAGGAGCCCGGCGTGTGCCGTATGCGCTGCCCTCTTTACGAGGACTACTTCGGGACGCTATGCAGGAAGGGGTGATCCCGCGCTTCCAGGTTGGCGGCACCGTCCAGGAGGGTGCGCTTTACGTGCCCCGCCCCGCCGACACCGAGTTGCCCGCCGCTCTGCTTCGCCGGGAGTTCTGCTACGTCCTGGCCCCGCGGCAGATCGGCAAGTCCAGCCTGCGGGTACGCACCCGACGCAAGCTGGAGCCGCAGGGGGTGCGCTGCGCCACCGTGGACCTGACCCAGATCGGGGGCCGCGACTGCACGGCCAACGAGTGGTACTTCGACCTGATCCATCAGACCGCCAAACAGCTCGGCCTGGGCGACCAGCGCGCGTTCTGGGAGGCGCAGGTCCTGCTCTCCCCGCTGAACCGCTGGTCCACCTTCCTGCGCGAGGAGGTATTGGGGCGGATCACCACGCAGGTAGTGATCTTCATCGACGAGATCGACGCCGTCCTCTCGCTCTCGGCGATCTCCCGGGACGACTTTTTCGCCGCCGTACGCTCGCTCTACAACGCCCGCGCCGACGACCCGGCCTACCGCCGGCTGACCTTCTGTCTCTTTGGCGTAGCCATGCCCGGGGACCTGATCCACGATGAGACCCGCACCCCCTTCAACATCGGCCGCGGCATCACCCTGGAGGACTTTACCCGCACCGAGATGGACGACATGCGCCCCGGCCTGCAGGGGATGCCCGGCGACCCGAAGGCGCTCCTCGACGCGGTGTTTGCCCACACCAAGGGGCACCCCTACATGACGCAGAAGCTCTGCGAGGCCCTGGTCGATTGCGAAGCGCGAAGCGCCGCGGTGATGGATTGCGAAGCGCAAAACGCCGCAGTGATCGACAAAGGCGCGCCGAAGGAAGCCTGCGCCGAGCTGGTGCGCGCCCGGGTCAACCAGCTTTTCCTTCGCCGCGGGCGGGTGCTGGAGACCAACCTGTCAAACGCGGAGAAGTATTTCGTCCGCGAGGCCCGCAGCCCGCGCACCGCGCAGATGCTGCGGCTTTACGGGCGCCTCCGTTCGGGCGAGCGCGTCAGCGCACAGGGCCACGATCCGATCCAGATGGCCCTGCGCCTGACCGGCATGGCCGCCGAACGTCACGAGGCCGGCGGATTGTGGCTACAAGTGCGCAACTCGATCTTCGGCGCGGTCTTCGATGAGAGCTGGGTCGCGCAGAAAGAGGCGGAGCGCCTGCTGGCAGAGCCCCTGGGGCGCTGGCTGCGATCGGGCAAGGCCGACATTCAGCTTCTACGGGGCGCGGCGCTGAAGGGCGCCTACGAGTGGTTCCACGGCAGGGAGGATGTGGCGCCGGAGGAGTTCGAGTTCATCATGGCCGGCCTGGAGGCCGCCAGGCGGGAGGAGCAGGAACGGGCGCGGGCGCGAGCCTTCCGGGTCGCCGCCATCCTGATGGTGCTGATGATCTCCACGCTCTCGACCGCCCTGGTATACACGGGAAGGGAGCGGACCGCCCGCACCGTGGCCGAAGCCACCGCGTTGCTCAAAAGACGCGAAGCCGAGCAGGCCGGGGCACAGAAGCTGGACGCGGAGCGGAACCGGGACGCGGCGAAGGAGGAGCGGCGGCAGGCCGAGCGCGACAAGGTGCATGCGGAGAAGGACCGGTTGCTGGCCATGCAGGCCCGCGACCAGGCCGACGAACGGACCCGGCAGGCGGAGCAGGCCCGCATTCTGGCCGAGCAGGCCCGTGCTCAGGCCGAGCAGGCCCGTGCTCAGGCCGAGCAGGACAAGTTCGCGGCGGTGCAGGCCCGGCTCCAGGCAGAAAAGGATCTGCAAAAGGCCGAGGAGCGGAACAACGAGGCGGTCCACCAGACGCAGGTGGCGCAAGAGAAGAAGAATGAGGCCCGCGAACTCAACCAGCAGGCCGAGCGGGCCCGGCGAGAGCTGGAGGCGGGGCGCGGGCTGGCGACCCCCAGTGAGGGCACTGCCTTCGTTTTGCCCCACACCGGGCAGGTGCACTCGGTGGCTTTCTCGCCGGACGGCACCCGGCTGGTGGCGGGCACCGACAACGGGACCGCCCGCGTGTGGGACGTGCGCAGCGGAAAATCCATGGCCCTGGCCAGCCACCCGGCCCCGGTGGGATCCGCCTCGTTCTCCGCCAACGGGATGCGGGTGGTCACGGCCAGTTGGGACCACAGCGCCTTTGTATGGGACGCCCGCAGCGGACACGACCTGTTCCACCTGGTCGGGCACCGCGGGCCGGTGATCGCGGCCGTGTTCTCCGCCGACGGCGGCCACGTACTGACCGCCAGTTCAGATCTGACCGCCCGCGTGTGGGACGCGCGCGACGGCACCCCGGGCCCGGTCCTGGGTGGACACAAAGCCCCGGTATACGCCGCGAACTTCTCCGCCGATGGCCGTCACGTGGTCACCGGCAGCGCCGACGGCACCGCCGGCATCTGGGACACCCGCCGGGGCACCCTCCTTTTCCTTTTGGACGACCACGCCGGGCCGCTGCGGGCCGCCAGTTTCTCCCCCGACCAAGCCCGGGTGCTCACCGCCTGCGATGACGGCACCGCCCGCATCTGGGACGCCACCAGCGGGCGCCTCATGTACCGTATGAAAGGCCACGGCGATGCGCTGAACACCGCGACCTTCTCCGCGGATGGCACCCGAGCGGTCACCGCCAGCGATGACGGCACCGCCCGCATCTGGGACGCCACCAACGGACGCCTGGTTTTCCTCTTGAAAGGCCACGACGGCCCGGTGCTCAGCGCGGC
>JBBRLA010000140.1:0-14688 GCA_038231615.1 Polyangia bacterium | reverse complement strand
TGAAGCGGATGGTGACAGAAACGGGGGTTATTTTGAACCGGCTTTTCGGCCCTCTCGCCACCCGCGTTGAAGCCGGACGGGCCGTCAGTCGTCGTCCCGCTCGGTCACAGTCAGATGCCAGGTCAGGTCGGAGAGGGTCCCAGGCGTCGCCGCAGTCACGTGGACCGTGTGGGTCCCTGGGTGCAGCGGCTTGAGCATGACCCAGTATCCATCGGACACGCCGGGCTGCCGCCGGCCCGTGATGCAGGCGTCGAGGGGCAGCAGGCTGGGGTCCCCCTTGAACTCGAAGAGCGGCGTGGTCAGACGGTAGGCGGTCGGGTCGGCGAGGTCGTGGCCGTCCACCGACACCGAGAGCCCGCTAACGGCGTCGATGAGGGGTTTGATTCCCTGGGTCAGGAAGTCTTGCAGCGACTGGCCCGGGGCGGGGTGGAAGTTCGGGTCGGGGCAGGGATAGTCGTTGAGGATTCCCGCCCGCATGTTCACCAGCACTGCGTGGCCCGCCGGCAGCGTGCAGCTGGGTGCGGAGGTGGGGCCGGTCCCATCGGCCAAAAACCAGACCGGCCCGTGCTGGTGGACCGCGCAGTGCGCACCGGTCGCGTCCGTTAGCGGGTTCTCGGGCAGCGGGATCGACAGGACCCAGCGCCACCAGGCCTCGCTCCACTTCACCAGGCTCTTGTCGTAGGGATGCGCCGACGGCGAAAAGAAGACGCCGCGGCCTTCGTCTTCATCTTCATCTAGCGCGCTGGTGATCTGCCCCGGCTCGGCCGCGCCTCCGCAGCCGACGAGGAGCAGCCCGCCGACGAGAAGCATCTTATCCATGGTGTTCATGAGTACCTCCAAGCCGAAGATAGCGGCACGCCCCCCGCATCGTCAGGGCGGAACCGGGTGATTCCGGTCACTTCAGATCGGCTTCGGAGGTTTAAGTCTCACCGCGGCTAAAGGTCGATCCGCACCGGCGCCCCGTCCTGCCACTTGCGCATCTCCGCGTGGGGCACTTCGACGTCGGTCAGCACCACCAGGTGCGTCCCGGTGTGGGCATTGAAGCCCTCCATCCAGGTCCCGGTATTGTAATAAACCGCCCCATCGTCCAGCGCCACCTTCTCCGGCTCGTGGGAGTGTCCGAAGACGATGAACGGGGCCTTGACGATGTGCTGGATGGCCCGCGTCACCCGCCGCAGGGCGTGGGGCGAGGTCACCCCCCGGAACCGCTGCAAAAGATAGTTGGCGAACACCGCCGCGCCGATCACCGCTGTGGTCGAAAAAAGCTTCCACAGCCCGGGCACCAGGCACAGCAGGGTGACCAGCAGCCCCACGCTCAGCAAACCCAGGAGCATCCGGTCAATGAAGAGGACCGCGAAGATCTTGCCCAGCCGCCGCACCGCCGGGATCATCCGCAGCCGGTCCAGCGCGATGAGCTTCTCCTCCTGGATGCGGAAGGTCTGCGACAGGGCCTGAAGCTGCACCTGATGCCGCCCCCGCCGCGCGGTCTCCTCCTTGGGGTGCCGCAGGAGCGTGCCGATCTCCGACGCCTTCCAGGCCAAAAGGCCGTACATGTACGCCAGCCAGATCATCGGCCGCACGCCCAGCGAGAGCCCCCAGCGCACGTAGTCGAAAATGCCCCATCTCTCGGCGGTCCGCTGGTCATAACTGGGCACCAGATTGCCGAAGAAGCGCATTCCGGTGTGGGCGAACGAGAGCGCCAGGCTCCCGGAAGACGCCGCCGGGCAGAGCTGGTAATCAAACGAGCAATACTCGTCGTACTGGTGGCCGTGCTCGACGTAGATCAGGTCCTGCTCGTAGTAAAACCACGGGCAGAAGCGTACCCGCGGGCGGATGCCCGGGTCCTGATTCAGCTCGCACAGGCGACGGACGAAGGTCTCCTGCACCCCGGGGTGGGTAAACTCCATGTCGTGGTTGCCCAACACCACCACCAGGTCGTTCCCCGCCGCGATAAAGGTCGAAAGGAAGCGGAAGAGCGCCTGGTGGTGGTCGATGACCCGCTCCAGCTTCACCGCCGAATCCAGGGCCCCGCTGCCCAGGCCGAAGACCTCGGCGGCGCCCCACGGGTCGTCTCCTGTGCGCATCGACGATACCACCTGCGACGGCTCAGGCCGGGACTGCGGCCGGGGGAAGAGCATGATCGACATGAAGTCGACCATGTCCCCATTGATGATGAGCCGCCACGGTCGCCCGCCGATGCGCTCGTTGGTGTAGTGGGTCAAAAAGGCCGAGAGTTCCATCTCCAGCCGGTGCAAGTGCTCGTAGTTCGGCCCCTCCGAAAGCCCCCCCTGCCCGGCCACGCTCCCGCCTGCCAGCACGCCCTCCTGACGCAGGCCCTCGCCCAAGTGCAGGTCCGAGATGATCAGCAGGTTTTTCTTCGTCTTCCATTCGCTCTTTTGGCCGCGAATCCCCTGCAAACTCTTTGCCAACTTGGATTTCGACTTCATATCATTCCTATTCGCTACTCAATTTAATCACTGACCGACTCCCCTGGGAGCCACTGCGAACCCGATCTCTACCTGTGTGGTATAACGGCCCGTCTTAACATAGGCAAGGA
Organism: Polyangia bacterium; assembly: GCA_038231615.1. Classification (GTDB taxonomy): domain Bacteria; phylum Myxococcota_A; class Polyangia; order Palsa-1104; family JAEUJZ01; genus JBBRLA01. The sequence goes on along the minus strand of JBBRLA010000140.1, from coordinate 12,131 downwards.
ACCCGCATGTTGAAGTCAGTCATTTTCGCGACGATGCTGGTGGTTGCGGTAAGCGTTTTCCTGTGGACCGTCAGCAGGCTCTACCGCATCATGGCCCGCGGTCGCCCTGATCTCTCCCTGAATCCGCTGGGGGATCGCCTGGTCTCGGTGCTGGTCTACTGGCTGGGGCAAAAGAAGGTCGGCGAGCGCGTCTCCTACCAGACCCCCGCCGGCGTCACCTCGAAGCACCACCTGATCATCTTCTACGGCTTCCTGGCCGTCACCCTGGGCACTACGGAGCTTTTGGTGAATGGCGTGGTCCCGGCGTTCAGCTTCTCCTTCCTGGGAGCGCCGATCTACCACGGCCTGCGCCTGGTCGTCGACCTGTTCAACCTGCTGGTGCTGCTGATGGTGGGTTATGCCTACTTCCGCCGCATCGTGTTAAAGCCCCGCCTGATCCCCCTGAGCCTCGACGCCACGCTGATCCTCATGCAGATCGGCATGCTGATGGTGACGCACTTCGGCTATCACGCCTTCCGCCTGGCCGCGGCACAAGGCCCCGAGTCCTTCGGCCCGGTCTCCGACACCCTGGCCGCCCTTTTGCGCGGAGGCGCTTCCCCCCACGTCTACGCCCTTTGCTCCCAGGTCTTTTACTGGACCCACGTCTCGATCCTGCTCTTCTTCCTGAACTACCTGCCCTACTCCAAGCACATCCACATCCTGGGGGCGCTGCCAAACATCTTCTTCCGCGAGATGGGACAAAAGGGCGTCATGCCCAGGCTGAACCTGGAGGACGAGAACGACTGGGGCGTCGGCAAGATCGAGCAGTTCTCGCAAAAATCGCTGATGGACCAGTACGCGTGCACCGAATGCGCGCGGTGCAGCAACTTCTGCCCGGCCTACAATACCGACAAGCCCCTGTCGCCGATGCACCTCATCCACGACCTGCGCGACGAGATGATCGAACGCGGTTCGCTGGAGCTGCGCCTGACCGAACTGCGCGGGCAGGCGGCCCACGACGGCGAGGGCGGCACCGAGGCGGGCCCGGGTGCGCCGGTACGGGCGATGATCGCCCTTTTGGCAGACGAGCTGGCCCACCTGCCCCCCCTGGTCGGCGGGCGCATCAAGGACGAGACCCTGTGGGCCTGCACCACCTGCGGGGCCTGCCAGGAGGTGTGCCCGGTCTTCATCAACCACCCGCTGAAGATCCAGCAGATGAAGACCCATCTGGTGCTGACCGAGGCGCGCATGCCGGTCGAGCTGTCGCGCACCTTCCAGAACCCGGAGCGCAACTCGAACCCCTGGGGCATGGCCGCCGAGAAGCGCATGGAGTGGACCTTGGGCCTGCCCGAGGGCATCACGGTCCCCACGGTGGAAGACAACCCCAACCCAGAATACCTGCTCTTCGTCGGCTGCGCCGGGGCCTTTGACGACCGCATCAAGAAATCGATGCGCTCCCTGGTCGAGGTGCTGCACGCCGCCGGGGTGTCCTTCGCCGTTTTGGGCAAGGCCGAGGGCTGCTCCGGCGACCCCGCCCGCCGCGCCGGCAACGAGTTCCTCTTTCAGCAGCAGGCCGAGGCCAACATCACCCTGATGAACGAGGTCAAGGTGCGCAAGGTGGTCACAAGCTGCCCCCACTGCTTCCACACCCTCAAAAACGAGTACCCGCAGTTTGGCGGCACCTACGAGGTGATGCACCACTCGCAGCTTCTGTCGTACCTCATCACCAACCGGAAGCTGACGCTCGACAGCCCCATCACCCAAAAGATGACCTATCACGACAGCTGCTACCTGGGCCGCTGGAACGGGGTCTACGAGGCCCCACGGCAGGTGGTCGAGGCGGTGGCCGGGGGTGGCAAGCTGATCGAGCTGCCGCGCAACCGCAAGCTCGGCTTCTGCTGCGGCGCCGGGGGCGGGCGCATGTGGCAGGAGGAAAAAGGCCCCCGGGTCAACCGCAACCGCACTGAGGAGATCCTTGCCTCGGGAGCGGAGGTCGCGGCGGTGGCCTGCCCCTTCTGCACCATCATGATCACCGATGGGGTCAAGGACGCCGGCGCGGAAGAGCGGGTGCAGGTCCTGGACATCGCCGAGGTGATCCGCAAGTCGCTGAAGAACATCAACGGCCGAAACGCGACAACGGCAGCCCAAAGCTCCCAAAGCTCCCAAAGCTTGCCGATCTCGGTGGGCACCCCTGCGCCAGGCAACGACAACGCCTGAGCTACCGGCACCCACCTACCCCGCCTCCGCCCTGTGCCTAACACCCACCAAAAACCTCGTCATTGAACTCACAAATAATCCGCGCTAACATGTAGCCAGATTGGGCTGCCGGCCTGGGGCGTCATGGCCCCCCGGCAGCACAAATGGACCTCTTGCAATAACGAGGGTTACCTATGAACCAGAGACGATCACTAAATCTTCCCCTGGGGTCAAAAGGCCCCGCCAGCCTTCGACCTCTCTCCGCCATTCCGCTGGCCCTCGCCATGGTCCTGGGCCTCAGCGGCTGCCCGGGCGACGGCACCGGCGGCGGCGACATGAAAATCAATCCTACGGACGGCGGCATGACCGATGGCAGCGCCAACATGGGCGATGGCGGGGGCCAGGGCGACATGGGAGTCGTGGTCGTCCCCGACGGCGGCTTCGTAGCGCCCACCTTCAGCCCCATCTGCACCGCCGACAACTGGTGCTTCAATTTGCCGCTGCCTCAGGGCAACACCTTGAACTCCGTCTTCAGCATCAATGCCACCGACGTCTGGGCCGTGGGCGAAGGTGGCTTTTCCATGCACCTTACGGGGGGCAAGTGGAAGTCGATCTCCACCGGCATCAGGTCCAACCTGAAGTCGGTGTGGGCGGCCAACGGCAGCGACGTATGGGCCGTCGGTTTCAACGGCGCTATCGTACACTGGAACGGCAGCAAGTGGGCCGCCACGCCCAGCAAGACGACGATGAACCTGAACGCCGTGTGGGGCTCCGGGGGGGGCGACGTGTGGGCCGCCGGAGACGCCGGGACCTTGCTCTCATGGAATGGTTCCACCTGGGCCAACGTGAGCCCCACCGTGCTGCCCGCCCTTGGGGGCAATCCGAACGATCTGCGCGGGATGTTCGGTTTCAGCGCCTCGGACTTCTGGATCGTGGGGGCCGGCGCCGCCTTTGGCCTGCCCGGCACCGCCGTACACTATGATGGCAACGCCTTCACTGCGACGACCGTGCCGGTGAACGCCGACCTCGCCGCTGTCTGGGGCCTGACCCCCACAGACATCTGGGCTGTGGGCTCGACCGGGGCCATCATTCATTGGAACAAGTCCCTGAAATGGACCCAGTACACCACCACCAGCGCCGCCACCCTGCACGCGGTCTTCGGAACGTCCGCCAAGGACGTCCTGGCCGTGGGGGATCAAAACACGGTCCTGCAATACAACGGCACCGCCTGGACCCCGGCCTCCAACGTCCAGTCCTTCGCGGGCGTGCAGCTCGGCCTCACCAATACGTGGATCGTTGGCGCCAGCGGCAGCATGGCGTTCTTCAACGGCAAGAACTGGATTCAGTACGGCGCCAACCAGCTGGACACATCCATGATGGGCGCGGGCATGGACATGACCCTACCCAACCCGGACATGCTGTCCCCGCAGGCAAACCTGCGCAACATCGTCCAGATCACCGGCTCTAGCGCCAAGGACATCTGGGGCATCGACAGCGGCTCCGTCGTCCATAATGACGGCACCTACTGGACCCAGGTAAACACCGGCCTCGACGTCAATGCCAACCCCTTGAACTCCATCTGGGTCGGTTCGCCCACCAACGTCTGGGTCGCGGGGGAAAACGGCATCGCCGCCCACTACGATGGGACCAAATGGACACAGACCGCCACCAATGTCACCCGCAGCCTGCACGGAGTCTTCGGGCTCTCGGCCACCGAGGCGTGGGCCGTGGGCGACTTCACCGCCATCCACTATACCGGTGGCGCCTGGGTGACCACCACCACCGGTCTCACCAACCCCCTGCGGGCGGTGTGGGGCACGGCGGCCAACAACATCTACGCCGTGGGGGACCGCCTGGCGATCATCCGATGGGACGGCACGAAGTGGAACAACGTCACCCCCGGGGTAGGCACGGCGTCCTTCAAGGCCATCTGGGGCGCCTCCGCCACCGCCATCACGACAGTAGGCGACTCCGGCACCGTGGCGTTCTTCGACGGGACACAGTGGAGTCTAGGAAACCTGGGTCCGTTTAACCTCCTCAGTGTCTTCGGCTTCGCCAATGAACTCTACTTCGCCGGCAGGTCCGGCGTGCTCTTCCACAGCACCGGGGCTGCCCCCACCCTGGTGGACACTGCCACCGTCGTGGACCTCACCACCATCTGGGGCGCCAGCTCCAAAGATGTGCTGGCCGCGGGCAGCGCGATCATCATCGAGCACAAGAACTGACCGACCCCGACCCCCGCCCGGGCGGCCTTCCCGCCCGGGCGGCCTCCCCGCCCGATGCATCACAAGGCTCATAGTACAGGCTCATCTATGGGTGATTCGTGCGAGACCCTGCCTGCGCAACGCCAGAGCGGCACGGAGCAGAAGTGGGCAGCGAGGGGGATCTGGAGCCGGATCCTGTAGGGGATGTCCTGGAGGGGAAAATCGATGATGCGGTGCAGTGCGGCTCAACCCCCGCTGGTACTCAAGAAGGGCAGGCTGGCGCTGTTATTCTGAAGCACCGCGTTCGGGTAATGCGTGACGTACGTTGGCCCGACATAGCGCAGCCCATAGCCGCCGCCGGGCTCCTCCCACTGTGCCTTGGGCACGCCCAGGGTATTGAGCACCGTGGCCAGGAATTGATTGTACAGAAGACCGGGGTAGGTGGGCCCCGGGGCCTCCGGCGGGGGGGCGCCCATGAATTGCAGATTGAGGTTGCGGTAGTCGATGTAGCTGCCGGTATGCAGGGCCCCGCCCGCAGAGCCTGCGGTGATCACCGGGATGCCCACGGCGATATGGGTCCAGTGGGAACACTCCTGGGTCCACACAACCAGCGAGTTGTCCAGTAAAGTACGCCCGCCACCATCGTCGATGGCGTCGAGCTTGCGGACGAGATCCAGGAATACGCCGCGGAAGAACTGACCGTTGGCGTCCGCCAGGATCTGCTGTTTGCTGCCCTCGGGGTTAGCGGCCTGATGGGCGATGTCCTGGTGCCAGTCTCCGCGGTAGGTAGAGAAGGTGGAGTTGGCATAGGCGCTGGCCAGGCGCGTCGCGCCGCAGGACAGGGCCATGGCGAGCACGTCATTATACGCTTGCCATAGCTGCACCTGCTGTACCGGATCGTAGCTGAAGTCCGCCCCAAGGGACACATCGGCCGCCGGCCGCTTGGCACCGGGGCATTGCGGGAACACGGTGAGCCTGCGATCCAGCTCCGCCACCCGGGATACGTGATCGTCGAGGCGCCGGCGATCCTCGCTGGAGAGGCGGCGGTTGCCATCGCGCAGTCGCTTGTAGTTGGCCAGGATGCGATCGGTGACGGGGTGCCGCGGCGCACCCGCGGTCTGCGGCCCGAAGAGCAGATCGAAAAGTTCCATCACCCCGCTGCCCGGGGCAGGGCCGCCGACGATCTGCACCACGCCGCTATGATTCTGGGAGTTGGACCAGCCGTAGGACAGGCCACCCAGGGCCAGGGCGCGCTGGCGAACGCTGCCGAGGTCGGAGTAAAAGTCCGGCGACCAGGCCATGATCTGGTCGATGGTCACCCGCGGTGAATGCTCCGCGATCAGACTGTCGTTGAGCACGGGGGTATTGGCTGCGTAGTTGCCCATATGGCCGCCGGTGTGGTGACCCAGGTCAAATGGGATGTCCAGGCCATGGATGACGTTCAGCTTGCGGGCAATGGCCTGGGTCAGCGCGGTCGCCGGGGCGCTGAGCACGGGGCTCAGGGCCGCGGTGGCACCGCTGACCACGGGTACCAGGGCGCCACGGCGGATCATTCGCTCCAGGTAAGGCTGCTGCTCGGTGAGGCTGGCCGCCGCCGGGTACATGTTGCTCTGCCACACCCCTCCGTGGGGCGTGGCGAAGTGAAGGTAGCGCTGCTGGACGGAGGATGCCGCCCGAGCGCTGCGCGGCAGCATGATGGACGGTAGGAACGGCAGCGCCAGGGTCGCCCCGGCAAGACCTTGCAAGGCCTGGCGGCGGCTCAGATGGTTTCGCTCTCGCGTCATGGTCGTCATCCTATGGCTAGAAGTTGCGGCGGCGGAACTCGGGTCGCAGCGCCGTAAGCTGGAGCACCTGGGCCAGGGGCTGATGCGCGGACAGGGCCGTGCCGACGTGATCGAGCAGACATTGGTCAGCGGTCGTGTCCTCTGGGCGACTCAAAGCGTAACGCAGAATCTGACGCGCGAAGCAGGAATGGACCTTGCCGCTCTTCAAAAGAAGCCCCGTCAAGTCCGCGGGCCCGCTGGAAGGCGCCTTGTCGCCGGAAAGCACCTGGGGCACGCTGCTCGTATCGATGGGGAGCTGGCCTGTCACCGCACCGCTGAATGGATTGTAAAAGGTCTGCATCGTGCGCACCCGGCCCAGGGAGTCGAAGCCCTCGGTGGCGAAGCCCAGGGGGTTGATGAGCTGCTTGTGGCACCCCGCGCAGACGGTGCCGTCGCCCTCGGTCAGGGTGCTGACCACTTGACGCGTGGTGGCAATCCCCAGGTTCGGGAAGGGGGTCATGGAGGCATTGCCCGGCGGCGGTGGGATGGTGTCGCAAAGCAGGCCCTCGCGCAGGAACACGCCCTTCATGATGGGGCGGGTGGTCAACGCCGGGTTGGTCAGAAAAGCTGCACGGGTGATGAGCCCCGCACGCTCCGGGTCTCGGGCCAGCGGCGGTTCGCTGGTGCCGTCCCAGATCGGGGTATTGTAGATGGCCGCGACCAGCGGCGTGCGCGCGTAGGTGCGGCGGTCGCTGACCACGTCGTCCAGAGTGCCGCCATGTTGCACCACCCATACGGCGGCGTCGCTGACCTCGGCGGTCATTTCATCGGTGAGAGTGGTAGTGGGAAGCTGCGCGCCGGCGAAGGCGCGATAGTCGGTGTCGCCGACGTGGGTGTCGATGTTGGCCACCTCGTCGAGCCACAGATACTCGCGAAAGAAAGTATTTTGCACCGGGACCGCGTGCGCGTTGCTGGCAAGGCGGGCCACCTGGCGCGCGTAGCCTTCCGCCGTGGACAGAGCGCCGCTCTGCGCCGCGGCGATCAATTCGTCATCGGGGCTGGTGTCCCACAGATGAAAGGAGAGACGCGCCGCTACTTCGTAGGGTGAGAGCGTGTAGAGGGCACTGCGAAGCAGGGTGTCGCCGTGCTCGACGTGGTAAAGAAATTGCGGAGAGGTCAGGAAGATGGCAACGAGGTCCGCGAGGTCCGCGGCGGCCACACCGGCCACGGCGCCGCTATAGAAGGCGACGTCGTCATCGCCGAGGGGGCGACGCAGGGCGCGGGCGCCAAAGTGTTGGACAAAGCTGCGCAGGCAGGCAACGTCGTTGCCGGGGTCGTTGTCGGTGGCACAGGAGCCGGCGAGGGCGGTGATACGTTCGGGGGTGGCGGTGAGTTGTTGGCCGATAGCGACAGCAAGGTCGTACGTCTGGGAGACGCGGGCGTCCTGCACGTCCTGATCAAGGCGCTGGTAACCGCCGTGGGTTGCGCCCGAGGGGCCGACGCGCCGATCCTGGGGCAAGCTGCCAAGGCTGGCGGCAAGGACGCCGTAGACACTCTGGGCATCAGCCGCAGGAAGGACGGCGAAGAGCAGGTCGTGGACGGTGTTCACATACTGGACGCCCGAGAGCCGCGGCAGGGGGACGGCCGGGCCCGGGTCCGGGTCATCGCATGCCGAGGCCGTAACACCGCCGTCCACGGGCGATGACGGGGCGGCGGGATCGGTGTTGTCAGCGCAGCCGGCCAGGCTGGCGGCCAGGGCGCAAGGGGCCAGGAGGCGGCGCAGGGCCGAAGAAGCAGGGACCTTCATAGATGCTCCTTTGCGGAAGGCACAAGGGCGTAGATTTTTTTGATGAAGATGCAAAAATAATGCCGTGGCAGCAGAATCAGCACGACCCCCTGGCAGCGGCGGGCAACCTGTGGCCGGACGGCGACCTGGCGGCGGCGCGGCGGCCGGGATGGGGTCGATTGACCGGGTCTGCTGCGCCGGAGGTGGACACCAGGCCCCAGCGATAAGGTAGACATTCGGGCCCCAATACAGACATGTCGCACGCCCGATTTCGTCCCAAAATCCGGCCCTGTTTTTGCCTGCGCTCAGCCCTGTGAAGATCTGATAGACTGAATGGGTTGCTCTATTTTCTGAGAATGAGACCGGCATGATGCATTGCGGATTCGCAATGCGGTCCATGCTCCTGCTTTGCGTCTGCCAGGCCGGGGCGGGCTGCAATGGCAAGAGGAATGCTGATCTCGCGCCCCAGCCAGAAGTCGTGACCCTGGCCGAGGCCACGCAACTTTCGCCCCCCTTGGATACCTCCCAAATACCACTCAAACTCGTCGATGTCGCCGAGGAGGCCGGAATCAGCTACCGCTGGTCTCCGCCGGAGCCCCCTCCCTACTCTCCCCTTTCTAGCGTGGGCTACGGTGCGGCGTTCTTGGACTTCGACGCAGACGGATGGGAGGACATCCTTCTGGTCGGTCCGCAACCGGCGCTCTTTCGCAATCTGCACAATGGTCGATTCGCTCGTATTTCAGCGGGGCTGAACGACCTGCCAAAGCTCAACTACCTCGGCATCGGCGTGGGGGACTATGACCGGGATGGATTCCCCGACGTATTTCTCAGTGGATATCGCGGCGGGGTGCTGCTGCACAACGAGCACGGCAAGCGCCTGCGCGACGTGACGCGCGAGGCCGGCATCGATGTCCATGGGGGCTGGACCAGTGCCGTGACCTTCGCCGACCTGGACCGCGACGGCTGGCCCGATCTCATCGTCGGCCACTACCTGCGCTTCGACCCAAACCGGCGGCGCATGTGTCAGCGCAACGGCCTGTCCTTCGACTGCGGCCCTGGAGCCTACGCCGGCGACCAACCCCAGGTATTTCGCAATGTGCGAGGGCACTTCCAGGACCTGACCAAGGCCTGGGGCTTTGACGCCTCCTCTGGCAAGAACCTGGGCGTCACCGCGGTCGATCTGGACGGAGACGGCCAGGTCGAGGTCGTGTTCACCAACGACCTGGCGCCAGGCAACCTGTTCGTGCGCCATGGTGATCGGTTCGAGGACCAAGGCATCGCCTCGGGCACGGCGTTCAATCGCCAGGGTCTGCTGCGCTTCGGCATGGGGGTCACCGTGGCCGACTTCGACGGTGATGGGAAGCTGGACATGGCGATGACCGACTTCGAGTATCGGGGCGTCAGTTTGTTCCGCAATCTGGGGAACCTGGTATTCAAGGACGTGTCCGGCGAACGCGGCGTGAAGGCGGCTACCTACCCCTGGGTCGGCTTCGGCATCCTTTTCGCGGACCTGAACAATGATGGCTGGCTGGACCTGCTGGTCGCCAACGGTCACATCCTCTCCAACTCGGAGGAGGTCTTCGGTACACCGTACAGAGAGCCGCTGCAGCTGCTGTACAACAAGCAGGGGCAATTCTCCAGCATGCCCGACACGCTGCAAGGCAAGGCGGCGCTGCGCATCGTGGGGCGGGGCATGTGCATGGCGGACTACGATCACGATGGTCGGCTCGACATATTGGTCGTCAACGACGAGGGCGCGCCGCTGCTCCTGCATAACGAATCCATGAGCGGGAACCACTACCTGTCCGTACGCCTGCGCGACCGACAAGGCCCAACCTACGGCGAGGGGCAAGGGGCAACGATATTCGCCGAGATCGCTGGCAAGACGCACGTTGTGCCTTGCCCGGCGGGCGGCAGCTACAGTTCTGTCAGCGACTCGCGCATCCACGTTGGACTGGGGTTGGCGACAGAGGTGTCAGCATTGACCGTGCAATGGCCGTCTGGACGGCGCGAGCGATTCGGGCCCTACTCCGCGGACGGGCGCATCGAGATTAGAGAAGGGACCGGGCAGGAGGTAGTGCGCCCCTGAGCCTCATGGGTCGAACAAGAAGCTTGAGCGGGGACGATCGAGGTGGCTGGCCGCAACGAGCAGTTCCGAGAGCCGGGGGAGACGAAAGCCTGGTACCATAGGGAATAGATGATGCTCCCGGTGCAGGCTCCGATTCAGATCGGAGATCAGCCAATGCTCTAGCAGGTTCGGCCGAGTGGAGGCCGCATTCTCGATAATCCTGGTGCTCTCGACCTGCCACTGATGCTCAGTCAGATCCATGAGGCGCAGCAACCCCGGATAGACAGTGTACATGGGCAGGATCCAGAACAAGACGAAGGGCCGCCAGAGGCCGGTAAAGTGCAGCGCCAGCAGTGCCGCCACGAAAAATCCTATTTTGATGCGGCGTTCCAGTTCCATCTCAGGGTCGCCCTTGAATCGGAACGTCAGCGTAGCCAGGTGATTGAACCGGCGCTTTTCGCAGGTCATGCCGCCGGGTGGGACATAGTCCTGGCGGCCGACGAAGAAACTCTTGATCGCCTGCGGGCCCGCCTTCAGCATCTCGAAGAGCAGCCGTCCCCGTCCAAACCTGACTCGGGTTTCGCCATTCAGCTTGCGCTCGACATAATTGGGGTCCCGCGACGTAAACAGATACGCATGGTGCAAGCGATGCACACGCCGCCATTGAACGTAAGAGTAGGCCTCGGGGTGGTGAAAGAAGGTAAGGTTCGACAAGAGGGTGGCAAGGATTTTGTTCATACGCTTGCTGGCAAGGAGCACGCCGTGGCTCGCATCGTGGTTCAGGACATAAAGCGAATGCTGGCGGGCGCCGATAAATACAATGCTGAAGACAAATGCGATCGAATGGGGAAATCGGAGCGCCAGGCCAATAGCGGCCCCGATCAACGCAAATGTGCGAAAGCAATAGGCAAGACCGATCAGCGGTCTCGGTCCCGAGATCTCCTGGATGGCGCGACGCGTAGGCCCCGAAAGCAAGACCTCACCCTTCATGAGTTCACCCAGCGCAGACATGCCTGCATCTGGTCCCGCAGTCGCCTTCTCTCGCTGAAAAGAGTACGGGGATCTCGCCCTGACGTGCGGCACTCCAGACCCCGATCCACAAGGTCGAGGTCAAGCCCCGGCGGCTCATGACCGGCCAGAAACGTGACCGCGTCATCGTTCGAGGTCAGCGCCCCAGTGGTCCACGTGTAGACCAGTCGCGCCGGATAGAGAAGACATCGCACAAATTCCTTCTCGTCCTCCCTCCGCAGTTCGTGTACGGTCGAAAAATACTCCGTCTTTTCTCGCCAGTAGTCGATCGGGTGTCCCAGCAGGTAGGCCCGTACCTGAGGCAGGCCAGGTCGCAGCGAAGGCGGCTTTTCATGCTCGACAACGACAATGCGGTGATCACAGAAATCGACCTGATCGAGGATCGGAAAACGTCCTCCCGCAAAGCGTGCATCGCCCCAGAACACCGATAGCCGAGGACCCCAACTTCTATCGAGTAGACGGCATTTTTCAATGACCCCCGCGAGATCAAGGACAGAATTTCGTACAATAACGGCCAGATCGATATCGCTATACTGTTCACTGAACCCGCCGTGGGCCAGGCTTCCGATCATGTAAACCCCGGCCAGGTTGTGGCCGAGTTCCTGCTCTAGTACGCCGACAGCCCGTTTGATAAAATCATCATAGATATTCATGCTCATACCACTTCAGATAATCGCTCGACCTACGCAAACGATCACGCAGACCTTCTTCTATCTCAGTTATAATGCCGGGATCGAGTTCGAGGGCGGGAATGATGAAGCTGTTCACGACCTGGTCGGCATGACTCTCGTCATGATCGCAGTGAACCTTGAAATACTCGAGCCGCTGCGGCTCAATGCCCAGGCGCAAGAGGCCATTTTGAATCTGTCGACATCTGGTTGCCGACATGATTTCGGTGGCATAGAAGCTGCCAAGGAAAAATCCGTAATTTTTCTCCTCCGCGCATCTTTCTGAAAAGGTGTAGTTCAGCTCGTGTAGACGATCCTGATCGAGCGCCGTCGAACCCGGGACCCTGGAGTTGAGATGTTCAAGTAGCTCGCGAAACAACCGGGAGTGCTCTTCAACTTCTTCTTCCTGAATGTGCGCCAAGAGGGGCCCCAGCTGGC
>JBBRLA010000139.1:0-14745 GCA_038231615.1 Polyangia bacterium | reverse complement strand
TGGCTCCTGCGCATCGACCTGTGGGGACCGATCTACGGCTGCCACGTCTTCGTTCCGCGCCTGCGGCGTCAGGGGAGCGGGCACATCCTGAACGTGGCCTCGGCGGCGGGGCTGCTGAATGGACCCGGGATGGGCCCGTACAACGTAGCCAAGGCCGGGGTCATCGCCCTGTCCGAGACTCTGCGCAGCGAACTGGCCGAGGACCACATCGGGGTCACCGTCCTGTGTCCAACGTTTTTCGTGACGAACATCCTCAAGGCCGGCCGCACCCCTGAGGGGGACCTGAAGAAGCTGGGGCAGCACCTGATGGAAAAGTCCCGGGTGACCACCGGGGACATCGCGCGGGCGGCGCTGGACGGCGTTGAAGACGGGGTGCTTCACGTGGTGCCCCAGGCAGATGGGCGCTGGATGTGGCGGACCAAGCGGCTCCTGCCGCAGAAGTTCCACGACTTTTTGCCCAGGGCCATGAAGTGGCAGCTTGGGCGGGTGAAGTAGCCGCCCCGCCCCACCGGCTAGCCGGCCCCGGCCAGGACCAGTGCCTTCAACAGACGCCGCAAGAGCGCGTGGTCGAGCTGGTGAAAAAGCCGTGCTGCCGCCACCGTCGATCGCACCACCTCGGCGATGCGGCCCTGGCAGGTTGCGCAGAGGGCGCCGACCCGATCGACGTCATCGTCCCGCCCCAGCACTACCTCGTAGCCCCGGCGGCGCCGGCAAAGCTGGCAGCGGATCATGACCGTTTCCGCCCCGGGCCGATCCCGTCCGGCGGGGTGCTACCCTCGATGATCGCGCGGAGCAGCACCTCCGGATCGCAGGGCTTGCGCAGCGTCCGGTCGAAGTACATCGACCGCGCCAGTCCCGGCAGATCGCCGGACAGGGCGATGAGGTACGTCTGGCGCAGGCGCCGCGCCAATTCCTGCCCCGAAGCGCCGGGCAGGCGCAGGTCGGTAACGATGGTGTGATAGGGCCGCTGCCCAAGCTGACAAAGGGCATCCTCCGCCGTGGGGACCGTAGTGGCTTCGATCCCCTCCAGTTCCAGAAGGCGGCGAATGGCGACGGCGTTCATCGCGTCGTCGTCCACCACCAGTACGCGGATCTCTTGTGGCATACACGTCTCCTGTGCAGTCGGACAGGAGGCGGGCCCCCGCTAGGTCTGCGGAGGAATCTGGTAGCCCTCCTTTTTGATGCGTTCCATCTCCTTGCGCACCGCACTCTCGACGAAGCCTGACATCGAGGCACCGCCGAAAGGTAGGTTCGCGATGAAATCGCGCAGCTCGTCCAGTACTTCCTTCGAGAAGTAGATGGAGACCCGTGTCCTGTTGCCGACTGGTTCGTCTTTTGCTTGTTGATCGTTCATGGCTCCCGTGGCACCTTCGATAGGTTCCGCGGGACCCGGTTCTTCCCCGGCCTTCGGGATGACCCTCTCAACGGTGCTACAACACCGAGGGGGTCTTTTTCATTCTTGGGGTCATGTCGCTCTTAATTGGTTGTGGGTTGATCGCGAAGCGCCGTAGGCGCCGCGGTTCGTTGACCGTGGGTGTGGGCGTTGGTCACCTCCTATTTTGCTGTCATCAGACAGCGTCACGGAACATCTGTCAAGTGCCAATAGGAGCTAACAGGAAATAAAACGTGTCTATTCAGCATCAAGCCAGCATCAAGAAGATTCTTTTTGACCCCAGCTAACGCTTTATGGCATCTGCCAAAATCTACCTGCCTCCCAGGCCCCGCATCGCATTATGCATGGCCCTACATCACATGAAAATACGCTTTACATCATCTGGACGCAGGTGTACCTTCAGGCCACGCTGGGGAAAAGCGATCGACACGATCGGGGAGATGGAAAGGGAAGAGACGAGAGGGGGGGCGGGACCGAAGAGGACTCAGCAGTGTCCGAACCAGCCCGTGGGGGCGGGAGCGCCACGGCGACGAGGGTGCGCCCGCGGCAGGATCACGGTGCCAGCCCCCACGGCCAGCGCCTGCAACCAGCGCCGTCGGGAGATCCCCGGAAGGACCGCGGCGCTTAGCGATGGGCAGAGAAGCTCGGCGCGAGCGTCCTTTGTCTGGGGCTTTTCAGGGTCCGTCTTCATACCCTGCATGATAGCAGACAGTCGCGGCTGGGTTGAATTCCAACGAATTCCCGCAAAGAGCGCAGATTGAGCGATTGACGTCAGGCGCACATTGTCCTACCCTGCCTTTCGTGGTTACCCCAGTCAAACTCCTGCCAGCGGAAGAAGAGATCGCCACGAGCTGGTTCAGGAGGTTTTCCCGCACGTTCTGGGTCGGCAACACCCTCGAACTCTTCGAGCGCCTCGCGTTCTACGGCCAAAGTTCCTACCTGGCGGTGTACCTGGCGGAACAGGTCGGCCTGGGCGGCAAGGGGCTGCGCCTGGCGGGGCTCTTCTTCGGGGCCCTGTATTCGCTGCCCATCCTGGCCGGCCCCCTGGTGGACCGCTTCGGTTTCCGGCGATGTCTGATGACCTGTTTCGCGGCCTTCTCGATGGGCTATCTGTCCATCGCGCTGGCCGGGATGAAGGCCGGACAGGGGCTCATCCAGGCTTTCGGCGCGATGCCCTACGTCACCTTCGCCTTGCTCTTCACCGCCGTCGGCGGCTCCCTGATCAAGCCGTGTATCGTCGGCACCGTGGCCAGCACCACCAACCACCGGACCAAGGCGCTGGGCTACTCCATCTATTATACGCTGGTGAACCTGGGCGGGGCGCTGGGACCGGAACTGGCCCTGCGGGTGCAAGAACGCTGGGGCATCCAGTACGTGCTGGTGGCCTCGTCGTTGACCTCGGTGGCGCTGCTGCTGGGAACGCTCTTCTTCTTCAAGGAGCCCGGCCGCGTGGTGCGTCCCGGCGATCCGCCGCCCAAGACCATGGGCCAGGTGCTGCACGATCTGCTGGTGGTGCTGCGCAACCAGCGTTTCCTGCTCTTCCTGGTGATCTTCTCGGGCTTCTGGATCATGTTCTGGCAGATCTTCCTGTCCCTGCCCTTCTACGTAAGGGACGTGATGCACTACCAGCGCTACGCGCGGGTGCAGGAGGTCGACTCCTGGGCGATCATCTGCCTGCAGGTGCTGGTCACCACCGTGACCCGGCGCTTTCGCCCAATCCTGGCGATGTCCGCGGGCATCGGCGTGGCCAGCGCCTCGTGGCTGCTGATCCCGATGTCGGGTTCTCCGTGGATGGCAGTGCTGGCGCTCATCGTCTTCGCGATAGGCGAGACCATGCAGGCCCCGCGCTACTACGAGTACGTGGCCGAGCTGGCCCCGCCGGGGCAGGTGGGGATGTACATGGGCTTCGCCTTCCTGCCCGTGGCCATCGGCGCCTACGTCGGCGGGCCGCTCTCGGAGTATCTGATCTCCCATTACATGAGGGGGCCCAGCCCCGCATCGATGTGGGCGGCGGTGTCGACCATCGGCTTCGCCTCAACGGTGCTTTTGGTAATCTACGATCGGGTCCTACACCGGGACCGGCACTAATACCCGTAAGGAGGGGGGGCCCATGGGATCGGGATGTAATTGCGAACGTGGTGGTGGCGCCACTCGCGCTCCTGTGCCTCGCGCTCCCAGGCCTCGCGCCGCCAATCGCACTCCCGCCCCTCGCGCCGCCACTCGCGCTCCCGGCCCTCGCGCCGCCATTCGCGCTCCTCGTGGCGTGGCCGCTCGTATCGACCCTCACCGCGCCAGCCATCAGCGGAGGCCGTGGGAGCGAAGCCCAGGAGCAACGTGAAAAGGACACCCAGGAAACTCAAGTTGCGAATCTTCGACATCCGGCACCTCGTTGTTTCTGTTCGTCTGTTCTGACGCGGCGAGAGCCGCTTTATTCAGCTTGATTCAATCGGCCGACAAAAGCCCCATGAGAATCAGGGGCCTGAGCCGGCGGCGCCAGGACCTGGGATCACAAAAGGGGCAAGACCGCGGCGCAGGCAGCGTGGAGGCGACGGGCCCAGGCGTCGGCGCCTTCCTCGGTGGCGACGCCGTCCTGGCGGACCTCGATGAGGGCACAGGGCAGGTCGCGGCCCTCGCCGTGGATCGGGATGCCGTAGTCGCCGCCCTCGGTGATCTGGTAGGGCTGGTTGTCGCCCACCACAAGGGACGGGTCGCGGCGCAGGGCCTGGATGAAAAGGCCGGCGGTGCGACGGGATCGTTCGCGCTCCTTCATGTAAAGCAGCGCCACGGTCCAGGGACGCTCCTGCCCAAGCAGGCGGGGGGTGAAGGTGTGAAGGCTGAGCAGCACGGTGCGCCGGCCCGCCGCTCGGCGCTGGTCAAGGAGTCTGCGGATCTGGTCGTGGTAGGGCCAGAAGCAGGCCGCGGCGCGTTCCGCGGCCTCCGCGGGAGAGATGGCGGCGTTGCCGGGGATCAAGATGCCGCCGCTGGTCGCGGGGACAGAGCTTTTTGCGTCCAGGGGGCGGTTGCAGTCGATGACCAGCCGGGAGTAGCCGGAAAGCACCAGGGGCGCGGAAAGAAGCACGGAGAGCCGCCGGGCCAGGGCCTGCGCCCCGATGTCCCAGCCGATGTGCAAAAGGCGATCTTCCTGGCACAGGCCCAGGTCGCCCAGCCGGGCCGGCACCCTGGGCGAGGCGTGATCGCAAATGAGAAAGAAGTCGCCGCACCCGGTGGCGTTGACGACCTCGACGGCGGGCGGTTCTGAGGGGAGAAGCAGCGTCATGGGCGGGGCATTTTACAAGAAGTCTGACGCGAACCGGAGCCCGTTGTTAGCTGTCTGATGCTCGGCGAAGCGTGGGGACTGAAGCGGATCGACATGGCCGGGGACTTTACACCCGACGGCCCCTTGCGGGCGACGACTACTTTCCCTGGGGCAGCTTGTTGATCGCCGAGCCGGGATCGCCGCCGGACCAGTCGAGATCGAGCTTGTAGATTCCCTTGCCCAGGCCGTAGACGTCCTTCAGGGCGCCGCCGCCCTCCCACACCTTGGCGATGGTGCCGCCACCGTAGAGGCTGCGCCCACCCAGGCTGTACACGTCGCCGGCGATGCCATGGACCGTGGCGATGAACTCGGTGTTCTTCAGGACGGTCTTGCTCTCATCGGCGAACTTCTGCAGCTTGCCGCGCAGCTGGTTGTCCTCCTTGATGAACTTCTCGGTCAGCTCGGCGATCGACTCGGGGTCTTTGGCCGCCTTCAGGTCCTTGATGGTCTTCTTGAGGTCCGTGTGCAACTTGTCGATGGCCGCGCTCTCGTCCGTCAGCCACTTGAGCTTGTTGGGGCCGGTGGACAAGCCCAGGCCCATGACCTTCGCCGGGAGGCTGATGGCGCTCAGCCAGTCGTCCTTGAAGGTCTCCTTCCATGCCTTGCCGATGGCCTCGCGGATGTCGGCATTGTTCTTCTCGGACGCCTCGGCGATCTTCACGATCTTGTCCTTGTTCCAGACCAGATCGGGCCAGGTGTCGGGAGGGTACTTGCCCTTATAGGTGCGCTGCTCCTTGTCGTTGATTGTCATCACCCAGGAGTCGCCCTTCTTGATCCAGTGGGCCACGAAGGGACCGGAGTCCGAGTTGACCTGGAACGTGACCTTCTGCCACTTCCCATCGGGGCCGGGGGTGAACCAGTACTGACTCTTGTCGAAGCTGATCTTCTGCTGCCCGCCGGAGAACTCGAAGTGAACGTCATTCTTGTCCCACACCGATACGTAGCCGCCGTTCTCGACGCGAGTAAACTCACGGCCGTCGGCGTCCTTCCACTTGAGCGGCGCCGCCTTGCCCGGCTGCGGACGGGGCAGTGGCATGTCCCCCCCCTTTATCGCCCCGGACGAGGCGACTGTCCCCGCGGTGGCGATGGCCCCTGGCGTCAGCACCTGCCCCAGCTGGGTGCTCTCGTGACCTCCAGCCAACAAGGCGCTCTTGGCGTCTCCGGCGGCCTGGTTGCTGCCGTTCGAGATCAGGGCGCCGGTGAGGATCACGATGCCCAGCCCGAAGCACACGAGCAGCGCCTTCTCGGCGCCGGACATGCCGCGCTGGTCATGAAGGAAGGGATGCGGGGTCTTCATGAACGTCCTGCCTGCAATGGGGGTGGTCTATTTTTCCACGGCGCAGGCCGCGCTGTCGATGGAAGAGCGGCAAGGACGCACAGGGACAGGGAGAATGTCGGCTGTCGCTAAAGTACACTCAGTGGCAGGCGTCGCCGGCTGGCTTGCCGCCGCCATCCGCTGGCAGGCCGCCGATCGGGCGCCCCCGCAAGGAGGCGTTGACGAAGACCGTGCGGCGGTTCTTCGCCTTGCCCTCGGGGGTGGCGTTGTCCGCGATCGGCTTGCTCTGCCCGAAGCCCACCGCAATCAGCCGCTTGCAGTCCACCCCTCGCCCGACCAGTGCCCGCGCCACCGCCAGCGCCCGCTTCTCGCTCAGGCGCTGCGCCGCCGCCGCGTCGCCATCGCCGTCGCCGTGGTTCTCGATGCGCAAGAGCGAGATGTACGTCTTGGCCAAAAGATAGTCCTTGACCTGCGAGAGGGCCGCCTCGCTCTCCGGCCGCAGCGTGCCTTCGCCGGTCTCGAAGGCCACCGCCGCGTCGAGCACCAGCTGGCTGCCCTCCAGCCGGAAGCTCCGCGACTCGCCGGCCCGCACGGCAAGGGACGCGCCCCCCATCAAAAACAGAACCGCAAGGACGAGTCTTCTCATCCTATTCATCTTTGGATCATCCCGCGCAGAACGCCAGGAAATAAAGCGTCGGCCAGCCGGGCGGGCCAGCGAGACGCCGCGCTTTCCGCCCCCGTGCAAAAGTGGACCACCTTCGCCTGCCGCATGTGCAACCGTTGCCATCTGCCTCGGCGGCGGCCCCCGGAATTCGCGGGTTTCGGGACGGCACGCGGAGTGCGTATACCTCATTCGACCATGAACCCGCACTTGTACTTCACTCTCAACCCCTCGCGGCACGACCGCCCCGCCGAACCGGCCCCTTTCCCGGAAGGCGACGTCGCCGTCCCTGCTTCCAGCCCCCGCCGCCGCCGCCCGACCCCGGCCCGGTGCCGACCCCCGCGCAGGCGAACGCCCTTCCGATGCCGGGTACGCGAGGAACCCCTGTCGCTGGTGCCCCGGCACGAGCTGGAGCGCCGGCTCACCTTCTGGCAGGAGTCGCCGTCGGCGGCGGGCCCGGAGATCCCCTGGATCGAGCGGGAGCGGGAGGCGTGGAAACAGGCGACGCTGGCGCTGGTCCTGCCCTACCTGCCCGAAAAGATGGCGCGGATCATCGAGGGACGCTTCCTTGCGGAGGCACGCGTATCGCTGGTGCTGCTGGGCGCCCAGCTTGGAATCACGCGCAGCAGGGTGGCGCAGATCGAGGCCATGGCGCTGCCCCGCCTGCGCCGAGTCCTCCTGTCGCTCAATCCGCAAATCGGCGAGACCCCCCCCGCCATGGAGGTGCTGCGCGCCAGGCCCCTCCGCCGCCTGATCGTCGAATACTGCCACCGGGAGTTGAAAGAATCGAAGATGGATCAGAAGACATGCAAAAAAGTGATGCGGGCGGTCTCCGTCCTCATCGAGACCCAGTGGGGCGATGACAATCAGCGCGCCTCCGCCAGGACCTGGTTGATCCAAGAGTTCGCCCTGGGCGACGACGCCGCGTTCCAGGAGGGCCGAAAGGCGGGCGTGGCACAGGGAGTGAAGCAGGGCATGGAGCGGGGCCTTCGCATCGGCTTTTACCAGGGCTTTTGCCTCAAGCGAAAACAACCCTGGGAGCCGACGCTGGAGCTGGTGCGGGAGCCGGTGCAGATGCCGGAGCCGGAGCCGGTGCGGACGCCGGAGCCGGTGCGGACGCTGGAGCCGGTGCGGACGCCGGAGCCGGTGCAACAGAAAGAAGAGCCGTTCCAGAAACAGCCGATGGGGCATTCCCGGAAGCAACTTCTGGCACAGCAGTGGAAGCAACATCAACACGCCGTGGAGCGACTGGAGCAGGACCGGCGCGAGCGCGAAAAGCTGCTGCTGCGCTCCTCTGTTATACAAGGGGACCAGATCGCCGAACTGGAGCGGCTGGTCAAGAAGCAAGCCGAGGCCCGCGAGCTTCACCGGCTGCGGGCGCTCGCCATCCGCATCGTCAGTGCGCGATGGAAGTGCGGAAGTCTCCAGTTGGAACGCATCCGCTGCATGGCGGCCAACGAGGACCTGTGCCGACTGATCGTGGTCCTGGGGACGGCGCCCGATCTGGACACGGCGATGCAGCGGGCGCTCGCCGCCGGGATGTCGCTCGATGGTCCACCCGGAGGAGCTGAGGCCCAGGGCGATGACGCCGCGCCCGGCGAGCCATCCGCGCCAGAAGAATCATGCGCACCCGCCTGACCGAAAGCGATCGTTTCCCGGCAAAACGAAAACGAAGGAGATTGCCCGCCCATCAGGCAGGGGAAAGGACCAGGGCGTGAAGCTTTTTCACTGTATTCCAGTTGCGTGTAGTTGCCTCGACAGAAAGGGCCCGCTCGATGGCCTGGTTCGACAGCTTGGTCCTGCCGTAGCCGTTCGGGCAGTACACATAGACCTCGCTCCCCACCGCCTGGAATTCATCCTCGCCCGATTGCACCTGCCCCAGCTTGTGCAGTCCCGGCGCCGTCGGCACGCTGCGCAAAAACGTGACATGGAGCTTGGTCTGGTCAATCTCCGGCCGGGCCAGAAACGGGTTGCGGGCGATGACCTCCGCCAGCTCGGCCGGCGTCTTCAGCAGCGCCGCCACCTTCCCTCTCATCTCCCGGGCCAGGCGGCCTTCGATGAGCTCCGTGCAGGCCGGCGGCGGTTTCTCCGAAGTGAACAGGGCGTTCCCGCTCTGGATATACGTCCGCACCTCGCCGAAGCCGAGCGCGCTCAGCCAGCCTCGCAGGTCCGCCATCTGGATGGTCTTGTTCGCGACATTGACGCCGCGCAAAAGAGCGATATAGGCAGGCATGTCGATTCTCACATTATCATCTGGTTGGACCCGTCGGAAGCGCAAACCAAATACACCTTACCTTTGCCGGGAAGCGTGAGAAGTCCACCAATTCGGTCGAGGTCAGCACGCAGACATCGAGGTATGTCATGAAGTTCCACTATCGCATCGTCAACGTATTCACCCAGGGGCCGGATCCGTTCTCTGGAAACCCGCTCGCTGTCTTCGAGGACGCCCGCGGAATGGATGACGCCACCATGCAACGACTGGCGTTGCAGTTCAATCTATCTGAGACGACGTTCCTGCTTCCCAGCGAGAAAGCGGACGTTCGCGTGCGCATTTTCACACCGGCGTACGAGATGCCCTTTGCGGGACATCCCACGCTCGGCTCGGCGCAGGTGGCAGCGTCTCTAGGGCAGGGAGTAGAGTCACTGACCCTGGAGTTACAGGCCGGACTCATCCCGGTGTCTCGGCAGGGGCGGCGCTGGCGGCTGCGCGCCAATGCCCCGAAAACCCGCGATCCGGGCCTGTCCGCCCCGGCGCTCGCCGAGTTGCTCGGGCTGCGCGCCGACGACCTGGCCGGAGCGCCGTTGTGGGTCGATACGGGCAATGAGCAGCTCATCGTTCCTTTGCGGAGCGAGGCCGCAGTCAGACGCGTTCAGGTTCGGTCGACGCTCCTGGAATCGCTGGAATGCATTCACGGTAATCCCAAGGTCTACACCTTCACCGAGCTGGGCGGCGATGTCGTTCTGGCGCGCTTCTTCTTTCCCAAGGCCAAGGGACAGATGGTCCAGGAAGATCCCGCTACCGGCTCCGCATGCGCCAACCTAGGCGGCTACTACCTTGCGACGGGCAGTTCCTCCCCTCTCGCGCGCACCATCACCCAGGGGGAACTCACCGGCCGGCCTTCGACGCTCTATCTCGAAGTAGATGGCGCCGGGGCCATCTTCGTGGCTGGCGAGGTGATCGAGCTGGGTAGCGGCGTCATCGAGCTGCCCGATTGAGACCCCGCCACCGTAGTCTTTGCGCACCCTGCTGGGCCTGCATCAGCACGAATGATACCCAGCCGGTTCCCGGGATCCCGGACCCTCCTACTTTTCGGGAATATTCCCCTCCTTCCCATCGCGGTCTTCGGTCCTCTTCGTGAAGAGGTCGGCGATGGAGCCGAGCCCGCAATTGCAGCGTACGGTGCCGCGGAAGCGAATTCCGGCGGCGGAATATGGACCAGCGATGTCACGAAGGCGGGGTCCCATACCGCAGAGGCGGCGTCCTATGCCGCAGTTGCGGCGTCCCGTGGCGGAATGTCGGCCGGTGATGCTGCGGAGGCGGCGCCTAGTGGCGCAATTGCGGATTCCGGCGGCGGAATATCGGCAGGCGATGCTGCGCTGGGTTCAGCGGCAGGAGTGGGGGTGAACGAGGTATTTCCTTACGTGTTTACTTACGGGAGCAGTGCTGCTCGATGGGGGCTGCTTTGTCGTGATCTTCTTGGCTGGCTTACTCCGGGGCCGGCGGCAGGAGCTTGAGCAGTTTCTCCAGGTCGATTTGGAGAGTGAAGGCCAGGGCAACTGCGCGATGGTGACGAACCGGCTGCGTGCCGGAACAGAGCTTCCTGGGCGCCATGCTCTACAACCGCTTCTGGTTCTACCGCGACCTGGCCGCCCTGACGGTGGGCGGGGGTTTCATCCGCAACCCCGGCAGGTACCTGGTGCTGGCGCCGCCGGGCCACGGGGCAGATGTGTTCACAGCCAACCCGGGCGATCAGTTCAACGCCTGGGACCTGTCGGCCACGGTCGATTTCATGCCGAGTCAGTTCTTCACCTGGCGGCTAGAGTACATCCATCGCCAGGCGGACACGCCCTACTTCGTCGGCCCCGGCGGCGTCACCTCGCCCGACGGGTGGAGCACGACCCCGGTCGGCACGACCGGATGGAAGCCCGATCTGGTGAAGACAGACGACCACATCATGTTGGCCATCCTGTTTCCTGTTTCGCATGTGAAGCGAAGGCCCGAAGTCTTCTGGCGCCCCGGCTTCAGTCCTGGATTCCTCCGTCCGGAGCGTGGCACGGCTCAGCGGGCGGGCGGCCTGTCGAGGCATGAGATTTGCTGATGCATGGGGGCATGCGAGGTCCCATCACAAATCATACTCTTGGGGATCGGCGCAGGAACTGCCTCGCACCTGGTGCGGCGAGACGCAGAGGTCGCGGAGCGGGCGACAGAGTTGGTGGAGCGCATTGCCGACAGATGCTGGCTCCAACCGAACTCAGCCTGAAAATGCCAACAAGCCAGCACCGTCCCCGTCCCCTCTCATCCCACTCTCCCACTCTTGGTGGATAACAGTAGCGCTGCCAGGGAGAGAAAAAACCAGCCGTGGCTGTCTTCCCTATCTATCGTCGCATTCCCGTCTATTGCCCGAAGCGGATGATGGTTCCGCCATCGCCTACAGCCCAGACTTTGTTGGCGTCGACTCCCCGTACTGCCCTGAGGTTGGCCGTGGTGCCGGAAGATAGTGTTGTGCAGGATGAGCTGTTGCAGACGAGCACCGTTCCCGAGTCGCCTACCACCCAGATGCGATTCGCGTCAAGGCCCCAAACTGCATTAAGTTTGACATGAGCGTTGGTGGTTACCCTAGAGCAGGTTTGGCGGCTGCATGTGATCACACTCCCGCTGCCAACTGCCCAAATGCGACTTTCGTTGTTCTGAGTGACTCCCCATAGGGTCGAGACACTGCCTAGGTCCCCTGTGGACACCTCAGAGCAGGAAGTTCGGCTGCAGTTCACGACGAGGTAACTATTACCGGACTGGCCCACAGCCCAGGCGCTCGCCCCGCTTGCCCACATCGCTAGTGGAAAAGCGCTACTATTACTAGAGTATATCGAATGACAGTTCTTATTTTTATCGCAAAAATTAATATTATGATTAAGAGCTCCTTTACCGGCAATCCAAACATCATTCGAATCGCTTCCCCATACTGAATATGGTTCGATATTTATATCAATTTTAGTACAAGCAGAATCAGAACAATTATAAGCAGCATAGTTTCCTCCCACGATCCATATATTGTTCGCATCACTTCCCCATATGCTATATAAAGGAAAGGTCATTTGAATATTTTTTAATAAATCGCACGAAGTCTTGCCGCATTTGATTGCGATCCCACTGTAGCCCACGGCCCAGAGGTTATTCGTGTCACTTGCCCAGACGGCTTGGAGGTTGTTCGTGGTGCCGGAATTGACGGAAGTGCATGAGGTCCCAGAACACCAAAGCACTGTCCCTGAGGTGCCGACGACCCCAACGTTGTTTGCGTCGGTCGCCCAAATGGCCGCGAGATCCATCTTTGTACTGGATGTTACGAGTGTCAATGCACCGAAATTCACCGGGGCCACCTGTGGCCTCATCAGCGAAAGGTGACAGGTACTTGAAGTGCCGATTTCGTTGCCGAATGTCACTCCCGACACCACGCAGTCCCCGCCCCACTCGACATCGTAGGATGCCCCCGTTGGGGTCGCAGTGAGGTCTGCCGCGCCATATGGGAGGTATGCACTGCACTGAGAGCAACTGTCGCCAGCGGCGCAAAGGGCGGAGCAATTAATGCCCGGCGGTGCCGAAGTCACGGTCCCTGCCCCCGTCGGCGTCACCGTCACTCGACACAGGTTGATCATCATCGGTACCAGGGAAAGGACAGCCTGGTAGATCATCTGATCAGGACCGATATTTATCGTGACGTTACCACCCGCTGCCTTGCAGCCATTGTTTCCCAATCCGTCGACGTCCACCTCCAATGACCCCAGGCTATCCGGCTGGTTGGGCAGTCGCACAGCAAAGGTGTCGAGGTTCATGCTGATCGTGTCGCCCTGCATGGCGGGCTTGCCATTAAGCATCGCGCTAACATAAAGCGCCTTCACGTCCGGCATCCGGCCCTGCACCGTGACGAGAATGACCAGACGGTCGTCGGAAGAGCAGGTCCCGCACATGGCTCCGAGCAGTACCAGCAGGAATCTCTGCCAGCACAGACTGAGAGGAGAACTACTTCGCCGTTCGTGGATCATCATGAAGTCCCCTCTTCTCAAAATGTCGGTGAGTAGATGCTCACTCCGTCAGGAATCGCAGACGACTGCGGCCGGTTGCTCAGGCCCACGGCCAGGCCGGTGACGGTGGCCCCAACCGCAACCCCGGCGATCGTGGTCCAGAACCACCACTGTTTGTAGACAGGTCTTTTCTCTGGGCCAGGAGGGCAGGCGCCGCCCTGCGGCTTCGGTGAGCCATCGAAGCACAGTTGGGCGGGACATATGTCAGTCTCGGGCATCACCGAGCCATCTGGACAGCGCAGCAACTTGCGCTGGTCCACGCGATGTCGCGCCGCATCCTCGCGGTCCGGGTGATCCAGGGGGGCCACTTTCAGGAAGCGTGTGTACATCTCCACCGCTTCCTTGGGGCGCGCCGCCATCTGGTGGGCCCTGGCAGAGTTGTAGAGAAACCTTGGCAAGGGATTGATCCGGTAGGCCGCGCGCAAAGCACATAGCGATTCATCATATTGTCCATTACTGAAATTCCGTACGGCAATCTTATCATACATGTCCAGGGTCCCCTTCCTCGACAGGGGCGGACAGATTGTACTCGGGGCCAGGACGATAGGATCTTCTGTTTCCTGCGCCGCGACAGGCTGCGACAGGACCAGTAGCGCAACACCAATCAGGGGACCGAGGCGACTAGAACTTGCGGCCAGGGCCGAATTTGGTCGCTCCTCCGCCACCTGAGTTTGGGGAGGAAAGAATGCACATCGCTTTGCCCTTTTTGGAGCAACCAAGTTTGCAGGTTTCCTTGTGAGCGAACCCGTGATTCTTGCAAGTGACAATGTCCTGGCTTTCATCGCAATACTTGCCGTCCGGTTTCCTAGCACAAAAGGGCTGCTTATTGCATCGAGGAATTCCGTCGATTGTGGAGCATCCTTCCGCACAGTTCTCTTGAACATCAGACGACTCCCGATTTTTTACGCACGTGATGATGTACCCGTTATCGTCGCAGTGCTTGCCGTCCGACTGACTGGCACAAAATCCTGACGGCTGATTCAAACCTAGATCCGGCGGCACTCGCTGAGCCAGATCGGGGGGGCGCGATGGGCTGACCGCTTTCTTGTCCCAGGGCTGCACGGCCAAAAGGACCAGCGATGCGACGATCAGGGCCGACCCGCCAGCGTAGACGAGGTTGCGGCCCAGCACCAGAGGTCGGCCAGAACGAGTGACCGGCGGGAGGCCCGCGTTTCCCCGGGGGGCGGATCCTGTGATCGGCTCAAGGAGCTGAGCCACAGCTTCGACGGATTCGTAGCGATCCTCCGGCCGTGAGCTCAGCATCCGCATCGCCACCTTCTCCACCAGTCTGAAGTCCGGGGTGACTTGCGCTGGGTCGAGGCCGAGGCGCCTGCTTGGCGCATCCAATTCCGTTCGCGGGCTGCTTCCGAATGGCTTCTCGCCCGCGAGCATCTCATACAGGACGACGCCCAGAGCGTATTGATCCGACCGCTCCGTCAGCTTCGGATACTCGGGTGCAGAGTACCCTTCCGAATAGGGAGGCTGATAGCGCGTTATCACGCCGCCCTCCATCCGCATCATCTGCTTGGCGATCCCAAAGTCGAGCAGCTTCACGAATTCCTGGGCTGTCCCCGGATCTTGCAACATCACGTTGGCTGGCTTGATGTCGCGGTGAATGATTCCCTTGGAGTGAGCGAAATGCAGCGCACGCGCAAGTTGCGCGGTGATCTGGCTAGCCCTGGCGGGTGCTAGCGGCTGACCTTTTGACGTACGCCGCCCGGCGTCGACCGAATCGGTGTTGTACAACTCGTCATAGAGGCTGCGCCCCTCGACGAACTCCATGATCAGGTAGAGACGTCCGT
>JBBRLA010000138.1:0-14814 GCA_038231615.1 Polyangia bacterium | reverse complement strand
CTTCTCAAGCGCAAAGACCGCGGACAACGCCACCTCCGGTAACAGAAGCACCTGGCCGGGCATCTTTTGGCGTACCTCCTCGCTTCCTCGGTCACGTACAGTAGTACGCTCCCTCGGTCGCTGTGGGGGTGCGCCAAAATCTGCTCCGGCCATGTGCTTCTTCCTAAACATGACCTTCATTAACTTGACCTTGTAGGGCTTGAAGTATACTGGGAGTAGTCCTGCTGACACAGGCGGACGGGCGGCCCGTGCGGGCCGGTAGAGGCGAACAAGATGGCCATCGCGAAGTTGACCCAGCATGAAATTGAGACCGCGCTCCACGACGGGACGCTTTCGGCCTGGCGGGTGAAGGACGGGAAGCTGCACCGGGAGTATCGCTTCGGCAGCTTCGTGGACGCCTTCGGATTCATGACCAGCGTCGCCCTGGTGGCCGAATCGATGAACCACCATCCCGAGTGGTTCAACGTCTACGGCCAGGTGCGGATCGACCTTACGACCCACGACGCGGGCGGCATCACCCGCAGTGACCTGACGCTGGCCGGCAAGATGGAGGCCCTGGCGACGGGGAGGACCCAGGTCTAGCAGGCCCACAGGTGGTGAAAAATTCACAGCGGGCCGTCGTGCTCGCGCTGCTGCTCGGTCCGGTGCCCCTGGCGCAGGCCCAGGGCGTTGTAGTGCCCGACGTGGACCAGGCGGTCCCGGGCAAGGCCGATGGCGCACAGCGAAGCGCAGCGACGCCAGTCCCGGATAAAGTAGCTGATGGGGCGCGGCGAAGCGGAGTGACCCCCGTCCCGGACAAGGCTGATGGCGCGCGGCGAAGCGCAGCGCCATCGCCAGCGCCATCGCCATCGCCATCCATCGAGGCGCCCCGTCCCTACAATCGTTACCAGACCGTGATTTCCGCTTCACAGACACGCAGCACCGTATTCGACAGCCCACGGGCCACATCGGTGGTCGAGAAGGAGGACTTGAAGAACCGCCTGCCTCGCACCCCGCCCGACGCCCTGTCCGAAGAACCCGGGGTCTTCGTCGAACGCTCCAACTACGGCGCCGGTTCGCCCTACGTGCGCGGCCTGACCGGGCAGCAGGTCCTCCTGCTGATCGACGGCATCCGCCTGAACAACACCACGACCCGCACCGGGCCCAACGGCATGCTCAACCTCATCGACCCCTACACCGTCGACTCCATCGAGGTGGTGCGCGGGCCGGGGTCGGTACTCTACGGCTCCGACGCCGTCGGCGGCGTGGTCCAGGTGCGCACCCGCCGCCCCAGCCCCATCGCCGGCAGCGACATCGACCTGAACGCCGGCCTGCGCGGCAGCTTCACCAGCTACGATCAAAGCGGACAGGGCAGCCTGTCCGCCGGCGGACGCTGGGGCCGCTATGCCCTGGACACCGCCTTCTCCCTGCGGCGCTTCGGCGACCTCACCGGCGGCAGCCTGGCCCCCTACCAGCCCCTGACCGGCTACAGCGAGGGGGGCCTTTACCTGGGCGGCGGCGCCGACCTGGGGCGCGGCACCGTGGTGATGGTCTACCAGGGGGTGCGCCAGTACAACGTGGTGCAGACCGACCGCAGCCAGCCCGGGGACCTGCGCGTCCAGACCGAGAACTCCCGCGACCTGGGCTACCTGCGCTACGAGGGCAGCTTCGCCGCCCGCGGCCTCGTCGAGCCCCTCTCGGTGCAGGCGACCCTTTCGTACCAGCGGCAGCGGGAACTGCTCGACCGCTTCCAGACGGGCATAGATCTGCTCGACCGGGGCGACAACTACGACGACGTACTCGGGTTTAACGCCCTGGTCATCGCCGACCTCGGGCGGCCCGGCAAGCTCACCGTTGGCATCGACGGCTATTTCGACTTCGTGAACAGCACGGCGTCCCAAGGCACCCTCAGCGGCGGCCCCGGCGCGGCCCTCGTCCCGTCGCCGCAGCTGGCTCGCTACCCGGGCGGCTCGACGGCCCAATCGGTGGCCCTGTACATCCAGGAAGAAACCGATCTGGAGCGCCTCTTCGGCAAAAGCCACCCCGATCGCCCAGGACGATGGAAGGCCCTGCTCGGTCTGCGCGGCGGTGGCACCTTCGTTTCCATCGGCCGCGACGACCGCCTGGCCAAGCTTTTCCCCACGATCGGTGCCCGCGGCGTGCGCGAGGCCCTGCGGCAGCAGGAACCGATCTACGCCGGCACCCTGCACCTGCGCTACGAACCGGTCTTTGGGCTGGCCCTTTCCGGCGGCCTGATGACGGGCTTTCGGGCACCCAATCTGGCGGACTATGCGCGCCTGGGACAGGAGGGTTTGGGCTACATCGTCCCCGGTCCCGGCGAACTGCGCCCGGAGTTCGCCTATTCCGGCGAGATCGGCGTGCGCGCCGGCTTCAGCAAGTTCGAAGGCGGGGTATTTTACGCCTACACCCTCATCGACGACGTCATCGCCGCCACCCCGACCACCGTGGCCGGTCAAGGCTGCGCCCGTCCCGGGCCCGACGGGTCCTGCATCACCCGCTTCTACGACCGCGAGAATGCCCGGCAGGCCCGCCTCCATGCCGTCGAGGCCAACGCCCGGCTGCACCTGTTCTCCGGCCTTTCCATGTACGCCGGGATAAGTTACGTGAACGGCGTGCTGGATCGCCCCGCTGCCGCCGGCCAGCTCCCCACCAGCGAACCGTTCTACAAGGTCCCGCCCCTGAACGGGGTCGCCGCCGTGCAACTGCGCCGCCCTCGCGACCTCTTCAGCTTTGCCGAGGTGCAGCTGCGCTGGGCCGCGCCCCAGACCCTCCTCGGGCAGGCCGACTTTGACGACCCGCGCACCTGCCTGCCCATCCCCGCCTTCAAGATCGCCTGTCCCGGCACGCCGGGTTTCGCCGTGGTCAACCTGCGCGGCGCCGCCCGGCTGACCCGCGGTGTTCAGATCACCGCCACCTTGGAGAACGTCGCCAACACCACCTACCGCTTCCACGGCTCCGGCATCGACGGGCCCGGACTTGGCGCCATGGTAGCCCTGGAAGCAAACTATTTTTAATGTGCTAGAGTTCAGCCAACTTTCTCCGTGAGGGACTTCATGTCTCACCAAGCTGCGCTCTCGCTCCTTTTGCCCTTTGTCTTTGCCTGCGGTTCGATGGACGGACCAGGCGCCACTCATCCCATGGACCCCATGAACCCGGATCCGGTCAAGACCACCCAGGTCAGCCTGAGTCTGGGGCCGGTGACCGTACAACCCGGGGCCGAAGTGACCCAGTGCTACACCGGGCACTTCACCAACACCCTGCCCATGGACGTGGTGCAGATTGACTCGCAGCTTTTTTCTACCCACCACGTCATCTTCTACCGCGAAGACCCCACCGCCACCGATGCGCCGGTCCACGAGTGTCAGGCGCTGAACATCAACCCCTTCGGCCAGAGCCAGAAGGCGCCGCTCTTCATCGGCGAGACGGAAAAGGCCACCCTCAAGCTGCCCGCGGGCGTGGCCTACGAGTTCGCCGCCGGGGCGCCCTACACCCTGGAGGTCCACTTCATCAACGCCTCGACCAAGCCCATCGACGGCACCGCCACCGTGACCCTGACCCTGGCCCCCACCAGCGCACAGATCACCAAGGCCGACATGCTCTTTTACGCCACCATCCGGGCCCTGTCCAGCCCGGGCCTGCCGCCCCACGAGACCACCATCCTGCCGCCCAGCTTCCACCAGCCCCCCGCCGGCATCAACGTCTTTGGGCTGACTTCCCACCAGCACCGCATCGGCAGCGACTTCACCATCGCCAAGTCCGCCGGCAAGGACGACCCCGGACAGATGCTCTTCGAGAACAAGGACTGGCAGCACCCGCCGCTCCTGCGCTTCCCCGACGACAAGCTTTTGACCTTCGATCCGCAGAAAGGCGAGGGCCTGAAGTGGCAGTGCAGCTACAACAACACCAACGACTTCACCGTGAAGTTCGGGCAGTCGGCCTTCACCAACGAGATGTGCATCCTTTGGGCCTATTACTACCCGGCCCAGGGATTCGACGTCTACTTCGAGTAAACCCCTCCGAAGGCGCGGTGGCACAGCACCAGCAAGGGTTGTAAAAGCGCCGGCAACACCGTAAGCAGCAGCGACCCGCCGATGACCACCACCGCCAGCGGCTTCTGGGTCTGCGACCCGATGCCGTGGGACAGGGCCGCCGGCAAAAGGCCGATCATCGCTACGAACGTCGTCATCAGCACCGGACGCAGGCGCCGCTCCGCCGCCTGACCGGCGCTCTTCTCCAGCGACATCCCATCCCGATACAGTTTTTGCGCATACATCACCACGAAGAGAGAATCCTGGATGGCGATGCCGAAGATCGAAATAAACCCCATCGCCGCCGAGATCGAGAAGTGGATCTGCGTCACCAGCCGCGCCAGAATGCCGCCGCTGCACGCAATCGGGATCGCCAAAAGCACAATCATCGTATCGAGCCAATTTTTCACCGCCGAGTAGACCAAAAATGCGATCAAAAACAACGTGATCGGCAGGATCACCACCAGGCGCTCCGTCGCCTCCTTGAGCTGGTTGATCTCGCCGGCCCATTCCAGGTGCGTGTCATAAGGCAGGACCACCTTCTGTTTGATCTTGCGCTGGGCCTCCGCGATGGTCGAGGCCAGGTCGCGCCCGCGCACGGAGAACTTCACCGGCGTGTAACGCTGGTTGTCTTCGCGGTAGATCACCGAGGGGCCGACCTCCTCGATCACCTCGGCAAGCTGCCCCAGGGGCACCTGCGGCCCGTCGGGGGTCGCCACCAGGATGTTGCGGATCGACTTCAGGTCCTTGCGGTACTGCTCTTCCCAACGTACGGTCAGGTCGAAGTGCTTCTCGCCCTCGTACACCTGGGTCACCGCCTGCCCGCCGATGGCCGCCTGCACCACCGCCATCACGTCGCCGACGTTTAACCCGTAGCGCCCGCACTGGATGCGATCCGGGGTGATGCGCACATTCGGCTGCCCCAGGGAAAGCAGCACGCCCAGGTCCTGCACCCCGCGGACGGTGCGCATCACGTCCTTTATCTCCTGGGCGTTCCCCTCGTTGGCCGCCAGGTCCGGGCCGACCACCTTCACCGTGTTCTCGCCCTTGACCCCCGAGATGGCCTCCTCGACGTTGTCCGAGATCATCTGCGAAAAGTTGAACACCACGCCGGGGAAGGCGCTGGACAGCTCCTTCGACAGCTCCTCGGTCATGCTTTCCTTGGTCAGGCCGTGGCGCCATTCCCCCTGCGGACGAAGGGGCGCGAAGATCTCGATGTTGTTGAAGCCCGAGACATCCGTGCCGTCGTCCGGCCGCCCAAGCTGCGACACCACCGTGCGGATCTCCGGGTGCTGGCGGTGCCCATCGTCGCAGGCGGCACTGCCTTCGGGGCAACCCAAAAGGATGCTGCGCATCCGCCCCACGTACTTCGCCGACAGCTCCAGCGTCACCGACATGGGCAGCGTCGCGCGGATCCAGAAATTGCCTTCCTCCAGCTTGGGCATGAATTCGCTGCCCAGGTACGGAAAGGCGCACAGGCACGCCGCCACCAGCCCCGCCGCCAGAAGCAGCGTGGTCTTGCCCCGGCGCAGGGTGAAGGCGAACACCGGCTGGTACAGTTTGTTCAGCCGGTGCATCAACCAGCTGTCGTGCTCCTCGACGCGGCGGTCGATCTTCAGCGCCTTCGACGCCAGCACCGGGGTCAGCGTGATGGCCAAAAGGATCGCCCCCCCGATGGCGAAGGCATACGTGTGGGCCATGGGCGAGAAGATCACCCCGGACACCCCGGTCAACGTGAAAAGCGGGAAGAACGCCACCGCGATGATGAGCGTCCCGAAGAACATCGCCGGGCCGACTTCGCCCGCCGCCGCCACGATGCGCTCGAAGACCCCGCCGCGTCCGTGCGCCCCCAGGTGGCGGAAAATGTTCTCCACCATGACCACCCCGGATTCCACGACAATGCCAAAATCCACCGCCCCCAGCGAGATCAGGTTGGCCGGCGTCCCGGTGGCCACCATCCCGGCAAACGCGATGAGCAGCGCCAGGGGTATATTGATCGCCGTGATCAGCGCCGCCCACCCATGCCCCAAAAAGAGCAGCAGCACGCCCGTCACCAGCAGCATCCCGATGATCAGGTTCTCCAGCACCGTGTGGGTGGTCAGCTGGACCAGGCTCTCGCGGTCGTAGTAGGGCTCGATGTCCATCCCCGGCGGCAGCAGGTGGTTCTTGCGGATGAAGTCGATGCGCTCGTGTACTCCCCGGATGGTCTTGAGCGAATCTCCCCCATAGCGCATGAGCACGATGCCCTGCACGATGTCCGGCTCGCCGTCCTTGCCGACCATCCCCAGGCGCGGCGTGCTGCCCGAGAGCACCTGGGCCAGATCGCGCACCCGCACCGGCACGCCCTTCTTCGTCGCCACCACCACGTTGCCGATGTCGCGCAACGATCGGATCAAACCCACCCCGCGCACGTTGAACGATTGCTCCCCCAGGGCCAGGCGCTGCCCGCCGACGTTCTGGTTGGCGTTGCCGATGGCCGAGGTGAGCTGCAAAAGGGTCACGTCGTGGCCCTTGAGCCGGTAGGGGTCCACCTCGACCTGGTACTGCTTGGACAGGCCGCCGAAGCCGGACACGTCGATGACCCCAGGTACCTGGCGGAACTGCTTTTCCAAAATCCAGTCCTGCGCCGTCTTCAGGTCGGTCTGCGTGTAGCCCTTGCCGCGCAGCACGTAGCGGTACACCTCGCCGATGGCGTTCCACGGCGAAAGCTGCCCATTTAACCCCGGGGGCAGGGTGATGAACTGGAGGCGGTTGATCACCCGTTGCTGCGCGGTATAATAGTCCGCGTTCCAGGTGAAGTAGCATTTTACGCTGGACAGCCCAAAAAGCGACTGCGAGCGGACATGGTCCAGATCCAGCATCCCGGCCAGCCCGGTCTCCAGCGGGACCGTCACGTAACGCTCGACTTCCTCGGCGCTCCAGCCGTTGGGCTGGGTGATGACCTCGATCATCGGCGGCACCGGGTTGGGGTAGGCCTCGATGTCGAGCTGCTTGTACGAATACAAACCCACCGCCAGGATGACCAGCGCCAAGGCAGCGACCATCACCGTCAGGCGCAGCGCGAAACCGACGATCTTCTGGACCATCGCGCTATAACTTCCCCGACAAGAGCGAGGCCCCCGAGGTCACCACCTTCTCGCCCTCGGCCAGGCCGTGGGTGACCGGGATGTAGGTGCCGCCCTCGTCCTCGTTCACCGCCACCGGGCGCCGCTCGAAGCGGAGCTGCCCGTCAGGCGTGGTCCCGGTCTGCAGGAACACCACGTCCTGGTCCCCCAGGCGCAGGATGGCGCTGCGCAGGATCGCCAGGGCCTTGCGCTCCGCCGAGCTGATGGACACGGTGGCGTACATCTCCGGCTTCAGCTCGTGCTCGGTGTTCTGGATCGAGCAGCGTACCTTGGCCGTATGGGAGGTCGGGTCCAGGGCCTCGGAGACCCAGTCCACGTGCCCCGGGAAGAAGCGGTTCGGATAAGCCACCACGCTGACGCTGGCCGTGGCGCCCACCTTAATCTGGGCAATGTCCATCTCGAACACGTCGGCCATGACCCACACGTCGTCGATGTCGCCGATGGTGAAAAGTTCGATGGCCTGTCCGCCGGAATACTGCCCCTGGACCTCGGTGCCGGGGTTGATGTTGCGGCTGATGACTTCCCCATCGATCAGGGCCCGCAAGGTGTATTCCTGGGTGCTGCGGTCCACCGAGCCATTGCGCAAAAGGCGGGCCTTCTGCTGGGCGCGTTCCAGCTCGGCGCGGGCCTTGCCAAAGGCGTCTTGCGACGCCTCGTAGTCCTTCTGCGAGCCGGCGTGGGCCTCGAAGAGTTCCTTCTGGCGCTTGAAGTCATGCTCCCCCGCCAAAAGGTCCGCCTGGGCCTTGGACAGATCCGAAAACGCGCTGGCCACGTCGGGGGACTCGATGGTACACAAGGGGGCGCCCTTCTTCAGTTTCTGTCCGGGTTCGGCCAAAAGCTTGGTCACCCTGCCGGTCACCGGCGAAAAAACGTGCGACACATGGATGTCGTTGAAGGTCACCTTGCCGCTGGTGACGATGGCGTTGCCCACGTCGTGCTGGGCGACCGGCTCCATGGCGATCTTGGCCTCGTTGACCTGCTGCCGGGTCAGCCACACCTCGCCCGGCGGGGGTTTTGGCGCTTCCTTCTCGGCCTTGTGCTGATCGCAGGCGCTGGGAAAGAGCACGACCAGACTCAAGAGCGCCAGCATGGGGCCGCCGAAAAGGGAGACGGGCGTCGAATGAGTGACCATCGTGCCGCGGTTCATCGTAGCTCCGTGCCGACCGCCTGCTCCAGTTGGAACACCGCGGTCCAGTAGTTTGTCAGGTCCTGGAAATATTCCACGTTGGTTGCAATATAGGTCCGCTGGGCGTCGAGGTATTCGAGCAGCGAGGCGGCCCCCTTGCGATACTGCAACTCGACCAGGTCGCGGCTGCGTTTTGCCCGATCCAGAAGCTGGCCCTCCATGCGGTTGACCAGGCCCTTGTTGATGGCAAACGCCCCATAGCCGGTCTCGACATCGGCGGTGACCTGGGCCAGTTGCTTGGCATATTGAACGGTCTGCTGCCGGTTGTCGGCGCGCGCCTTCTGTATCTCGCCCTGGTGCTGGTAAAACAGCGGTACGGTCGCGGACAGCCCGGCAGTGACCGTGGGCGGCTGCAAGGACTGGTTGCCCGTGCCCTGCGCGGCGAACTGCACCGACACCCCGATGTCGGGCACATTGGCCCGCCGGGCCAGGTCGATCGAAGCCTGCGCCCGCTGGCGCTGGAAGCCCGCCGCGCGTAGGTCGGGACGGTGGGACAGCGCCACTTGCAGCAGGGTGTCGGGGGTGGCGTCGGAAAGGGCCTGCGGCAATGTGTAGCGCAGGTTTTCCGCCAGGATGGAGAACTCGGGCACCCGTCCGCGCACGCCCAGAAGGAACGCCAGACTGATCTTGGCGGCACGCAGCGCCTGGGTCGCCAGGTCGACCTGCTGATCGGCCTCCAGGGAGGCGGTGTCGGCCTTGGCCAGGTCAGACTCGGAGATGGCGCCGGCCCGGTAGCGCACCCGGTTCAGGTCGGCGGTCTGGAGGGCGGTGGCCTGCACCTGCCGGACGAAGTCCAGGTTCAGCCGGAAAAGGCCCGCCTGCATGTATTGCTGCTTGACCTGAAACTCCAGGGTACGCTGGGCATCGGCGCGCACCATCCTGGCGGCCTTCAGCGCGGCGTTGGCGACCCGCCGGCGCAAGCCGCGCTTGCCCGAGATCACGTCTTCCAGTGCGTTCTGATCGGAGATTCCGACGCTGAACCCGGTGTCCGAGCAGCTCCCGTCCGGGCAGGTGGTCTTATCGGCGGGATTGTAGAAGGTCTTCAAGAAGTTGCCGTAGACCTGCGGGTTGATGATCGCGCCCGCTACCCGCACGTCGCCCTCGGCATTTTGCACGGCGGCCTCGGCGATGAGCAGGTCCAGGCCGTGGGCGCGAAACAGGCGCAGGGCGTCTTGCAGCGACAAGGACTCGGGCAGCGACGGGCCGGGGGGTAGGTCGTCGGGCATCACCGCGGCGCTTGGCGCTGCGCTATCGGCGCGTGCGGGCCTTGGCCGCCCGACCAGGCACGACAGTCCGGCCAGGCACATGCAGAGGATCGGCGCCAGCCGGGACGGCGGAGCGAAGGTTCGTCGGTCGCGCATCGGGT
The DNA here is from genome assembly GCA_038231615.1 of Polyangia bacterium. Classification (GTDB taxonomy): domain Bacteria; phylum Myxococcota_A; class Polyangia; order Palsa-1104; family JAEUJZ01; genus JBBRLA01. The sequence goes on along the minus strand of JBBRLA010000138.1, from coordinate 5,109 downwards.
CTTTCTTCTTGTCTATTATTTTTGGTATTTCCGGCATGTCGGGCACTGGGGGCATCTCGGGGGTTAACATCGGCGAGCACCCGGGGATGCTGTAGCGTGTCCGTCTTTTTATAGGCCCCCTCGGCCGGGATATCATGAAGTGAGGATGAAGAAGTCTTCATCTATCTACATTCGGCTACATCCGGCTACTTCCGGCTACTTCCGGCTACATCCCGGCCCGTTCTGGGCCGGTCCGATCAAGTCAAGCCGTGCAGGGCCCGCGCGGGGTGGGTTTCGGCCAGCGACGGGCGCTCCCGGTGGCGCTGGATCATCTGGCGCAGGTTCTGGTGGTGCGACCACTCGTGGCGTTTGCGGAAGGCCATCCAGTCCAGGGCGCAGATGACGGCGATGTCGGCGAAGGCCAGCGCCTCGTTCGACAAGGTGGTGCGTCCCTGATACAGGCGGTCGAGCCACACCAGGCAGCTCTCGATGCGGTCGTTTTGCCGCCGGAGGTAGGCGGAGGCGGCCGGCAGCACGCCGTCCCGCTCCATAAGAAAAACGTTGATCGCGCTGTCCGCGGCCCCGTCGATGGCCAGGACCACGTTTTCATCGTCGTAGCGGTGATCGGCGCGCCACAGAGCGACCTGCAAGGGCGGGTGGCCGGCGGGGGGCGCCGGCGGAGGATCCGGGTAGCGATCATATAGATAAGTGGCCATGAGCTTGGAGTCGATGATCACGTGATCGCCCGGGTCCTGTCCGGCCCCTTGCCCGGCACCCTGTTCCAGCAGCACCGGGACCCGCATCAGGGGGTTTACTTGCAGCAATTCGGGGGTGGCGTTCTGCCATCCATGGGTGTCGCGGACAAAAGGGATGGCCTTCTCCGCCAGCAACACCCGCACGCGCCGCACAAAGGGGGACGTATCGTGACCCAGGAGCTTCATGCTGCCAAGCTAGCACAATCTGCCTGACGTGCCAGTGCTTCCGGCGACCCTCCGGGGCGTCTGGTTGGCGGTGCGCCCCATCGCCATCCGCCCCGCGCCCCATCCCAAAAGGTGGCGAGGGCCGCCGCGATCGCCCCGCGGGGCGATGGGGATAGGTAAAGGGGGGTATTGCCATCGGCCCGCGCGGGGATCAACCTCACGTCGGTGAACAGGCGCAGGGTCAGCGTCGCGGTACATCCCGGGCAAAAGCCATCGAAACGGCGCCGGATGCATTCGATCGGGCAGGGAACGCGAGAAAATTCGATCTTCAAGGACGAAATGGCTCAAGTACGTCCCCGAAAGCGCAGATGGAGTGCCTGCATGGCACAGCATAGCCCCTTGTTTCACGTCCGTCCCCCCCAAGCGGGCGAGGCCGCGGCCCCGTTACCCCGGCGGCACCCGCTGCACCGTGCCGAGCCGCCGCGCCTCGTCGCGCAGCCGCGCCTCGTAGGCGAACATCACCCGCTCTTCCTCAGGCGTCCCGTGGTCGAACCCCAGAAGATGGCACAGCCCATGCACCGCCAGATGCACCAGCTCCTGCAAGAGCGGGTGCCCCGCTGCCGCCGCCTGCCGGGCCGCCGTCTCCACCGAGATGACCACGTCGCCCAGCACATTCTGCGCCGCCTGCCGGGCCGCCGTCTCCACCGAGATGACCACGTCGCCCAGCACATTCTGCGCCACCTGCCGGGCCGCCGTCTCCACCGAGAAGAACACGTCGCCCAGCACATTCTGCGCCGCCGCCTGCCGGGCCGCCGTCTCCACCGAGACCACCACGTCGCCCAGCACATTCTGCGCCGCCGTCGCCCCCCCCTGGTGCTGCGAAAACGAGAGCACGTCCGTGGCGTGGTCCTCCCCGGCGTAGGTGAGGTTCAATTCATGCATCTCGGCATCCTCCGTCAGCGACAGGCAGACCTCCGCGGTCCCGACCCCCGCGGCGCGCATCGCCCGCCCCGCCTGCCGGCGCAGTTCCCGTCGCACGTCCGTGGGCACCAGCGCCTTCACCTCGGCGCCGCCGCGCAAGACCAGGGTCAGCATGAACACCTCTTGAAAGCTCCAGAACCGGCTTCATACCACGAGACTGCGGCCCTCCCCTTGACAGCGGGTCGCCTGGCTCAGACCATAGAGCCTCCCACGGCCCCGCCAAAGGGGCACTACCTTGAGTGCAGTGCCCGCCCCGCACGCACTGCCACCGTCCCAGGAGGAACGCCAACCCCATGCCCCGAGACTTGCCCATCGGCAACGGACAGCTGCTTATCAACTTCGATGCCGACCACCGCATCCGCGATGTCTACTACCCCTACGTCGGCAAGGAAAACCATGCCGGCGGCCACCCGTTCCGCTTCGGCATCATGGTCGGCGGCCCCGGCGGCACGTTTAGCTGGATCTCCCGGGAAAATGGCTGGGACATCGAAAGCCTCTACGAGACCGACTCGCTGGTCACCCGGGTGCGGGCGTCTCACCCCGGGCTCCGCGTCTCCCTGCTCATCCACGACTGCGTCGACTTCCACGAGACGGTCTTCATTCGCCGCGTCGACATCCGCAACGACGACCCGCTGGCCCGCGAAGTGCGCCTGTACTTTCACCAGGACTTCCGCATCTCCGAATCCGAGATCGGCGACACCGCGGTCTACGATCCGCGCAACCACACCCTGGTCCACTACAAGGGCGAGCGCTACTTCCTGATGAACGTCTTCGCCGACGGCCGCGCCGGGGTCGAATACTACGCCACCGGCATGAAGGGCTCCCCCGGCCGCGACGGCACCTGGCGCGACGCCGAGGACGACGGCAACCTGTCGGGCAATCCCATCGCGCAAGGCTCGGTGGACTCGGTCATCGCGGCCCATACCCTGATCCCCGGCACCCAGTCCCGCACCGTCTACTACTGGATGGTCGCGGCCCAGGTGTGGGCCGGCAAATGGAACGGCGCCACCGAGGTCAACGCCAAGATCGTCGAGCGCGGCCCCGAGTCCCTGATCGAACGCACCCGCAGCTACTGGCGCCTGTGGGTGCGCAAGGAGCCCATCGACTTCGCCGATCTGGGCCCCGAGACCATCGACCTGTACCGCCGGTCGCTTCTGGTCTTGCGCACCCAGATCGACAACCACGGCGCCATCATCGCCGCCAACGACAGCGACGTCACCCAGTTCAACCGCGACACCTACAGCTACCTGTGGCCCCGGGACGGCGCGCTGGTGGCCCACGCCCTGGACCTGGCCGGCTACCCGGACATCGCCCTGCGCTTTTTCAGCTTCTGCGCCGACGTCATCACCCGGGACGGGTATCTTTTGCACAAGTACAACCCCGACGGGTCCCTGGCCTCGTCGTGGCACCCGTGGGTGGTGGCGGGGCAGGCCCAACTGCCGATCCAGGAAGACGAGACGGCCCTGGTGGTGTGGGCCCTGTGGAAGCATTTTCAGCGGTATCGCGACCTTGAATCAATCAAGCCGCTTTATGGGCGCCTGGTGCGCAAGGCCGGCGACTTCATGGTCGGCTATCGCGAAAACCGCACCCGCCTGCCCGCTCCCTCCTACGATCTGTGGGAGGAACGCCGGGGCATCCTCTCGTTCACCAGCGCGGCGGTCTACGCCGGCCTGCGCGCCGCAGCGGAGTTTGCCCGCAGCTTCGGCGAGGACCCGGTCGCCGAACGCTACGATCAGGCCGCCGTGGAGATCCGCGCCGCCATGGACGCTTATTTGTGGCGCCCGGAACTCGGCCGCTTCGCCCGCATGATCAACGTTTCGCCCAGCGGCCGCATCGAGGTCGACCCGGTCATCGACGCCTCGTTGTGGGGCTTGTTCTACTTCTCGGCCTACGAGGCCGACGACCCCCGGATCAAGGCCACCATGGAGGCGGTCCACCGGGAACTGTGGTGCAAGACCCAGGTGGGGGGCGTGGCGCGCTATACAAACGACTACTATCACCAGATCTCCAACGACGTGGCCAACGTCCCGGGGAACCCGTGGTTCATCTGCACCCTGTGGTGGGCCGACTACCTGATCGCCACCGCCAAGGACGAGAAGCAACTGACCGCCGCGCAGGAGGTCTTGCGCTGGATCGACGCCCACCGTCTGCCCTCGGGGGTGCTGGCCGAGCAGGTCCACCCCTTCACCAACGCTCCCCTCTCGGTGTCGCCGCTGACCTGGTCCCATGCCACCTACGTGGCCACGGTGCAGGCGTACCTGGAGAAGCGCGAGAAGTTCGCCGAGCGCTGCACCCCCCCCGGGGCGGCGTATCGGCGGCTGACCAGCGCCGAGCTGGGCGGCTTCGGCCACGTCCACGCGGCGCCCCCGGGGCAGGATGCGTCCTCGCCGGCGGAGCTTCTGCGGGCCACCCCACCCGAAAAGAGCTGACACGCCACATAAAGACGATCGCCAAGCGCCGCGGTACATCGCGAAGCGCCGCGGTACATTGCAAACCAGACGCAAGCGCAAGGTAAAAAGGAACCCATCATGAGCACGGAAGCAACGGCAAAAAAGAACCCGAACCCCTTGCGCGAGGGGCTGGTCGGGGAACGGCAGCCCGAACCTTGCGCCATGGTGATCTTCGGCGCCACCGGCGACCTGACCAAGCGCAAGCTGGTGCCGGCGCTCTACACGCTGGCCAGTGAGCGCCTGATCCCCACGCAGTTCGCCATCGTCGGTTTTGCTCGCCGGCAGATCCCCTTCGCCGAGCAGATGCGCGACGCGGTCAGCAAGTTCGCCCGCAAGCGCCCCATCGACGCCGAGTTGTGGAACAGCTTCCAGGAGGGCATCTCCTATGTCGCCGGGGAGTTTGACGACGTGCACGCCTTCCACCGCCTGCGCGAGCACCTGGAGGAGATCGACCAGAAGCGCGGCACCCAGGGCAACCGCATCTTCTATATCTCGACGCCGCCGGAGATGTTCGAGGTCATCCTGGAGAACCTGGGCAAGGCGGGGATGATCTCCCCGAGCAAGAGCCCCTTTACCCGGGTCATCATCGAAAAACCCTTCGGGCACGATCTGGAGTCGGCGCAGAAGCAGAACTCGGTGTGCCTGAAGGTGCTGCGGGAGGACCAGATCTACCGCATCGACCACTACCTGGGCAAAGAGACGGTCCAGAACATCTTGGTCTTCCGTTTCGCCAACGGAATCTTTGAACCCCTGTGGAATAACAAGTACATCGACAACGT
>JBBRLA010000137.1:0-14935 GCA_038231615.1 Polyangia bacterium | reverse complement strand
GTTGCACCGGGCATCGGGGGCTGCCTTCCCAGATGAGGGCCATGTAGCTTTCGCGGCTCTTGCACCCGCGTCGCAAAAGCAGGCCCTGGTCCTCGACGTGGTTGACGTAGCAGGCGCACAGAAGAAGGTTCTGGAACTCGCGCAGTTCCAGCCCATTCTTCTCCTCCTTGCATGCCGTTTTCTGCGTTCTCAGGCCCTCGCGCTCTGCGATCAGCGTCAGCAGCCGCTCTTCGATCTGATCGAGTTTCTGCTCCTGGTTCAGGGTGCCGCCCGAATCCAGGTCCAAAAGGCAGGCGTGCGACAGCCGCCCGTGGTTGCCGTTGTTGATGGCCGAATCGTAAAGGGTCTCGGCCCCGGGGGGCCCTTCAATATGTATATTCATGACTGTTCCTTATCGTATTAATGCAATAAGCAAGATTCAAGCTGAAATTTCCGCAACTTCGAAAAATATGTTTCAACACATTGCGCATCAAAAAAATGTCCTCACCGATAAATTATTCCCAGACCGAAAATTCAAAGTTGGCGCATTCATTCACGTGAACCACGACAAAATAAATTTATATTCAACAATCAACAAAATTGGTTCTAGATAATCGTACAAACTTTGCCCGCGAACGATCCTGGACCGGCAGTGTGCATCTTTTGATCGATCGCGCTAGCATGACGTCCGGTGCGCTGCACCCCTTTGGACAACCCCCATGGTCAAGAACCCCTTTATTGCCGCTGGCGCCCTGTCTGCCCTGCTCGCCGTCGCGGCGGGGGCGTTTGGCGCGCACGCGTTAAAGCAGCGACTCCCGCCGGACCTGCTAGCGGTCTTCGAAGTGGGCGTCCGCTACCAGATGTACCACGCCGTGGCCCTGCTTTTCCTCGGGCTCCTGGGAGACCGGGCGCCGCTTTCCCCCGTCGCCATGGCCAGCGGCTGGCTCTTCCTTTCGGGTACCCTGCTCTTCTCGGGTTCGCTTTACGTCCTGGCCCTCTTTGGGGCCCGCTGGCTGGGGGCGATCACGCCGCTTGGCGGGCTGTGTTTCCTGGCCGGCTGGGCCCTGCTGGTCGTCTTCGCCCTGCGCCGTTCACCGGCTTCCTGAATCAAAACGGCTCTTTCGTCCGGCGGGCCACCTGGACCTCGGCGAGGACCCCGAAATGATCGGAGGCGAAGACCCCGCCCTCGGGTTCGGTGAAGCAGCGCCGGGCGGAAAGCGGCTCGCCGCGCAGGTCCTTGTCGAGTGACCCGATGAACAGGTAGTCCAGCCGCCGGTTGGGCTCGCGCTCGCGGGCGGCGTAGGGGTTGCTCCGGGAAAACGTTTCGCCGGGTCCGTCGCCGCACAGGCCGAAGGCGTCGGCGAAGTACACCCCGCGGGTTTCTCCGCCAGGGCCCACAAGGCCGTGCCGGCCACGCAGGTAGCGGATCTCGTCGCTCTCCGGCTCCGCGTTGAAGTCCCCGGCCAGGATCGCCGGCAGCACGTCCGCCCCCTCCCGCCCTCGCGCCGCCGCTTCCAGGGTGGCCATGGTCTCGGTGACAAACGCCACCTGCTGGCAGCGCACCGGCGACAGATCGAGCTGCCAGTCGAGGTGGGTGACGAAGAACGGCACCTGCCACGAAGGCCCGCCGAGCAGGGTGTAGAGCAGCCCCCGGGTCTCGTGGCGCATCGGGTTGGGCAGGGTCACGTTGTGCTGCTCCAGGATCGGCAGCCGGGAAAGCACCGCGTTGCCGAAGTCGAGCAGGCCGTGCCGGTCCAGGTTCCAGGCGGGTCCGTAGGCCACCTGGTAGCCCAGGTCCCGGGCCAGGTCGTCCGCCTGGGACAGGGCCTGGCTCCCGTCGGGGACCGCCAGGCGCAGTACCTCCTGCAGCGCGACCACGTCCGGGGACAGCTCGCGCAGCCCCTTGCGGATGAGTTCCCGCCGGGCCTCCCAGGGCCCCTGCCGGTTCCAGATGTTCAAGGTCATCACGCGCAGCCGTTCCATCACCCAAGGATGATATTGCGCCCGGTGAAAGTGCGCTACACTTCCCTTCCCGTGAGCCCCCTACACGCCCTTGTCGCCAGCCTGGTTTTTGCTACCCTCCTTGCCTCCTGCGTCCCGGTGACGGTGGTGTCGGAGCACCCCGTACCCCCCGCGGATCTGCTGAAGCCGGAGGACTGCGCGCTTTATGTACAGGAGGTCCTGCGGGTGGATGAACGGCGCTCCGCCGCCGAACCGGACCCGACGGGCGACCTGAACGCCATGACCCATCGGGCCACATCGCTGATGCAGGAGTGCAACGCTCACCTGGCCGGCAAGGTCCGGCGGGTGATCGTCCATTGCTGGCACGATTCCATCGACGCGCCCACCCTGCGCCGCTGCAACGGCCGTTTCTGACCCTGGCCCACCCGGTTCAGTTCCCCACTACGAAGAGGTGGCCGGCGTTCTGGGTGTACAGGGTCCCATCCCGACCCAGGGAGAGCGGGGTGTAGGCGGCGGCCAGGGCCAGGTTGGTGAAGATGCGCTGCTTCTCGATGCCTCCCTGGCGGATGGCATAGAGGTTACCGTCCTCGCTGTTGGCATAAACCACGCCTTTGCGATCGATCGCCGGGGCGTTGATGCACCACTCGAATCCGTCGGGGTGGTCCGAGACGCACTTCAGTGTACCGTCGGGCTGGCGGGCGCAGCTCTCGGTGTTTGTGTTCTTGAACTTCCACTCCGGCAAAAGGTGCTTGTCGAGCTGGGTGATGTTGTAGGGGCCGTTTTGCAGCACGGGGCAAAGCGTAGGATCAGCGCAAATCGCGAAGCCGCCATAGTGGTTGTCCTTCAGCACCACGGAGTAGGTCCCCTCGTGGGCATAGATCGCCGGCGTGGTGTCCCAGCCGAAATCGAAAGCGTTCAGGAACCCGCCGTCGTGGCCAAACTTGAAGAGGTGGCCGCGAAAGGCGTTGTAGGCGGTGAATGCCCCGTAGAGCACGCTGCCATCGGGGGTGACCACTGGGGTGGAGGAGCTGAGGTCGATGACGGCGCCGGCGGGCAGCTCGTTGGTCCGGGGATCGACACCCGGATTGGCGCCGATGCGGCAGCCACCGGGCGCCCCATCGGGAGGCAGGATCGGGCTGCCACAGCCGTCGTGCAGGTGATCGCGCAACGAGGCCGCCCAGCGCGGGGTGAGATCGCGGTTCACCGCCACCACGAAGCCGTGGCGCGCGGCGAAGTGGGCGCGGCTGACGGTATAGATGGTGCCGTCCCCACCGACCGCCGGGCCCACGTTGACGCCGGGGCGCTGCGAGCCACACGGGACGTGCAATACGGTGGCCGTCGGGCTCGGCGGCCACGGGAGTTGGGCGATCCCGAACCCGCCCACGCTGCACAGATCGGTCTTCTGCGGCGCCCCCGGGACCAGGGAGTCGTAGCTGGCGAGCCGGGTGCTGCCATCGGGTCGGACCTTGACCAGCCAGGCCCCGGCGACGTCGTGGCCGAACCAGGGGTTGGACCGGGCCGGGTCGGGGTCGATGACCAGCTTGATCACGTTGTAGTAGACGTTGCCCTCGGGGTCCGCGCTGGGTGGGCCGGTGACGAAGGTCGCGGGGTCGAGGGTGGCGAAGGGGTTGATGCGGGCGCGGACGGCGCCGGTCTCGCGGTCGAGCTTGAACAGCGTGCCGCCGCTGCCGGGGACGTAGACCCGATCCCCGGCGAGCACGGCGTGGAAGACTGGCTCCCAGCCCCCGAAGTTGTTCGAGTCGGGCTCGGGTTTCCAGTCGCTCTGAAAGGTCCACTTCTCGACCAGCTTGCCGCCCTCCCAGCGCAGCCGCTTCTCGTTCCAGGTCTGGGCGTTCCAGGCATCGGAGCCGCATGGGAAGGGCGTCCCCGAACTGGGCGGGTTACAAGCGACCCAGGTGCCGCCCTTGAACTCCATGAAGACGTCGTTCCTGCCGATCAGGGGCGCCTGGTAGTGGACCAGCAGCTCGCCGTTGGAATCGGCCTGCTCCGCCGAGACCAGTGGGTCGTAGACCAGGTCGGCGCGCTGCCGGTTCAGTGCCTGGCCTGCGATGTGGACGCGACCGCTGTGCCGGGCGTCATGGCCCCACTGCGGCCAGCCGTCATCGCGGTCGTCATGGTCTGGCTCATCAGGTCCGGCGACGGACAGCGCGGCCGACGCCTGGCTCGCTCCGATGCCTGGGAGATCCCGTGATCCGCACGAAGCCGATGCGCTCATCACCATGAAGGCGGTCAGACAGAACACACTGCGCGTACACATGGCGTCCTCCTTGTCGTGGCGGCATGAGACCGCCGTGAAGAACGAACCGTACCTGCGACCTTGCAGGATACACAGGGCGCAAGCGGGCGCATCGGGGCGCCCTTTGTCCAAAGGTGGGAAAGGGCGCTGACGTCAGCGCACCCGGGCGACGGCGGAGCGGGTGGCTTCCTCGATCATCAGGTGGTGCTGGGTGGGGTCGGCCCAGCGGCGCTGGCCTTCTTCGGGCAAAAGGTTCAGCGGATCGAAGGAGTAGAAGTAGCGGCCCGGTTTCACCGCCGGGCTGGTGTACACCGAGACCCCGGTGGTGCGGTCATAGAATTCATACGAATGCGCGTCGCGCTTGCCGCCCCCGCCGGGGGCGTCCACCACGAAGGTCGGCGTGTTGAAGCCGGCGGTAAAACCGCGCACGAACTTCTCCAGGTCGATCGCCGTTTGCAGTGTGGTGCGCAAGTCTTCGACGCCCTTCACCAGGTCATGCACGTAGACGTAGTACGGGTGAACATTGACGTGCCCCAGGCGTTTCACCAGAAGGGCCATCGTCTCCTGGGTGTCGTTGACCCGACGCTGAAGCACGCTCTGATTGCGCACGGTGATGCCGCGTTCGAAGAGCAGGTTCATGGCATCCTGGGTGATGCTGGTGATCTCCTTGGGATGGTTGAAGTGGGTGTGCAGCACCACCTCCTTGTGCAGCTTGCGGCCCATCTCGACAACGTGTGTCAGGGCGTCCAGCCACGCCGAATCGGTGAGAATCTTTTGCGGCATCACCGCCGGGCCCTTGGTCGCGTAGCGCATGCGGCGCACGTTGTCCATGCGCAAAAGGGTCTCGCCGATGTCGCGGATCTGCTGCGGGCGCAGATTGTAGGCGTCGCCGCCGGAGATGACCACGTCCTCCAGCTCCGGGCGGGAGGCGATGTAGGCGAAGGCCTGCTGCCAGCGCGCCTCATTGACGTTCAGGCTGACCTTGTCCACGCTGGTGGTGTCGATGCCGACGGCGTAGCTGCGGGTACAAAAGCGGCAGTAGACCGGGCAGGTGTCCAGGGGCAGGAAAAGCGCCTTGTCCGTGTAGCGGTGGGTCAGCCCGGGGACCGGGGCGTCGGCCATCTCGCTCAAAGAGTCCAGGCCCAGCTTGGGGTGGTCGGGCAAAAGCCGCGAGGACAGGGGGATGAACTGGATGCGCAGGGGATCGTTATAAGGGTCCTCCCAGTCGATCAGGCTGAGCAGATAAGGGGACACCCGGACGCTCATCGGGGCCTTCTGGAAGCCCGATTCAGCGTCGTGGATGAAGGCCTCCGACACCAGGCCGCGCACCGTGGCCAAAAGCTTGTCCACGTTGGTGATGGTGTGCTTGGACTGCCACTTGTGGTCCAGGAAAGTCGGCTCGTCCACCTCGGCGTAGGCCGGGATCTTGCGCCAGAAGGGACCGCGCAAAAGGTCCTTGTGGGCCAGGGTCTTCGGGTCCACCGGCGGCTTCAGGGCCACGGGGGGGACATTGGCTGTCTGGGGCGTCACGATCGGGAGTTGCATGGCTCTTCGAAAGGTAGCCCGGCAGAGACGGCTTGTCAACGCGGGCCGTCGTCGGAAGATGCCTCCAGCCTCGACCTCCCCTTCCGCAGCCGCCACGGAATAACTTTCTCTCGATTTTGGCAATGCTCCTCGGATCTGGCAGTTGAAACTGAAAAGTTATATTGTGGTGAGTCCTAACTCTCCTTCCCCGCTACGTGCGCCGGGAGGCCTGGCTACCCCCTGAGGGCCAGATACGCCAGTGCGCCCAGGGCCGCGCCCAGCGGCAGCGTCGTGACCCAGGCCAAAAGGATGGTGAGGATCGTGCGGGCCCGTGCCGTGCCGGTCACCACGCCGATGCCGAAGAGTCCCCCGGTGGCGACGTGGGTCGTCGACACCGGCAACCCGAGACGGGACGCGCCCAGCACCAGGATGGCGGTGGTCAGGTTGGCGACCAGCCCCTGTCCGGCGTTCAGCCTGGTGATCTTGTGCGACAGGGTCTCGGCCACCTTGCGGGCATTGAGCAAACCTCCCACGGCCATGGCCGTGCCCACCATCCCCAGTCCCCAAAGCGTCCCGGCCGCCTTGGCGGTGAGCAGCAGGGCGAAGATCTTGGGCGTGTCGTTCAATCCGCGGGCGAAGCTCACGGCGCCTGCGGAGAGGAAGTGCATGACATCGAGCCCGCTGGGAGTGGCCGCTTCCTCCGGCGCCGCGGTCGCCAGGATCGGGCGATCGATCGCGAAGAAGCGGCCCAGGCAGCGTCCGAGGGGATAAAGGACCAAGCACAGCGTCATCGAGAGGAGTGGGCTGATCAAAAGGGGCAGAAAGAAGTTTTTCCCCAACACCCGCAGGTTGACCGCTTGCGACGCCGCGACGAAGCCCGCCCCGATCAGGGCCCCGGTCAGGGCGTGGGTCGTGGACACGGGGAGACCGACCAGGGTGGCGAAAAGAACGGTCGCCATGCCCCCGAGCGCGGCGGCGGCCAGGAAGCTTGGCGAGGACGCGATGGCGTCGGGTACCAGCCCCTTGGCCGAGAAGGTCTTCACCATCCCCGCGGCCAGGACCAGCGTCAAAAGCGAGCCGCACAGGGTGGTCACGGTGGCCCAGCCGAGCGCCTTGCGGTAGCTCGTGGTGCCGGAGCCGTAGAGGGTGGCCACACCCTTGAAGTTATCGTTGGCGCCGTTGACGTAGGCCAGGCACAGGACAGCGCAAAGGACGATCCCGATCATGATCAGGACGCCCTTAGCACGCGGCACGCGAAGATCTTGTACGCCTGCTGTCCCGACAGATTGTCATAAAACCGGTCGTCAACCAGCGTGTTGGCGGCGGCGTAGAGCGGGGTGCCCACGTCGTCGGCGACCTTCTGGTTCGGTCCGAAGGTGTTGGGCACGAAGATCGTGTCCTCGCGGATGTGTTCCGTCAATTCGGCGGTGGCGGTGACGCTGCCTCGCGGGCTCTCGACGAGGATGTCGTCCCCGTTGCGAATGCCGGCGCGAGCGGCGGCGCGAGGGTGGATCTGGACCAGGCGCACGCCGTTCATCTGCTTCCCGGTAAAGGTCCACTGGGTGACCGAGGAGAAATGCACCACGCTCGGCCGCCCGATCATGCCCATCAAGGGGTAGGTGTGGCGCAGGGTGTCCGGGGAGGTCGTCAGGTGGATCTTGTGGGTCAGCGCCTGGGGGTTGATCGGGTTCTGGATGAAATCGGCCTCGAACTCTGGCACGGGGTTTTTTCCCTGGACCTCCGGGTGGGTATAAAATACCGGCAGGGCGGAATGCCCGGCGGGGGCAAGCCGGGCATCCAGGGCCGGGGTGAAGATCTCGACCTTGCCGCTCGGCGTCAAAAAACGCTTCGGCTGGCGGGCCGCGTCGAGCTCCGCCGACGCCTCGTACCACGAGGGGTGGTCCAGGTAGAGGGTGCTGACACCCGGGTGGGCGTGGCTCGGGCAGGGCCAGCGCAAGGGCTCCCGGCGCTGCTCCATGCGCGCCTGGGTCATGCCCCCCATGGCCGGCGTGTGGGCGACGAACTCCGCCCATAGCCTGCTGTAGTCGCGCCAGGCCAGTGGGAAGTTATCCGTCCAGTACGAAGGCGGGTTCTTGCGGTCCAGCCGCGCCATGACCTGCGCCAGGTCGATCCAGATCTCCCAGTCTGCGCGGGACTGTCCTACGCGAGGCGCGGCGGCCTTCTGCCAGCGGATGCCGCGATCGTCGCGGCGCATGTACACCGTCTCCATCTCGAAGCCGCTCGGCACCGGCAGGAGGATGTCGGCGTAATAGGCCGACTCCTCCATGAAAAGGCCCGTGAAGACATAGAATTCAAGCTGCCGGTAGGCCTCCTTTACCTTGTTCGAGTGGGCCGAGGCGAGGAGCGGGTTGCCGGCGGTTACCACGGCGCGCAGGCGATAGGGCTTGCCGCTCAGGATCGACTCGGCGAAGAAGTCCGGGCCGACCGGCAGGGCCGGGCCGCGGGCAGGCGGGGCGCTGCTGACCGGGGGCAGGTTCAGGCCGCCCGGCCAGGTGTTGTGCATGAAGTTGCAGCCGCCACCGTTGACGCCGATGTTGCCGGTGATGGCGCACAGGAAGGTCAGGGCGCGGTAGGTTTGAAAAGAGTTGAGCTGGTGAGAAATGCCCGCGTTGCAGAAGATGGCGGCCGGCCTGGTGGTGGCGTAGGCCTCGGCCAGCCAGCGGATCGTCGCCGCCGGCACACCGGTCACGCCCGCGGCCCATTCGGGGGTGTAGCGGTTGTCCTTCAGGTGCTGCGAGAGTTCGGCGAAGCCCAGGACCCAGGTCTTCACGAAGGCGTGATCGTACAGATCCCTGGCGATGATGTGGTGCAAAATCCCCAAAACCAGCGCCAGGTCGGTGTGCGGCCTGGGGGCGATCCAGGCATCGGCGTTGGCCCCCGTCGGGGTCTGCCGCGGGTCAATGACCACCATGCGCGCGCCGGTCTTCTTTCGCGAGCGCAAGAGATAAGAAAAGGTGACCGGGTGGGTCTCGCCCTGGTTGGTTCCGAACAAAAGGAAGAAGCGTGCGGCCCCTAGGTCCTCGCGCCCGGTGGCGCCGTCGACGCCGTAGCCGTTGGTGAAGTTGCCCAGGCCGAAGCTCATCCCGAGCGCGTCGCCGCCGGCGTCATTGCACACCGGCCCGACATCGGTGTCGTTGGGGCTGCCGAGGAGCTGGAAGAAGCGGCCGACGATCGACCCCACCCCGCGCGGCATCCTGCCGCTGGTCTTGTTGGCGATGGCGCGGGCCTCGCCGGCATCGCGCAGGGCGAGGAATTTCTGGGCGATCAGGCCGAGGGCCTCGTCCCACGAGATCGGCGCGAAGCGGCTGTTCGGGTCGCCCTTGGCGCCGCTCACCCGCTGCATCGGCTCGCGCAGGCGGAAGCGGTTGTAGACGAGCTGGGTCATCATGCCCGCCTTGACGCAGATGTCGCCCGCCTGCACCGGGTCGTCCGGCTCGCCCTTCACGTCGATGATGCGGTGGTCCTTGATCGAGACGCGCAGGGCGCACAGGGCGTTGCAAAACTGACAGGCGCTGTGGACGATCCGATCGGGCTCGAGCGCGCCGGACCGGGTGGTCAGGTCGAACTGCGACTGGCAGACCTCCGCCTCCGCGGGCGCCGCGTGCCCGAGCAGGGCCACGCCCGCCACCGTGCCGCTGCCCACGGTGGCGGACTTGAGGAAGCCGCGGCGGGAGATCCCTGGACCCACAGGAGAATTCGGCGATTTCGATTTCGATCCGGCCATGCCCATCTGTTACCATGGGGCGCTAACCGGACCAGACAGAATCAGCAGACCGCTGCCGATTGTATCATACAAATAATATGAACGACACGGACGAATTCGCGGACCTGGCCCGTCGGGTCCTGCGCCGGCTCGGTGCCATCGAACGCGAGCAGATCTGCTGCGCGGACATCACCTTGCAGCAGTTCCACACCCTGCGCGCGCTTCGCGAGGGCGGGCTGGCCACCGGCCCCCTGGCAGAGCGTCTCGGCATCGACTTGTCGACGGCCAGCCGCAACCTGGCCGTGTTGGAGAAGAACGGCTACCTGTCCCGCGTCCGCGCCGAGGAGGACAGCCGCCAGGTCGAAAACCGCCTGACGCCCATGGGCAAAAGCTGCATCGAGACCCTGTGCTGCGACGAACAGGCCGTCTTCGCCGCGGTGCTGGAGCGCGTCCCCGCGGAGGGCCGAAAGGCGCTCCTGGAATCGCTCCAGGTGCTGGTCGCCGTGCTGGAGACGCCCAAGGTCGCGCCTGCTTGTTGTCAAAAAGACGCTTCCAGCTCCCCCATTGGACCGGCCGCGTAGTCCCCGGCCCTAGACCACCCGCAGCGCCTCGCGGGTCCGCAGGTCTCGCTCCAGTTCGCCTGCCTGTTCTCGTAGGTGGCCGATGTCCGCCGCCGGCTCCCCCGCCGGCACATGGGAAAGAAGCAGGAGCAGGCGTTCCTGCAGATGGGCCGCCTCGTCGCGATCGCCCTCGCTCAGCAGTTCCTGGGCCTGGTTTATCAGCAGGAGCGCATGCCCCGGATCGGCGGCCCACGCCGCGGCGGCATGCTTCGCCGCGCGCTCGGGGGGACCGGCCTGCGCCGCGTCCAGCAGCCGCGACCCACGCAGCGCTGGGGCCACCGAGGCCGCCGCCGCCCGCAGCGAGGCCGTCTCCGCCTCCGCCTGCTTGCCGGCGTCCCGGTACAGCGCCGCCAGCAACTCCAGCGCCGCGCCCGCCCCGGGGTCCACCTCCACCGCCTGCAAGAGCAGCGCCTGCGCCTGCGGAAACTGGTGTCCTTCCAGCAGCATCTCCGCCTCTTCCACCAGATACAGCGACGCACCCGGGTCGTGCTTGCGCCCGGCCTGCACCCGCCGCTTCCGCACCGGCCCCAGCAGCGCCCCTTCTTCGTCGAAGACCTCGCGGAACTCGCCCTGGCGATCCAGGAGCAGCGCCTCGCGGGCCAGGGTGGCGGCAAACCAGCGCGAAAGCGTGGTGCCGCTGACCAGCGGGTCCGGCCCCGCCTCGTCCACCAGGCGCACCACCCCGGCGGCGTCCATCCACAGCGCCCCGTCGGGGGTCTGTCCGATGCGCAGCCGCCCAGGGGCCGGCGAGGTCAGATCCGGGTCGGAGGTGGAGAACACCAGGATCAAATCCTGGAAGAGCGACACGCCATTCCACGACCGGAGGAAGTCCGCGTAATCCTGCGGCAGCGGCGCACCCAGGCGCTGCGCCGGCACCGAGAGATCGGCAGCGGACGCGGGCGCCCCAGGGCTGTGGACGCCGATCGGGTAGTTGTGCAACGCCTGTCGAAGGGGATCATGAAAGGCCATCGCCGCGAATACTATCCAAAAACGAGGCCGCAAGATGTCTCTTGTGCGCGGCGCCGGTCACAGCGGCGCGGTCAGTGGTCGGCGCCACCGTCACCAGCCTCGGCGGGGCGCGGCACGGGGACCGTGCCGGCGACACAGTTGCCATCGATGACGCTGGGGGCGGAGGTGTCCCAACGGTAGCCGCTGGTGCACTTGCCATCGCTGAAGGCGCAGTAGGACTCGCCCGCGCCGGCAGGCAGGCACACGCCCTGCACGCCCTGGATGACGCAGTTCGAGTCGGCATGACAGGGGTAGACCAGCTCGCTGCACCCGCTCGCGAGGCCCAGGGGGATGAAAAGGAGCACGAAGGCGGCCTGACGAAGGAGGCGCATCAGAAGGACCCTCCCAGTGCCAGGCCCGAGGGGGGCAACCAGGCGCTGACACGATTCTGCTGGTCCCGGGAGGCCGCGGCCAGGGTGAAGGAGCCCAGGGTGATGAGGGGCGCGGCGAGGATCATCAGGGCGCCCCCTGGAACCTCGATGCCGGTGCTGATGCTGTCCAGGCGCTGGTAGTCCATCAGGGTATCGGCGTGGGGGGCCGCGACGTGGGCCCAGATGCCGGTGCCGATGAGCGAAAGGCCCGCCACCAAGGCGACCACCCCGACGGCAACCAGGATGGCCCCGGTGCGGTGCTTGTCCGCATGGGCACTCGGCGGTACGCAAAGCAGGGCGAGACACAGGGCAATGACAGGGTATCTCATGCGCATGGAAATCCTCCCGTTGGGTCTTACACTAGGGGGGTGGGCATCGTAGATCATGAAGGGAGGATGAAATTGTCTTCATCGGGGCAAAAGAGGCGTGATACTTGAAGTGAATCCCGCGACGCCATCGTGAGCGTTCCCGGATGCGATGATTGCTCGCTCATTCCACGGGGGCGAACTGGCTCGGATCAGCGATGTCATAGCCACGCTGCAGTTCGTCCTTGTCGGAAGGATCAGGCTGCGGCAAAGCCGGTTTCCGAGCGCCAGCGTGGAGGACGAAACCCGAGCACAATGTGATCTTTGTTTACCCCGTCCGTATATCAGTGCAGACGCAACACCGCACGCGTGATGCCCCTCGGGCTGCAACTCAGTAGAAAGCTCAGGATCGAGGTAACGCCCACGGATGTACGGCGTGAGCATAGGATGGGATTCGGGAACGCCGGAATCCAACATGCCGATAGTCGGCAATGCGGAGACGTCTGGAAGGGCGCGCGCAGGCAGACCACGAGCGACGCGACC
Organism: Polyangia bacterium; assembly: GCA_038231615.1. Lineage (GTDB taxonomy): Bacteria > Myxococcota_A > Polyangia > Palsa-1104 > JAEUJZ01 > JBBRLA01. The sequence goes on along the minus strand of JBBRLA010000137.1, from coordinate 2,642 downwards.
ATCGCAGGCCAACCCTTCCCGCATCTGCTCTTCGAGTTCGTCCTGTCATTTAGTAAGTGGCTCTGGGCGTGTGTCGCGTTTGCCGAGACGTTTGAGGCGCTGGTTGGGGGGGTGCAGGGTGCGTTGTGGGCCCTTGGGGAGGCCGGCAATGCCCAGGTTCTGCCGCCTCTGGGACAGGTTGGGGTCATTCTGGTGAGCCAGGATCGTATCGTCGGAGACGGCCTTGACGCCACTGGAATATTGTACGCTCCATCCATGCCAGCTTCTACTGTGGACCAGTATCTTGCAGACCTCCCTGCGGACCGCCGCGCAGCGCTGACTGCCGTGCGCAAGGAGATCAACCGGAACCTGCCGCCCGGTTATCAGGAGGGGATCCAGTTCGGGATGATTGGGTGGTACGTGCCGCTCTCCATGTATCCCAAGGGCTATGGTGGCAACGCCAAGGTGCCGCTACCGTTGCTCGGCCTGGCCTCCATCGACACCGAGTAGAACATCGACATCAGTTCCCGCAGCCGCCGGTGCGCGTGGGGCGAGGTCCCACCAAACTGGAACACCCCCGAGGCCATCGACAGGATGTCCGCCGGCAGATCGGTGGGCAGGTGCGCCGCCAGATACAGTGACCGGCTGCCGTGCCGCACTTCCTTGGTCATCTCCTTGTACAGCGCCATCAGCGCGAGGCTGCCCCACTGCTTGCCCACCACCTCGACGATGTACAGGATGTACGGGTCGTTGGGTTGGGGCTTGTTGAGCACGTTGATCAGGCACAGGTGCGCCGCCAGCACGTGCTCGGCGCTCATCCAGGGGGTCTCCAGGTAGCAGAACACCGGCACCCCCTGATCCTCAATCACCTCGGTGACGTGGTGCAGCCGCGAGGTCAGCCGGTGCATCACCTCGAAGTTTGAATCCACCGTGGGCCGGGCCACGCCGCCGATGCCGGCATCGCGGAACTCGCGCTGCAGGCGCCGGGGGTTGGCCTGGTCGCCCAGCAGGGTGACGCGGTTGCTGATGAAGTTGAGCCACTGCGGGGGCTGGGCGTTTTTCTGCCCGCAACTGAGCATCAGTTCGTAGGCGAAGTTGCTCCATTCGCTGGGGTGGAAGCGCAGTTCGCGGATTTCCAGGCCGCGCTCGATGAGGTCGGGGTACATCCCCCGGTAGTAGTCGGCGGTGCCGGGCAGGCAGAGCAGGATGCCGCGGCAGTAGGCGGCGTTGCCGGGGCCGCATTGGGCCTGGTACCAGTCACGCAGGTGCTGCCACTGCTGCATGTTGGGGTTGGGATTGAAGCCGCGCAAGTGCTGGTGCCGGGTGCTGCCCTTGCGCCAGTCGGCGGCCAGGACGATGACGTTGCCCGGCCGCCCCAGGCGGTTGATGCCCGCAAGGTGCAGGAGCAGGCCCTCGGAGAGCAGCGCGCCCAGGTGGCTTTTGCCCGTACCGGTGGCGCCCAGGGCGACGATGACCCAGCCGCGGTCCAGGGTGATGGCCACCTGGCGGCCATCCCAGGTGTGGGCGATCTTGACCAGATTGCGCGGCATGACGTCGTCGGCCAGCACGATCAGGTGGGCCTCGGCGAGCCGGGCTTGCTCCCTTTGCGCCTCGATCTCGGGCTGGCGCTCACGCTCGCGGAGTTCGGCGGCCTTGGAGCCGGGGAGAAAGAGGCACAAAAGGCGGCTGACGTGGGCCTTGGTGGTGCGGATCTCGGCCATGAGCTGAGCGGCCAGCACGTCGGAGACGGGGTCCAGGTGGTCGCGTCGGGCGAGGAACTTGTCCAGGTAGTCGGCGGCGGTGTTGAGCAGGCCGAAGACCCAGAACAGGTTGCGTTCGGCCAGGCTGGTGTCAGGCTCGAAGAAGGGGTTGACGACCTCCACGGTGATCCAGGCCATGGGGCGGTCGGTGGCATTGCAGTCGACCAAGAGGGGGACGAAGTCGGGGTCGTCCTTTTGGTGTTCGGCGATCTCGAGGCGGCCGTTTTCGGCGCCAGCCTGGATGCTCTCCTCGACCAGGGGGCGGACGTCGGCGTAGTTGGCGTAGATCTTCATGAAGTGGAACATCAGCTCTTCGGAGACGGGGTCCTTCCCCTTGGTAAAGCCGAGGGCGACTTTTTGGGCGACGTCGTTGACATGCACCAGCGCGGTCAGGGCGCTGCACAGGTGGCGCTCGGCGCTGGAGGGCTTGAAATCGTAGGTGGGGAAGGAGACGGGGAGGAACTGCTGGAAGGGCCCCAAACGCGCGGGCTTCCTGGCCGCGGGCGGCGGGGGCTCAAGCGGTTCCGGAGTGCTCGGAGGTTGGGGGGTTGGGGGAGCGGCAGAACTTAAGTTCTGGTCAAGCGGGGCGGCTTCGGCCGTGGCTTGGGGAGCAGCAGAACTTAAGTTCTGGTCAAGCGGGGCGGCTTCGGTCGCGGGACTGGCGGAACTTGAGGTGTGGTTCTGCTGCGTGACCTCGGCCGTGGAATCGTCGAAACTTGAGTTCTGGGACCGCAGCGGGAAATCGGACGGGGGAGGAAACCCAATCGTATCGTCCTCATAATCGTCGTCCTCATAATCGTCGTCCTCATAATCGTCGTCCTCATAATCGTCGTCATCGCCACCGTCGTCATCGCCGCCGCCGTCATCGCCGCCGCCGTCATCGCCGCCGTCGTTATCACCGCC
>JBBRLA010000136.1:0-15030 GCA_038231615.1 Polyangia bacterium | reverse complement strand
TATTATTTATTTCTTTGAAACTTGCTCCGTGCGGGGTACGCTCCGGGCAGTGCAACCAGCCCGATTCGTTACTCCTGCCCTTCAGGTCCACCATCGCCTCACCCCGGCCGGCCGGTGGTGCGTCCCGGCTTGGCTCGGGGCCGGGTTCGCCTGGCCCACGCTCCGGCGCCAGCTCGCGAAAGCCTGTCCGGGTCCGGGCCGGATCGGGGCCCGGGTCACCGAGCGCGTGGTCTGGCGCGGGGTATACGACCAGCTCCCGGCCGGGGACAGGATCGTGTTCAGGGTCGTTGGCGGTGACGAATAGGAGAAGTCGATGGAGCCCGCATGTAACCCACTACTGGCGACGGCGCACGAGACGCTGACACAACTCGACGAGGTGCTGACGCCTCTCGGGCCGGAGGCCAAGGCCAAGGCGCTGCATCTCGTGATCTCTCTGCTCATGCAGACGCTGGTGATGATCCGCGGCGACATCCCCGAACTCGCTCGCGCCATGGCCTGAGCCGCACCCTCACAGTCTTGCCAGATCGTGCGCGAATTTCAGATAGAAGAGACTACGCCCAACGCAGCGCGCCGCACAGACAGCCGCCCGTGTAACGCTTCGCACTATCGTTCATCGCCATTCTCCAGCAGTTTCCAATTCGCGGATATTAAGTGGGCATGATACATCCTGAAGCCCCTGAAGCCAGGTGAGAGAACGGCGAAATTCCAGGAGAAAAACATGATCGTGAAAAACTCGGCATATCTGGCAATCCCGCTCGCGTTGCTCCTGTGCCTGGGCGCCGCGGATGCAGCGCCCGCGAAGAGCGACGATACGGGCGCCGGGCGCATCACGGGCATGGGCGGCATCTTCTTCAAGAGCAAGGACCCGAAGAAGCTGGCCACATGGTATCGTGACGTGCTGGGCATCAAGATCGAAGTGTGGGGCGGCGCGGCGCTCCGCACCGACGCGCCCGGTCACCCGCCGAAAGTGGTCTGGAGTCCGTTTCCCGAGACGACCCATTACATGTCGCCGTCGACGCGCGACTTCATGGTGGATTTCGCGGTGGACGATCTCGATGCGTTTCTGGCCAGGCTGGCGCGCAAGGGCGTGACCATCCTCAAGCGCGACGACACGGACCCGAGCGGAAAGTTCGCGTGGATCCTCGATCCCGACGGGACGAAGATCGAATTGTGGGAACCGAAGCGGCCCTGATGGGCTGTTGAAACATTCGGGCTGGCCCGTCGCTCAATTCGCATCTTGATTTGGGAGTTCCGGCTTTGAGATTCAGCGGTCGGACAGCTGAATCGGTATCGGGACTGCATCCGCCGTGCCCTGGAGGAGTACGCACATCCCAAGCACCTGCCCGGTGTCGAGACGGAGGTGGTGATGGATGAGGCCCGTGACCATTACCTGCTGATCGATGTCGGCTGGCGTGGCAATGAGCGGATCCGCGGCTGCGTCATCCATGTAGACATCAAGGATGGGCGGATCTGGATCCAGTATGACGGCACCGAATATGGGGTGGCGAACGAACTTGTGGATCTGGGTGTGCCCAAGGAGGACATCGTACTCGGCTTCCGCGCACCTTACCGTCTCCCCGATACCGGCTTCGGGGTGGCCGTCGAGCCGGGGCTGAGTGCCCAATAGAGTCGATGGCCGCGGCACAGGCTCACGCGGCCATCTTTCCGGTCATCTCGCGCAGCTCTGAATCGCTACCGGGCGCTTCTACCGGAAGAGGAAGCGCATCCCCTTCAGCATCTGCTTGTACAGGCTGGTCTTGTACGGGTACCACCACAGCTCGCGCTTGAAGGTCACCCGGTCGTAGTTCACGTGGCGGCGCTGGCACAGGTCGCGCAAGCCCTCGGGACCGTGGGTCACGCCGATGCCGGATTGCTTCACGCCGCCCCAGGGGGTCTCGGGCGCGGCGAAGGTCAGGAGCACGTCGTTCACCATCACCGTCCCCGCCACGATGCGCTCCGCCAACCGGCGCCCCTTGCCGGTGTCCCGGGTGAAGACGTAGCCCAAAAGACCCAGGTGGGAGTCGTTGGCCAGGGTCACGGCCTCTTCCTCGGTATGCACCCGCATGATCGGCATCACCGGGCCGAAGATCTCCTTGTGCATCACCTCCATGTCCTGCCGGCACTCGGAGAGCACGGTGGGCGGGTAGAAGAGCCCGGGGCCGTCGGGGCGCTTGCCCCCGGTCTTTACCTGGGCTCCACTATCGGTGGCGGTGCGCACCCGCTGTTCCACGATCGCCCGCTGCTGGTCCCAGGTCATGGCCCCCACGTCGACCTCGCCTGCTGCCGGGTCCCCCTGGCGCAGGCGGCCGGTCTCCTCGACGACCAGGCGGAGCAGCTCGTCGTGAATCGCCTCATGGGCGTAGACCCGCTCGACGGAGGCGCAGACCTGGCCGCTGTTGCAGAAGGCGCCCCACACCAGGGCCTTGGCGGTGCGCGGCAGGTCGGCGTCCGCACAGACGATGGCCGCGGCCTTGCCGCCCAGTTCCAGGACGCAGGGGATGAGGCGCTCGCCGCAGGCCGCGGCGACCTTGCGCCCGGTGGCGGTGGACCCGGTGAAAACGCAGTAGTCGATGCCGCTCTCGATGAGGGCGGCCCCGGTGCCGCCGCGCCCGGTCACCACCTGGAACAGGTCCTTCGGCAGCCCCGAGGCGTCGAAGATCTCTTTGGCCAGAAGGGCGATAAGCGGGGTCACCTCGGAGGGCTTCAGCACCACGGCGTTGCCGGCAATCAGGGCCATCACCGTCTCGCACATGGGAATGGAGAAGGGAAAGTTCCACGGAGCGATGATACCGACCACCCCCCTGGGAGCGTAGTGGAGGTAGCTCTTGCGGTTCTTCAGCAGGTGCAGGCTGATCGGCTCGGGGCCAAGGAGGCGCGGGCCGTGCTTGATGAAGTAGGTGGCGGTGTCGGCCACCACGGTGACCTCGGTGGACAGGGCCTCCAGCCGGGGCTTGCCACCCTCGGCGGAGAGCAGGGCGCAGATGGCGTCGGCCCGGCGGACGATCTCGTCCCGCAGGGCGCCCAGGCGGGCCGCCCGCTCACGCACTGGCAGCGCGCCCCAGTCCTTCTGCGCCTCCCTGGCGCGTGCCACCGCCTCGTGTACGGCCTGCGGGGGCTGGTCGGGGACCTGGCCCAGCAGCGCCCCGGTGGCGGGGTTTCTGCTTTCGATGGCAGGTGGCGAAGCGGCATGCCGTTCGTTGACAGTCGCCGGGGTCACGAGGGTCAGGGGGCCCTCCGGATGAGCTGGCGGCTGGGTCTCGATCTGCGCGAGCGCGCCCATGACGTCCTCCTACGGTCTTGTGAAGGCAGACTTCATAGCACGAATTTTCCCGGCGCCCCTTGCAACGGGGCCCCGGGTGCTGAAAACCCGCGGATGGAAAAGACCGATCTACGTCCCAGCCAGCCGGGGGCCTTGCCCGGCGTCACCCAGCTTCAGCGGGAGCTGCATGCCACCCGGGCGGCCCTTCAGGCCATCGAGGACCGGGCCCGCTACCTGTATGACCGCTCGCCGGTCATCTGCTTCATCCTCGACAGCCAGGGCACGATCATCGACTGCAACGAACGGGCGCTGCGGGCGCTTTCCCAGCACAGCAGCGACGTGGTGGGCCGGCCCCTGTGGGACCTGTGCGAGGAAGAGGGCGGCGATCGCCTGCGCGGCTGCCTCCTGTCCCTGTCCCGGGAGGAGACGGCCAGCCCGGCACTGACGAGCGATCACAACAGCGCCGCTTCGCGCTTGGCGAGCCATCACAACAGCGGCGCTTCGCGTTTCGAGATCGAAGTGCGGCTGCGCACCGGCCCGAAGATGGAAGACGTGTTGGACGCCAGCGCCCTGCTCTCGGCGATGTGGGCCAAGGACGGCACCCCCATCGAGGTGCATGCCCTTCTGACCGACGTCAGCGAGGTGCGCCGCCTGGAGCGCCGCATGGCCCAGGCCGACCGGCTGGCCAGCGTGGGGCAGCTCGCCGCCGGGGTGGCCCACGAGATCAACAACCCGGCGGCCTTCGTCATGGCCAACCTGGGGCACCTGCAGGCCCGGTTGCCTCTGCTGAAGCGGCTCGTGCCCCTTTTACCGGATGCCGACGCGGACGGGGCCCTGCGGGAGCTTTTGGACGACCTGCCCGACCTCTGCGATCAGTCTCTTCAGGGGATGCGGCGCATCCGCGACATCGTGCGGGACCTGCAGATCTTCGCCCGCCCGGCGGACGAGCCCCCCGAGCCGGTGGACCTGTCCGCCCTGTGCGACACCGTGGCCAACATGGCCTGGCCGCAGGTCCGCCGCCACGCCCGCCTGGAAAAAAGCTACGGGGAGGTGCCGCCGATCCACGGGCACCTGGGCAAGCTTTCCCAGGTGCTGATGAACCTGATGATCAACGGGGCGCAGGCCATTCCGGAGGGACAGCAGGCGCGCAACAAGATCGTGATCGCCACCGGCACCCGGGACGACGGGGCCATCATCTCGGTGACCGATACCGGCGCCGGCATCCCGCAGGCGGTGATCGGGCGCATCTTCGATCCGTTCTTCACCACCAAGCCCCCCGGGAAGGGCACCGGGCTGGGGCTCTCGGTCAGCTATGAGATCATCCAGGCCCATGGCGGGCGCATGGAGGTGCAGAGCCAGGTGGGCGTGGGCACGACGTTCACGGTATGGCTGCCAACGTCCGTCATGGCCGAGGGTACGGGGAGCCCCCGGGCCGCCGCCAGGGGCGAGCCGAAGCCAGCGGCGCAGAAGGACAAGGTCCGCGGCAAGGTGCTGGTGGTGGATGATGAGCCGGAACTCTTGCGAGCGTTCTCACGGACCCTGCGGGAGGAGCATCAGGTCCTTTTGGCAGAGTCGGTGAGCCAGGCGCTGGGGGTGATCAGGGCACACCCGGACGTGGACGCGATCCTCTGCGACCTGATGATGCCGGACCAGTCAGGGATGGATTTTTATGAAACGCTGCCCCGGGCGCTGCGCGAGCGCCTGATCTTCATCTCTGGTGACACCGGGTCGCGGGGGGTGCGGGCATTTCTCCAGTCTTCCGGCGCGGAGCAACTCACCAAGCCGGTGGAGCTGGAGGCCCTGCGAATGAAGGTCGCCGCGCTGGTGTCCAGATGCCGTTCCCGGGGATGATTCAGGGACTTGCGCGAGATGTACCAAACGACGTCTGGGTCGCGCGATTGACATGCCGACCCGGCTCTGGTACTGATCCCAGCCGTCCCTAATGGCACCTTAGCTCAACTGGTTAGAGCAGACGCTTCATACGCGTAAGGTTCGGGGTTCGAGTCCCTGAGGTGCCACCGGGTTTGCCTTCAAGCGGGACCGCCGCCCCGACGTTCCGGGGGCCGCGGTGGAGATGCCGACATGGGGGCCCGCGGCGATCAGGAGTTCGCTGACCTTGCCGCGGCGATCCGCCCGGCTGTTGATGGCCCGGGATGCCAGGACCTCCTCCATGCGAAAGGCGCCATAGAGCTGCTGCACGATCGGCGCCATGGAGTTGGAGAGCAGGACATTGACCCCGCGCTCTGCCAGGCTGGCCGCCACCAGGGCCAGGCGCATATGCGCGGGTTCGCCGAATCCGCCGGAGCTGTAGTTGACGAAGGACGAGGTGCGCGACACCGGGACGTAGGGCGGATCGAAGTAAATGAAGTCGCCGCGGCGGGTTGCCCGGATGCTCTGCTCGAAGGGGGCCACCTCAATGCAGACGCCGCGCAGGGCGTGGCTGGCGGCGCGCAAATTCTCCACGGCGCAGAAGCGCGGGCGGGCGTAGCGGCCGAAGGGGACGTTGAAGCCGCCGCGCTGGTTCTCGCGAAACAGACCGTTGAAGCAGGTCTTATTCAGGTAGATCAGCCGCGCCGCCCGTTCCACTGTATCCAGCTTGTGCGGATCGAGCGCGCGCACCTCATAAAAGTGATCTTCGTCATTCTTGTGACGGGAAAGCATGGTGATCAACGGCTCGACGTGGTCGCGCACCACTGTATAAGCGTTGATCAACTCAGCGTTGATGTCCGAAAGTCGGGCCCCTTTGCGCCCGACCCGGCCGCGGTCGTGCAGGGCGAAGTAGAGCGCCCCGCCACCGACAAAGGGTTCGTGATAGCGCCCGCCCGCCAGGTCGGGGACCCGGTGCATCAGCTCCGGCAGGAGCTGGCGCTTCCCGCCGGCCCACTTGAGGAAGGGCCCCGAAGGGAGGCCCCGCTTCTCTGGTCGCGAAGCGCCGGAGGCGGCGCGGTTCTCTGGTCGCGAAGCGCCGGAGGTGGCGTGGTTCTCTGGTCGCGAAGCGCCGGAGGCGGCGCGGTTCTCTGGTCGCGAAGCGCCGGAGGCGGCGCGGTTCTTTGATCGGGCCGCTCCCGAGGAACGCTCGGCGGCCCGGCGATTGATCTCTGTCACGTGCACCATGCTGCATAGCGGAAGATCTGGTGGCAAATTTTTTTATCAAAAAAATTACGAATTCTGCACTCACCGACGGGGGACAATGGGGGGTCCCGGTGATCCCCAAAGATCGGCCGGCAGTCAAGTCTCATCAAATCTGCCTTTTCGCGGCCTGTCCCTTGCCCGCCGGGGTCGGTTCGGTTAGACGTGAGGGAATGTGCCCTCTATGCCGTGCCGAGACCCCTGGCGGAGAGTTGTGCCAGAATTGCCGGACTGAACCGGTGCCCCAGAGCGATCCTGATACCGGGCCCCGGCCGGGGAAAGCCACGGATCCTGGCTTTGAGCCGGTCCTCGGGCCCCGGGACACCGGGGAGGCGGTGACCGCCGGGGCGGGGGACCTCTTCGCCCCGCTCTGCGGCAGAGAGGACGTGATCCGACAGCTCCTTTCCCTGGCCGGTGAGTCCGCCCGCACCGGGCAGGTGCGCTTCTGTCTGGTCACCGGCGCCCCCGGCGTCGGCAAGACCCGCGTCCTTCACGAGCTGCGGCAGATGCTGGAGACCCGATCCAAGCCCCCGGTGCAGGTCCTCTCGGGCACCACCGGCGGCGAGGGCGCCCAGGCCTATGGCGCCGTGGCAGAACTTTTGCGGCAACGCTTCGAGATTGATCCCCGGGAGCCGGCCCCGGGCGCCCGGGACAAGCTTCTGCGGGGCTGCCGGGCGCTGCTCCCCGGGGTGCGCGCCACCGAGGTGGCCCACCTTTTGGGCGAGTTGCTCCGGGTGCCCTTCCCGGAGAGCCCGGTCACCGAGATGCGCCAGCCCGGGGCCCGGGTGTATCTGGCAGTGAAGCGCCTGCTCACCGCGGATGCGTCCCGCGGCCCCATGGCCCTGCTCTTCGATGAGATGGAACATGCCAGCGCGGAGACCGTGAACCTCCTGCGCTACCTGGCAGAGGGCTTGTCGGGCACGCCGGTCTTCCTGTGCGCCTTCGCCCGCCCCGAAATCGAGGAGACCCACCCGACCTTCGGGCAGGGGGACCTGCCCTGCGAGCGCATCGAGCTTCAGCCCCTGTCCAAGATGGACTCGGTGGCGCTGCTCCTGGGCCTGACCCAAAGCGCCGGGGAGGCCCCGATGTCGGTCATCCGCCATGTCGAGCAGCGTTTGCACGGTTCGCCCCGCGCCATCGTCGAGCTGGTGCGCCTCTTTCTGGAGACCCAGGTGCTGCACTCGCAGGCCCACGCGGGCGGGCAGGAGGTGGCGCCCGGCTGGGAGCTGGGCAAGCTGCGGCAACTGACGCTGCCCCACGACATGGAGGAGCTGGTTTATGCCCGACTGCGGGCGATGGACCCGGCAGAACGGGACCTGCTGGAGAAGGCCGCGGTGTGCGGCGAGCATTTCTGGGTGGACGCGGTGGTGGCGGTAACCCGCTGCAGCGAGGTCGGCCTGGGCGTGCCCGCCGGCGAAAGCGGCAGCCCCGGGTCGGTCAGCACGGAAGACCACCTGAACGTCGATCCCGACGGCCCCACCCTGGAAGAGATCGTCGTGTCCGGCGACCGCGCCACCAGCGGGGTGACCGAGACCCTGCGCGAGCTGACCCTCCTGGGCCTGGTCCGTCCCCTGCCCCACAGCACCATCAGCGGCGAGTCCGAGTTCCGCTTCGCCTACCCGCCCCTGCGGGATGTCATCTATGAGGGCATCCCGGGCAAGATCCGGCGCCGCTACCATGGCCTGCTGGCGCAGTGGCTCGATCTGACCCCCGATGGCCACCATGAGGAAGCGCAGGAGGCCATTGCTCGCCACCTGGAACGGGCCGGCAGGGGTGACGCCGCCGCCAGGCGCTACCAGCGCGCCGCCGAGGCCGCCTGCGAGCGGTACGCCCACGGCAAGGCGACCCGTCTGTTCCTGCGGGCCATCGCTTGCCTGGGCACGGTAGACCTGTCCACCCGCATCACCCTGTGGCACGAACTGGGGCGCGTGTTTCACACCAAGGGCGACTACGACAATGCCTTGTCGGCCTACGAGAAGGTGGTGCGCCTGTCCTGGGTGGTGGCGTCCCGCGCCAAGGCGGCCATCGCCCTTCTGCACATGGGGCAGATCTGGCGGCAAAAGGGCGAGCCACAGCTTTCGCTGGACTACCTGTCCCGGGCGCTGGAGCTGTTCACCCAGGCCGAGGATCAGGCCGGCGTCGCCGACACGTTGGATGACATCGGGCAGGTGCTCTGGCTCTCGGGGCGTTATGACGAGGCCCTGGACCGCTCGGCCACCGCCCTGGAGCAGCGCCGCCGCCTGGGGGATCGCGCCAAGATCGGTGCCTCGCTGCTCAACATAGGCAACATCGAGCGGCACCGGGGTCTTTTTGAAGAGGCCGACGCCTGCTACCGCGAGGCCCTGGCCCTGCGCCGGGCGGACGGGCACAAGGGCGGCATCGCCGCGTGTCTGAACGCGGTGGGCGTGCTCGGCTACCAGCGCGGCGACGTGCAGGCGGCGCGGCGGCACTGGGAAGAGGCCCTGGCCCTGTCGGAGGAGATCGGCGCCACCCCCTTGCAGATGGCGCTGCTCTGCCACCTGGGCGAGGCGCTGATGGCTCAGGGCAGCCTGCCCGATGCCGAGGCCCACTTTCGCAAGGCGCAAGGGCTGGCCCGAGATCTTTCCGATCGGCGGCTGCTTTCCGAGTCCACCCGGGCCCTGGGGCTCTTGGCCCTTCGGCGCGGCAATCCCAAGGAGGCTTTGCAGCTCTGCCAGGAGGCCCTGACCCTGGCCGAGTCTGCCGGGGTGCGGGTGGACGTGGGGCGATCGCTCCTGTCCCTGGGCGAAGTCCACGCGGCCACGCTCTTCGACGCCAGCTCCGACGGAAAGCCGGCGGCGCTGGACTACCTGCGCCGGGGGGTGGCGCTTTTCCGCGAGATCGGCAACGACGCCGAGCTGGCCCTGGGGCTGGAGCGCATCGGGCGCTACCAGCTTGAGCACGGCGAGACCCAGGAAGGCCGCGCCCTGCTGAGCGAGGCCCAGGAGATCTTCAACCGGCTGAAGATGCGGGCCGGCGAGAGCCTGCGCAAGATGCTCGACGACCTGTAACCGGAAAACGCCCGCGACCCCAACGCAGCCGGAAAACGCTGGCTGGTGGGGACGGAAAAAGACATCAGGGCTCCGGGTCGCCGGCGATCTGCCGCGGCTCGGTCTTGCCGCCGCGCTGCTCTCTTTGTTCCAGGTGAGAAAGGGCCACCTTGGCCTCGGCCCGGATGATCTCGCTCTGGTGGCCGGCGGCGACAAACGCCAGGTAGCTGCGGGCCTCCTCGCCCCCCAGGCTGGCCACCGCCTCCAGGATCTTGCCCAGCTCGTAGGTGTCCTGGAACGCTGCCGACGCCGCCAGCGGCTTGACCGCGCCGCGGTCGCCGATCTCGATGAGCGCCCCGATCGCCCGGTCCCGCACCTCGGCCTCCGGCTCCTTCAGCAGCCCGATGAGCAACGGCACCGCCCCCTTCTCCTTGCGCAGCCCGGCAAGCTGGATCGCCACCCCCCGCAGGTCGGGGTCCACGTCCTTGCGCGAAAGTGTCTTCAGCAGCACCTCCCGCGGCGCCTGCATCAGCATGAGCTGCGCGCCCAGCGCCTCGGCGGTGTCCTGCACCGCACGGCGGGTGTGGGCGGCCCACGCCGCGCGGGTCGGCCGGGCCTCCCCCGCGTTAGAAACCTTCTCGGCCATCGCCTCCTGATCCAAGCGGGCGAGTTCCGGCCAGGCCGGCTCCGCCTCGCCCCGGTCAGCGCCCACCCGCGGCTCGCTCGACCCGCTCAACCTGTGGGCTGCCGCGAGCCGCCCTCGCACCGCCGCCCGCATGATCCCCTTGCCCTCGGTGTCCGCGCTCGGCGCCACCCCTTCCAGCCGCACCTCCAGGTGCAGGCGAAAATCGCCGGGGCGCGCCTCCTTGCCAGCCAGCCCCACCACCACCGCCCCGCTCTTCCTCAGCCCGGCGACGCACGCCGCTTCCAGCTCCGCCGCCGTGGTCACCCCCGCGCCGAGCTGCTCGGGCGGGGTCAGGTCGACGGCCTGCACCTCGACCACCCGCAGCGGGGGCCGCGCAACCCCCCCATCCCGCTTACAGCCTGGGAGCAACACCGCCAACCCGCACAGGACCACCGCCAGCTTGGGGGCGGCACGTTCGACTGCCCTTTGGACCACCGTGGACATGTCAGGCAGTATAGCGCCCCCTCTGACAGGCACCACCCCGTGCATCGCCCCACAATCGTCACAATCGTCACCGCGACCGATCACCGCGGCGCTTCGCGCTTCGCGATCTGCACATCCCCCTTGCAATCTCCACGGCGGTCCCTATTTATCCCGGATGCCGTCATTTTCCCGTCCACCACAAGCCACCCCAGATCGCCCCGCCCGCCCCGCCCCCGGCGAGCTGGCCCCGATCATCCCCATCACCCAGGGCCAGAAACGTCGCGACAAGCGCGAAGCGCCGCAGACGCCGCAGTCTATCGATTGCGCCGCCGAGGCCCGCACCCAGGCCGAAGGCGAGCGCGGCCGGGTCCACCTGAGGGTGCTCGGCGACATGGTCCGCGAAGGCCGCCTGGCGAGCGCCGACCTCTTCGCCATGGTGCGCTTGGGCATCGTCACCGACCACGTCGAGATGCTTCCCTGCGCCGACCCCCACCGCAGCCACAACGCCAGCGACTGGGAGCGCCAATACACTTCCCAAAACGCCCCGGGCAAGGCACTGCCTTCCCCGTCCAAAGTCGGCTGCCCGCTGATGGCGCAGGTCGCGACCTCAGGGACCGCCCCCGCCTGCGTCGAGGCGTTGCACCTGCGCGCCCAGATCCCCCGCTGGCGCCCCGGCAAGGGCTTCGAACGCGAGCCCTTAGACGCCGCCGATCCGGTGCTACAGCACGAGCTGCGCCCGTGCCTGCTGCTGTCCCGAGAACTCTTCCGTCATGTGCTCATCCCGATCTGCCAGGACGAGCCCGTGTAAACCCCAGCCAAACCACGGACAGGCCACTGGCAGACCCGGCCGCGCTATCCTTTCTCCCCCTGCCCGCGCAGCGCCGCCTGGGCCGCCGCCACCCGTGCGATCGGCACCCGGAAGGGCGAGCAGCTCACATAGTCCAGCCCCACCTGGTGAAAGAACGCCACCGACCGCGGGTCCCCGCCATGCTCCCCGCACACCCCCATCTTCATCCCCGGCTTGGCGCCGCGCCCCTTGTCCACCGCCATCTGCACCATCGCCCCCACCCCGTCCACGTCCAGAGATATAAAGGGGTCGGTCTCGTAGATCCCCAGTTCCACGTAGCGCGGCAGGAACCGCTCGGCGTCGTCTCGCGAAAGGCCCAACGTGGTCTGCGTCAGATCGTTGGTCCCGAAGCTGAAGAAGTCCGCCGTCCGCGCGATCCGATCCGCCACGACGCATGCCCGGGGCAGCTCGATCATCGTCCCCACCGTGTAGTGGATCTCGGGCCCCCCCGAAAGGACCTGCTCGGCCACTTTGACCACCAAGTCCCGCAGCCGCTGAAACTCCGCCTCGTGCCCGACGATCGGGATCATGATCTCCGGGTGCACCCGCACCCCCCGCCCAGCGACGTTCACCGCGGCCTCAAGGATGGCCTGCACCTGCACCTCGTAGATCTCGGGATAGGTGACCCCCAAGCGGCAGCCCCGGTGCCCGAGCATCGGGTTGTGCTCATGAAGCGCCGCGTTCTGCCGGGCCACCCGGTCCACCGGAATGTCCAGCTCCCGCGCCACCTCGGCCAGTTCCTTCTGGGTCTGCGGCAGGAATTCGTGCAGCGGCGGGTCCAAAAGCCGGATGGTCACCGGCAGCCCGTCCATCTCGGTGAAAATCCCCTCGAAGTCCTCCCGCTGCATCGGCAGAATCTTCGCCAGCGCCCGGCGCCGCCCCTCGGTGGTAGTGGTCAGGATCATCTGCCGCACCGCCAGGATGCGATCCGGGGCGAAGAACATGTGCTCCGTCCGGCACAGGCCGATGCCCTCGGCCCCGAAGCGCCGCGCCGTGCGTGCGTCCAGCGGGGTGTCCGCGTTGGCCCACACCCGCAGCCGACGCGCCTCGTCCGCCCACGAGAGAAGCTGGTTGTATTCCTGGTCCATCTCCACGTGGGCCGCGGTCATCGGCACCGCCCCCAGCAACACCTCCCCGGTCGAGCCGTCCAGGGTGATCACCTGCCCTCGCTTCAGCACGTGCGCCCCCACGCTGAACTGCTGGAGCGTGTAGTCCACCTGGATCGCTCCGGCGCCCACCACGCAGCACTTGCCCATCCCCCGGGCCACCACCGCCGCGTGAGACGTCATCCCCCCACGGGCGGTCAAGATCCCCTCGGCCGCCTTCATCCCATGGATGTCCTCCGGCGAGGTCTCCGTCCGCACCAGGATCACCTGCTCGCCCCGCCTGCCCGCCGCCTCGGCGTCCGCCGCCGAGAACACCACCTTGCCGGTAGCCGCCCCGGGAGACGCCGGCAGCCCCTTGGTCAGAAGCTCCCTGTGCGCCGCCGGGTCCAGCATCGGGTGCAGAAGCTCGTCCAGCTTCCCCGCCTCGATCCGCAGCACCGCCTGGCGCCGGTCGATCAGTCCCTCGGTCACCATGTCCACCGCCACCTTCACCATGGCTCTGCCGCTGCGCTTGCCGGTGCGCGTCTGGAGCATCCACAGCGTGCCGTTCTGGATGGTGAACTCGATGTCCTGCATGTCGCGGAAGTGCCGCTCCAGCCGGGCCGCCACGTCCAAAAGGTCGCGATACGCCCCGGGCAGGAGCTGCCCCAGCTCTTCCACCGGGCGCGGCGTGCGGATGCCGGCGACCACGTCCTCGCCCTGGGCATTGGGCAGGAACTCACCGTAAAATTTATTCTCGCCCGTGGCCGGATTGCGCGTGAAGGCCACCCCGGTGGCGCAGTCGTCCCCCAGGTTGCCGAAGACCATCGCCTGCACGTTGACCGCCGTGCCATAGCTTGACGGGATGTTGTACATGCCGCGGTACACCACCGCCCGCGGGCTGTCCCATGAGCGGAACACCGCCGCGATGGCGCCCCACAGTTGCTCCGCCGGGTCCTCCGGGAAGGGCGTGCCGGTGCGGCGCAGGATCTCCGCCTTGAAGGAAGCGCAAAGCGCCTGCAGGTCCTCCGCCAGAAGCTCGTGGTTTTCCGACACCCCGCGCAACTCCCGCTTCTCCTGGAGCAGCCCGTCGAAGAGGTCCTTCGTCGCCGGCCCGCCGCCGGGGGCCTCCTTGGGAGAGAGCCCGAGCACCACGTCGCCGTACATCTGAATGAAGCGCCGGTACGAGTCGAAGGCGAAGCGCCGGTTGCCCGACCGCCGCGCCAGCCCCTCGACCGTGGCATCGTTCAGGCCGAGGTTCAAGATGGTGTCCATCATCCCCGGCATCGACACCCGCGACCCCGAGCGCACCGACACCAGCAGCGGGTGATCCGCATCACCGAAGCGGGCCCCACCCGGCCCTTCCGCTATCGCGAAGCGCGAAGCGTCGCGGTTGTCGACCGCCGCCTCGATGGCCAAAAGGCCGGCATCGACCTCTGCGCGCAGACCGTCGGGGTAGCCGCCGCCGGTGGCGGTGAAGTGGGTGCAGACTTCGGTGCTGATGGTGAGGCCCGGCGGGACCGGGATGCCCAGGTGGCACATCTCGGCGAGACCGGCGCCCTTGCCGCCGAGCCCCGCCTTGTCCTTGCCCGAGCCCTCTGCCTTGCCGCGACTGAATGCATAGACGAACTTGGCCATGGGTGGGATGTAGCAGATTTTTTCCGCTGACGCACCTCCCCCGACGAACTCCGACCCGCCCTCAGTTCTTGGTCGAGGGGGCGCGCGCGATCAAGTCGAGCATGCCGTCGAATGCGTCGCGCAAGGCCCAGGCCTTGTCGCTGTACTGGTTGCGCCGCCCGGCCTCTCGCAGGCCCTCCAAAAGCGCCCGCTTGGCCCCGTCGCACCTCGGTAGCCGCCGATCCAGATCGAGCACGGCCCCCTCATAAACCCGAAAACATGCCTCGAAGTGTCCGTCGTTGTACAGGGGCGCCCCCACGCTGATCGCGTCGGCGATGGTGCTGGCCATGAGGTGCACGTTCGGGCTGGCGCAGTCCGAAAGGAGCGTCAGCGGGTGGTGGGGCACCTTCCTGTCCGACGACGATGGCAACCGGGAGCGTTCGCCCTGGCTCTGGTCATGCTCCATGCGCCGCGCCCCCACGTCCAAAAGCCCGTCGAAGGTGTCGCGCATGGCCCACGCCCGCCCCGAGGGGCTGTCCTGCGACTCCGCGCGGCGAGCCCCGCTGCGCAGCGCCTCTTCCACTTTGTCTGCCCCGGTGAGCACGCGCATCAGTTCCAACGCGGTGGCGTGGTAGATGCGATAGCACGCCTCGTGGTGCCCATCGTTGTAAAGCGGCGCGCCGATCTCGATGGCCCGCTCGATGCGCTCCAGAAGGTGGGTCACGGTCTCCGCGCTGAGTCTCGACAGCAGCGAAACATCGTGCCGGGGCACCTTGCGCACCAGGCGCCCGGGCAAGGTCCACTCCGCCAGCGCCACCCCCTCCGAAAGCGGCAGCAGCGGCCGCAGCGCGTCGATGGGCACGCCAAGGGCGATGTCCTGCCCGTGTATTTCGATCAGCCGGGCCACGCCGATGACCTGGCCTTGATCGTTGAACACCGGCCCGCCGCTGCCTCCCGGACCAATCCGCACCGAGAGT
>JBBRLA010000135.1:0-15108 GCA_038231615.1 Polyangia bacterium | reverse complement strand
GTTTGTGGTGCCCGGGCGCCCCCACCGGGGCCCCCGCGGCGGCGCCCCCCGGCGCGCTGTTATAACCCCCCCCGCCCGGGCTACACCCGGGGGGGCACCCATTATATGGGCGGCCCACGACGGTCTCGTGCAGTGCCAAGGCAATAAACGCAGTGCCAAGGCGATTTTCGTCATGCCCACGATGTTTTCCGTCATAGCCAAGGCGATTTTCGTCATAGCCACGATGTTTTCCGTCATAGCCAAGGCGATTTTCGTCCTAGCCAAGGCGATTTTCGTCCTAGCCAAGGCGATTACTGCTTCATGCCGCGATGCTTCTTGGTGTGCTGGCCGGTTCCGGCAGGTGTGTATCACCAGCCCCAAAAGGACCAGCCGGGTAAGGCGGGTCGTGACGGGGTAGGGCGGGTCAGGGCAGGGAAAGCAGAGACGCCGGTCCGGTCAGGCCTTGCTGCCTGATGTGCCGCCGCCGGGGAGCGGGGTCCGGCATGAGAAGGGCCGGGGACGAAGTCCGGAAATCAGGAACCTCGCCCCGGTGAGAGACCTACTCCAGCCCGAGTATATAGAGAAGAGACTGCCGGATTTCCGGCCATCGCTGTCTTGGCAAGGTGCTGATGAGTGGCCCCAGTCGCTCTCGCTCCACCGCGCGAATCCATTCCGGTTTGACGACACAGGTCTCGGGCATGCCGTCATCCGGGCCGAGACTGACTTCAGACGGCAGCCCACGGACTTGCGTGGAGAGCGGAATCACTGGCAGCAAAGACAGCGATGGGACAAGTTGCTCTCGGCAGACGACCAGTACGGGCCGACGCTTATCAGGGTGCTCGAATCGAAACCAGCGGATGTCCCCCATCCGGATCATGGCCAGTCGGACCCCTCGTCTTCGATTGGACCCTGCGGCCCCTTGCTGGACCAGACCTGCCACGCTTCGCGCTGCTCTGAGTCGGTGAGGGCTCGCTCCGGGGTCAAGTTCGAGGTCAGCTTGTTCTGAAATTTCATCAACCGATACAGGCGGTCAATCATCTCGGCAAGCTCTGCGCTTTCCGGGAGCGACGAGATTTCTTCTATCGCACGCTGCTTGATGGAGCCCATTTATCCAAAAGCGTAGACCGGTATGCCGTGAAGCGCAAGGGTCCGATAGGGAATGGGAGACAGAGACAGGGCCGGTATTCACTATCCAGATCGGCTGCGTCGGACCAGAAGGCCTGGCAAGAAGCGACTACGCCGATTCATCCCCTTTGTGGGATGACTACACCGATCCGCCGGCACCTTCCTAAGCGATCTTGGCCATGGGGTGATGGGGACCAGAACAGGGGGGGCCCCCTGATGCGAGTCGGCGGCGATTCGGGGCGGTGTGCCCGAATGGGGTGTTGCAGGCAGTTTTTTGTAGTTCTTCTTCCGGAATTACGCAGATGCGATCAGGTCATGCGGGTTGCGGTGGCGATCACCATGCGGGCTGCGGTGGCGATCGCCGCGTTCCCGGCCTGGCCCTCGGGCCTCGAAACCAGCCCTTGATTCACCTATTCCTCAAGGTTCAGGCAGGATCAAAAATAATGCACATCGCGAATCCGGAATCCGGCCGCGTCAGGAGAGTCGACCTCAAGGGTTTTGATGACTTGCGGCATCCTTCGCTTCGGGCTCTTTCTCCTGACGAAGCAAAAGCCCGTCACCTTGGAAAGGTCTCGCGGCAGATCGATTTTTCGTCTGCTAGCAGAGCGATTGAGGCGTTCGCGCTCTGCGTATCGAGCATGGCGCCGATGAGTCCGCCGTCAGCGGCAGGTGGTGAAGGCAATAGCGTGACGGTCACGCTGCGTCTTCGGCGCGACCTGTACGAGGCGATCGAGAAGCAGCGTGTGCGAGTCGAAAATGCGTCGCCCAAGGGCGTCGATGTTTCGATTGAGTCTGCCATTCGTGCCCTCCTGCACGAGGCCATTGAAGCCCGGACGGCGTGATGGACCCTCGCAAAGCCATCGACGCTCACGCCGGTCTCGACAAGGAGACCCCATGCTCGTGATATCGAACACTACGCCTCTATCCTGCTTTGCCCGCATTGGGCGGGCAGACCTGCTGCATTCTCTCTATGGCGAAGTGCATATACCAACGGCCGTCGTTGAGGAACTGTCGCGCGCACGCGATCGCCTCAAAGAGGTTCACTTGTTGCCATGGCTGCGAGTCCATGACGTCAGCGACTCTGTATTGCTGCCGCAGCTCATGGTAGAACTCGACCCAGGCGAGGCTGAGGCGATTGCTCTCGCCACAAGCCAACACTCCGATTGTCTGCTGCTCATCGATGATCAGGCAGGGCGAAGAATGGCCTTGAGCCTGCGACTGAAGTTGTCGGGCTCACTCGGCGTTCTGCTTGCCGCAAAGCGACGTGGTTTGTTACTGACGATCAAGACGACGCTAATCGAGCTGCGGGATCAGGGCGGCCTTTGGCTGGACGAACGAATTTACCGCTCGGTGCTCTCTGCTGCCGGCGAATGAAAAGCGGCAGCTTCGGCGGCTTCTACGTCGCGCAGGATCTCGTCTGTAGAGAAGTCCCAAGGCACCTTGCGACTGGCAAGTAGATCGTCGAAGTCCACTCGCTCCATCTCGGCCAAGCGGCGTGCCATGGGGCGTGAAAGAAGCCCCTCGCGTACGAGAAATATCGCGAACTCCCTGCGTAGTTCCTCTTCAGTCTGCCGTTGTGGCACGCGCAACGCGCGGACAACATCGTCTGGGATATTGAGCATCATAATTTCTTATCTTAGCATATCCATCGGAAACCGCCCCACTCCTCCCAGTCGTCGTCGCTGGGGACAGCAGCGCCGTGGACCAGGAGTGCGACGACGGCCACTGCAAGGCGCACGGAGGACGCGGCTAGCCTCGGCCAGCCTTGCATAAAGAGCCGAAGGCGACGATACCCAGGCCGGCCGGCAGGAGCATGATACCCGCCTTTTGGTCCACCGCTGAGTAGAGGTCCCAGAGGGCAACGAGAAGCGAGGTACCGACAGCAAAGACATATGCCCACCCGGATCGCATGCAAAGGCCGACGAAGATTGGAATGGTGGCGACGAACATCAGGAAACCCAGCGCCACCATCAGGGGCTCCATGCTCCCGGCATTCATGGCGGCCAACACGATAAGGAATCTCAGCCCCATCCAGATCATCACCATGCCATAGCAGACAGTGCCGATCGTGCGCGCGGCGCTCGCGGGTCTTTTGGCGCCTGGCTCGATGGGCCGTATGGGTTCATCCTGGTTATCTGACCATTCCGCTATCGGGGACCTCCGTCTTGATTTGAATATGGCTCCCGTTACGCAGTTCCTCCGAGCCCCGCCGCAGGACCAGATCGCCAGGTTGCAGGGCCCCGAATATTTCCATTTTCTCCTCGACCGCGATGCCCGGCTCTACATTGACCTGCTCGATGATTCCGTCCCGCACTCGATCCACATAGGTGTGCTCCGTGGTGCGTGCCACCGCCGTGGCGGGGACGAAGAGCGAGGGTGCGTCCCGGCGGACCGGCCAAAACACCTCGCAGAACATGCCCGGCGCGAGTCGCTCCAACGAGTTGTCGTAGTCCAGTTCCACCGCCATGGTCCGCGTCCGCTCGCTGACGGCGTGCGAGATCCGCCGGACCTCTGCCCGGAACCGCTGCGCCGGAAAGGCGCGCACCGTGAACTCGCATGCGACGCCCTCGGCCACGCTCCCGGCCTCCGCCTCCGGCACGGCCACGGTCAGCCGCAGGCGCGCGATCTGCTCGATGCGCAATAGCGGGACCGCGTCCGTCCCCGCGGGCGGTCCCACCAGGGCGCCGGGGTGGACGTTGCGCTCGGTCACGATGCCGTCGAAGGGCGCCCGCAACAGAAGGTATTCCTCCAGGGTGGTCAGGGACTGCGCGTGCGCCTGGCCGGCCTTGAGCGCTGCCTCTGCCAGTTCCAGATCGTGGCGGGCCACCGTACCCGGCGTATCCGCAGCCGCGCGCAGCCGCTCGAAGCTGCTCCTGTCGGCCTCGACCTTGGAGTTGGCTTCCAGACGTCGCGCGCGCAGTTCCGGGGCGGAGAGACGGGCAAGGAGCTGCCCGCGGCGGACCTTGCTGCCCCGATCGACCAGAATGTCATCGACGAAACCTTGCACGCGAGGGTAGACCGCTACCTGCTCATAAGCAATGAGTTCCCCGAGCAGGCGAACCGTGGTCGCCAGGCGCTGCGCCTGGACCGCCACCACGGCCAACGTCGGCGGCGCATTGGGCCCACCTTCCTTCTGGGCCGACGGCGCCATCTCCCTGGGCGCCCGTTCGCAGGCCGGCAACCCGAGCCCAATTCCCATCCCAAGCCCTAGCCCAAGAACGGTCCGCTTGTTCATGGCGTCCTCTGTGCGTCGAGGTGCTCGACATCGTCCGGATCCAGAGAGCCGGTACGAAAGGGGGCCTTGCCGGCAAGCAGTGTGTAGGCGGCAGGCAGAAAGAGCAGCGTCGCCGCCGTCGCCGCCAGCAGGCCGCCGATGACGGCGCGACCGAGCGGGGCCGACTGCTCGCCGCCCTCGCCGAGCCCAAGCGCCATCGGGACCATTCCGGCGATCATGGCCAGGCTGGTCATCAAGATCGGCCGCAGCCTGCCGCGCGCCGCCGCCGTGGCCGCCTCCACAGGCCCGTCGCCCGCCTTTCGGCGTTCCCTGGCGAAGGTGACCAGGAGGACGGCATTGGCCACGGCGATGCCGATTGCCATGACGGCGCCCATGAGCGACTGCACGTTCAGGGTCGATCGGGTGGCGAGGAGCATGAGCATGACCCCGAGGAGGACCGCCGGGAGGGTCGAAAGCACCGCCAGGGGATCGCGGAGCGACTGAAAGTTGGCGGTGAGCAGCAAGAGCACCACGACCACCGCCAGCAAGAGCCCCTCACGCAGGCTGCGCAAGGTGGTCCTCATCTGCTCCACCTGACCGTGGATGGCCACGGTGGTGCCACGAGGCGGTACCCCGACACCGGCGACCGCGCGCTCGACGTCCACGGCCGCCGCGCCCAGGTCGTTCCCCGCCACGTTCGCCACCACGCTGAGCGCCCGCTGGCTGTTCAGGTGATCGATCTCTCCGGGGGTCTTTCCCGTTGACAGTGTGGCCACATCGCCAAGCAGGGGACGGGGGGCGCCGTCGGGCATGATCGGGAGGTTGCGCAGATCGTCGGCGGAGGCTATCTGGCTTTCGGGGACGCGGAGGGCGACACGATAGGGAATGCCGGTGGCCGGGTTGACCCAGAAGTTCGGCGCGATCAGCACACTCGACGAGGTCGCGGCGACAATCGAACGACCGATGCGGTCAACGGTCACACCCAGTTGCCCTGCGCGCTCGCGGTCGATGGTGACGTCGAGCGTCGGGTAGTCGAGCGACTGCGGGATCTGGACATCGCGCAGCGCGGCAAGCTTGCGCAGCGCGGCGACGATCCGCTCCGCGTGTACGCGGGTCTCGCTCTGATTGTTGCCCGAGATGATCACGTTGATCGGCGTCGGGGCGCCATAGTTCAGCACCTGGGAGACGATGTCCCCCGCCTCGAATGAGAAGCGTACATCGGGGAAGCGGGCGGCGAAGGTCCGTCGCAAGGACTCTTCAATGGAAGCGAGCGGCGGGCGTCCGCCCGCCCGCAACGCCACCAGCAAGACCGCCTCATGCGGGCCGCTGTTCCACACGTAGATGCCATTGACCGGATAGGACCAAGGCGGGTTGCCGATGTTCGCCAGCGTGATGCTCACCGCGCCCGCGCCGAGCTGCTCGCGGATGATCCGGTCCGCCTCGCGGACGATCTCCTCGGTACGCTCCAGCCGCAGGCCGTCGGGGCCCCTGATGCGGAGCAGGAACTGCCCGGTATCGACGCGAGGGAAGAGTTCGGAGCCGAGATGCCTCGAAAGAAGGAGCGCGGGCAGGCAGAGCAGAAGGTAGAGCAAAAGGACCGGCCGTCGGTGCCGCACCATCCCGGCACAGAGCCGCCCATAGCCCGCGTTTACCCGCTCGAAGAGCGAGGGTGCTGCGCCGGGGCCCGCCTCGGTGTGCCTTGCGCGGAAGAGCCAGATTGCCAGCACCGGAACGAGCGTGCTCGAAAGCAGATAGGAGGCGACCATGGCGAAGCCGACCGCCAGCGCCAGCGGCGGGAAGAGAGCGCGGCTGACCCCGACCAGGAAGAACGACGGGATGAACACCGCGATGACGCAGAGCATCGCCAGCAGGCGCGGCTGCATCACCTCCTTCATCGAATCCACCACCGCGCGGCCCACCCCGGCGCCGCGAAGAAGATGAGCGTGGATATTTTCAATCGCCACAGTGGACTCGTCAACCAGGATCCCGACCGCCAGGGCCAGACCGCCGAGCGTCATGATGTTGATGGTCTGCCCGGCGGCCCGGAGCGCGATGACAGAAGCGAGCAGGGAGATGGGGATGGTCAGAAGCACGATCAGCGCGGAGCGCAGGTCGTGCAGAAAGAGCAGCACCATCAGGCCGGTCAGCAACGCACCAAGGGCCCCCTCGGTAAGCAGGCCGCGCAGGGCGTTTTTCACATAAATCGACTGGTCGAACTCGAAGCGGATCTCGATGTCCGGCGGCACCAGCGCACGCATCCTGGGCAGGGCGTCCTTGATGTTCCGCACCACGTCCAGGGTCGAAGCATCGGCCCGCTTGGTCAGCGGCATGTACACGGTGCGCCGGCCATTGACCAGGGCGATGTTGTAGACGATGTCGGCGCCGTCGACGACGTGACCCACGTCGCGCAAGAAGACCGTGGGCCCGGCGCCGGTGCGCAGGGGCACGCTCAAAAGGTCCGCGGGCCGCCGGACCAGGGCGTTGGTGGCCGCGATGGTGGTGCGGTCGCCGATGCGGACGTTGCCCGCGGGCAGGGTCAGGTTCTCGCGCGCCAACACGCCGGCGATCTCGTCCGGCGAGATGCGGTAGGAGCGCATCCGCTCCGGGTCCACGTAGACCACGATGGTGCGGATCTTCCCCCCAGAGGGCGGCGGCGCCGAGACGCCGGGCAGGGTGGCCAAAAGCGGACGCACCCGGTACAGGGCCAGGTCCTGGATCTCCGCGTCTCCGCGCTCAGCGCTGGCGAAGACAAGCTGCCCAACGGGGATGGACCCGGCGTCGAAACGGACGATGAAAGGCGGCAGGGTCCCGGGCGGCATGAAGGCGGTGGCCCGGAAGGCCATCGCCGTCACCTGCGCCATCGACTGCGCGATGTCGGTGCCGGGATGGAAGTAGAGCTTGAGCATGGCCATGCCCTGGATCGACTGGGACTCGATGTGCTCGATGCCGCTGATGTAAAGGAAGTGGTATTCGTAGTAAGTGACGATCTGCCCCTCCATCTGGCCCGGCGACATGCCACCGAAGGGCTGCACGACGTAGATCACCGGGACGCCCAGGTCGGGGAAGATATCGACCGGCGCCCGCCGGATCGCCAGTCCCCCGCAAAGGAGCAAGGCAAAGACGAGGACCACGATGGTGAACGGGCGCCGCAGCGCGAAGCGGACCAGGAACATGACGCTACCTTTCCTCCGTCCCGCGCAGCTCCGCCAAAAAGGGTTCCAGATCGCCCAACGCACGCCCGAGGACCAACCTGGCGCGGTGGATGCGCAGCCGCGCCACCGCGTCCTCGGTCTCTGCCTGTGCCAGCAGGCGCTGGGCCTCGGCCACCTCGACCACCGGGACCAGCCCCGATCGATATCGGGCATCGGCCTGCCGCTCGGTCATCCGGGCCGCCTGCAACCCGAGCGCGACCTGTTGCGCGACCCGGGCGCTCGCGTCCAGCATCGTCCGGGCGGCATCGATCTGGGCGCGGAGAACCTGCATGATCTCCTCCCTGCGCGCCTGGCTCAGGTGGACTTGTGCCCGCTCTGTCTGCCGGCAGGCCCGAATCGCGAACATCTCCAAGACCGGCCAGGACACGACCAGGCCGGCCGCCCAGTTCGGCGTGTCCGGCAAAAGGCCCGCGCCGCCGCCGGGGTCCTGCCCCGAGGGCGACCAGCCGCTGCCGCGGGACCACAGGGCAGCGACCAACTCCACCCTGGGCAGGTAGGCCAGGCCGGCGGCGCGTTCCCTGGCTCCAGCCGCTTCCATTGCTGCCGTCGCCCCTGCCAGCAAGGGATGCTCCCGCGTCGGCCCCTCCGGCCTTCCGGCCCGCGGAGGCAAAAGAAGCGGCCCCGGCACGACGTCCACCCGGGCCCCGGCGGCGCCCAGCGTCAGCGCCAGCCGGACCTGGGCGAGCGACGCAGCCTCCTCGGCGCGAACGAGCTGCGCCTGTGCCAGGGCCAGCTCCGCCTCGGACCGCGACAGATCGGCCCCGGGCCGCAGGTCATGCTCGGCCAGCACCCGCACCGTGGCCGTGAACACGCGGGCCCGTTCGACACCGGCGCCGGTGGCCTTTACCACCTCCGCCCCGCCCACTGCTTCGAGGTAGGCATCTGCCGCGTCAAAGGCGACGCTCAGACGCTGCGCGTCCGTGCCGGCACGGGCGGCCTGCTGGTCGAGGAGCGCGGCGTCCACCAGCGCGATGCGTCGCGGCAAGCTCAAAAGGTCCCACGCCGCCCCGAGGCCCACGCTGCTACCGAAGGCCCCGCTGTCGAAGCGTGGCGTGGCCGGCGGCCCGGTGACCGATGGGATCGCAGGCAGCGGGAAAACCGAACCCGCCACCAGGTTCCCTGTCGCCCGCAGGAACTCCAGCGAGACGTTGGCCTGCGGCAGGTAGCCCGAGCGCAGGAGCCCGGTGCGCGCCGCGGCGTCCTCCTCCGTGGCCTGGCTGGCCCGCAAGCTCGGGTGGTGGCCGAGCGCGAAACGGACCGCGCCTTCCAGGGTCACCGCTCCGATCTCCTCGGCCCGCGCGGACGATCCGGCGGCCACGACCGCAAGCAGGCCCAGTCCGAAGACCCACGCCATGATCCTGCTCAAATTCCCGCTTTGGGGTACGGGTCCTTGATGCGCAGGAGCCGGCCGTTGTCGGGGCTGCAAACCCAGGCAAACCCCTGATCGTCGGCGGTAGCGCAGTGGGCGCCGCCGGCAGTGTGAAAGCTCCCGAGCACGGAGAGCTGACCGGCAGCCGAGACCCCGAGGACCACCAGCTCCTTGCTGCCGGCAGCGGCCAGGTACAGGTGCGAAAGGGCCGCGTTGTAGCCGATGACGTCCACGCCGTTGCCCTGTTGCGCACTGGAGAGCACCCGGCCCCCATGATCGACGTCCAGCACCACCGTCGTCCCTTCGTCGCAGGCGGCGAAGAGGAACCCGCGCTTTTCATCGACCGCGATGCCGCGCGAACCAGTGCAGGTGTTGGGCCATTGCCCGACGATCTGCCGAGTCTGTACGTCGATGGCGACGCTTTTGCCCTGCCACAGGTGGGTGAAGGCAAGATGCCGGGCACTGTCGATGACGAGCGACTCGGGACCGCCTTTCACCGCGATGTTGCCTGTGTGGCTGGGCTGCGGCAGTCCGTCCTTGGGCAAGGAGAAAATCTCGATCTGCTCGCTGCCAGGCTCCGTCACCCACAGCTCCGAGGTGGCGGCTACGTATCGGACATAGTCCGGTCCGCCGAGCAGGGGTGAGGAGGCCACGATGGCCCCGGCGCTCGGGTCCACCACGTTGAGCTGGCCGGCGGTGCGGTCGGTGACGAAGAGCAGCCCTCGGCCCTCATCCACGGAGGTGGGCCCGTCGTCATGGCCGCCGCTGTAGTCGGCCTTGCCCTTGAAGCCGCCGATCGTCGTGACCTGCATGGTGCTCGGGTCGATCAGGGCCAGGGTACCGGTACGCCCCGCGGGCACCAGCACCTTGTGCAGAATGGCGGAGAAGCCCAGGTCGTCAAAGCCGATGCCCGGGGTCCCGCTTGGAATGAACACCGAGACACCGGCCGGGCCCGGGCATCCTGAAAAAACACCGCAGAGCAGCAGCCAACCCAGGTAGACGCCGAGGCGCGAAAAGGGTTTGGACAAGAAAGTCAGCATCGGTTGCTTCCTCCTGGGATGGGCCAGTGAAGGAAGAGACGACAGTAGATACATCTGTACTACGAGTCAAGAGACGTCATCTAGCAGATGAATCATTTCACGATGCGGGCACCTTCATCGGGCCTTCATGCCGGAAAATGACGGGCCGTCGATAAGCCGGCCAGCCGGTCCATGACGGCGGCGACCACCCGATCGCAGCGCGGGCCGCCGAACGAGAATGCATCCGCCGCCCCGGGGCCGACGCGACGGTGCAACTCGGCCCGCAGGAGCGCCCTGGCACGGTGCAGACGCACCTTGACCAGGTCCTCGCCCAGTTCGAGGCAGGTGGCCACCTCCGCGGTGTTCAGGCCCTCGACCTCCCGCAGCATGAAGACGCACCGGTAGATCGGCGGCAATCCGTCTACTGCCTCCTCCAAGAGGCCGATCAGCTCGTGCATCCCGGCCCCCTCCTCAGGATCGCGCATGTCGTCCGATTGATACTTCAGGGTCTCACCCTGATCGTCACCATCCTTCAGCTCGACAAGATGACCCCTGCGGCGAAGGTGTGCCAGGGCCTCATGCACCGCAATCCGGATCAGCCAGGTGGCGAAGCGGGCCATCTTGGCGAACTGATCCAGGTGGGTGTAGGCGGACAGGTACGCCTGCTGCATCACGTCCTCAACCTCGGCCGTATCCTGGATGAGGGCCCGCACGGCCCGATAGACGCGCCGGTTGTGGCGGCGCATCAGGACCTCGAAGAGGGCAGTCTCCCCGGTGAGCACGCGGTCGATGACCTGTTCATCGGACAGAGCCGGAGACTGCTCCTGCGGGGGCCCGGGGGCGTGACTCTGGGTGGTGTCGAGCATGGTTTCTCCCTTGCTGAGAAAGAGCGAGCTCATAGATTATAACGATTTCTCCTCTTTTATGGTAACCGATCGGCCCATTGGATCTCTATCCGGGAGCAGGAGGATTTTCGATGGAAAAGTACCGACAGGACCAAAGCATGGCCGTTCTCGTAGTGTCCAGCTTGCTCACCCTGGCCTGCACGCAGTCACAGAACCGGGAGGCGGCCCCTGGCACCGGCGATCCCGTGGCCACCCTGGCCGAGGCGCTGTCGAGCAACGACGTCGCCATCGCCCAGCATGCCACCCAGGCCCTGGAGGACGGCAGGCACACCTTTCGCTTCGACACCTTTGGAGATGAGGACTTCTGGGGCGGCGCACTCAACCTTCACCAGGCCATCGAGGGCGTCGCCCTGGGCGGGGTCGGACCGGGTGTCAGCCCGAAGACGGCGCTTGCGGTGGGCCTGAAGATCGACATCGGCGCCTTGCCGCTTGCCATCCGCAAGCTGCTCAAGGCAGGCAAGATCGACCTGAACGACCCGGCGACCACGGTGGCGCTGATCAAGCTGAACGCGGTCATCGGGATCACCGGCTTCTTCAGCGACGACGACGACGATCCGGGCATGAAGTCGATGGGCATCCAGTGCGCCCTGTGCCACTCGACCGTGGACAGCTCATTCAGCGCCCCTGGCATTCCGGCTGGCGCCATCGGTCATCGTCTCGATGGCTGGGCCAACCGCGATCTGAACGTCGGCGCAATCGTCGCGCTGGCCCCCACGCTCAAGCCGGTCGCCGATCTGCTCGGCGTCACCGAGGCCGACGTGCGCAGGGTCCTCGGCGCCTGGGGACCGGGCAAGTTCGACGCCGAACTCTTCCTGGATGGTCAGGGCTTCCGCCCGGACGGCAAGACCGCCGCGGTCCTGATCCCGCCGGCCTTCGGTCTGGCCGGGGTGAACCTTCACACCTGGACCGGCTGGGGCTCGGTTACCCACTGGAACGCCTTCGTGGCAACCATCGAGATGCACGGCAAGGGGCGGTTCTTCGATCCCCGTCTGAACAACGCCGCCAAGTTCCCGATCGCCGCCAGGGCCGGCTTCGCCGACATCAAGATCGGCCCGGATGACGACAAGGTCACTTCCAAGCTGCCCGCGCTGCACGTCTATGAGCTCGACATTGCGGCCCCAGCGCCCCCGAATGGCAGCTTTGACAAGGACGCTGCCGCCCGGGGCGACAAGCTCTTCTCCGGAAAGGCCGCGTGCAACCGCTGCCACAGCGAGCCGCTGTGGACCGAGCCCGGCTGGAACCTGCACACGCCCGCCGAGATCTGTGTCGATGATTTCCAGGCAAAGCGCGGACCGGAAGACCGCTACCGCACCTCACCGCTCGCCGGACTATGGACCCACCAGAAGGGCGGCTTCTTCCACGATGGCCGCTTCGCCACCCTGCTGGACGTGGTGGACCACTACAACGACTGCTTTAAGCTGGGCTTGAGCGCTGGCGAAAAGAGGGACGTGGTCGAATACGTCAAGTCCCTCTAAACATGGATCCGGCGTCAGTCCGGAAGGGGGCCGCCATCGTCCACGTCGCAGCCTGCTCCCTCCAGGTTCGGTGGGACGCAGGCGGAGAACCAGCTCCTCAGCGTCTGAAAGTCAGCATCGGTAAGCTGGGGTTGGCCGTTCGGCGGCATGTGGGGGAAGTTGTCGGGCTCGATGACCTTCGCCATGCGCTGCCAGCGACGCAGTCCGGTCATGCCGAAGGGCATCTGCGTGTCCTCGTAGCGCAGAAGGGGCCACGGGGCGCGGTTGCGGGTCGGCTGCTGGTGGCACGGCTGGCACTTCGCCCGCAGCACCGAGGCCACATCGCAGGGCAAATCGCCGGTGGCAGGACCGCGGAGCAGCCCGGTCCGTCGCCCCCATCGGGGACCCCCATCCCGCCGTTGCACCCGGCTGAGCCGAGCGCAGCGGCGAGAAGGATACGACCGGCCGTCACATGCATGTAACAGACTTCCCCGAGCTGCCGGCGATCTTCTTGAGATCGCCGATGCAGTGATCGGGAGGGACCGTGGACGCCTCCTGTACGTGGTACAGAAGGCAGGCCACGTGCGCCCCATCCTGGACGGCGATGCTGAAGGTGACGTCGTCGGGCGTATTCATGCAAGTCGACATGCAGTCGGCGAGGCTGTCGTAGACCTTGCTCTGGCCCGTACAGTACATCTGGGCGATCTGGCAGTAGCCCTGGCAATTGGTCCCGCATACGCCGGCGCCGCCCGGACCGGCGTGGGGGCAGTGGGTCGTCGGGTCGGCCTTGGCGGCCATGGCGTGGTAGGTGCGGCAACCAAGCGTATTGCCGGACTGGTCGGCGGCCGTCCCAACGGGCATCGCCTTGCAGGAGTTCAGGCAGTTGTCCATCGTCGTGTACTGCTGCATGCCCCCCATGCCGGCGTCGTTGCCTTGCCCCCGCTGGTCTCCTTGAGCTTCGCGAACACCTTGCCCACCGCGGCGGCCAGCTGCTCCTGGGTCCCCATGCCGCCGACGTGCATGAACATGACCCTGGGGGACTCCCAGAAGAAATGGTTGTGCAGCGCGGTTACCTCCAGGTGGTTGTCGAGCGCCACGCTCATCACCGGGTTGACCTGGTCTTCAAGGAGCACAGATCGCCCATGATGGCCACGTCCTTTCCGACCCGCTTGAAAGCAGTCCAGGCCGTCAAGCCCAGGCCCGGGGTGAGCTTGACGCCGGCAGCGGTGACCGCCAGGTCCTTGCGCGGCAGGCTGACCTTGAAGACGCCTTCCTTGTCGTTGAGCTTGCCCTTCAGACCCGTGAGCTCTTCGATCTTGGCGGTGTCGAGTCCGGCAGTGCCGCCAGCCGCTAGTGCGGAGGCGGAAATGAAAAGCAGGGCCAAGGCAACGATGGACTGTCCCATGTTCTTCCTTTCTTCGATCGGCTCGCGAAGAGCTTGAACTTATTCTCTCTTCCTCCCATCATGCAAGTGTATCTTCTGAAAAGTTCAGATGCATCATTGCCTCCTCGCAATGACTTCGAGACGAAAGCCCTGCCATGACAGAGACCCGGTGGCTGCTCCTGATCCACCAGATCCCGCCAAAACCCAACTACTTCCGGGTCAAGATCTGGCGGCACATGCAACGCATCGGCGCCGTTGCGATGAAGAATTCGGTCTACATCCTGCCCAAAAGCGCCGAGGCCCAGGAAGACTTCCAGTGGGTGCTGCGCGAGATCGTCGGGGGCGGTGGCGACGCCACGCTCTGCGAGGCGCACCTCATCGAAGGGCTGGGAGATGAGTCAGCGGAGGCACTCTTCCAGGCGGCCCGAGACGCCGACTATCACCAGCTCGCGGAGGAGATCCAGCAGCGCCTGGAGGACCTGGGCCCGGCCAAAGATCCCAGGGAGGGGTCAGTGCCGATTGAAGCCGAGCTGACCCGACTCCATCGGCGTCTCGCCGAGATCGCCGCGATCGACTTCTTCGATGCGCCTGGCAGGCCCGCTGCCGCGGCGCTCCTGGCCGATCTGGAAGCACGGCTACGGCCCCCGGCGTCCATGCCAGAGGGAAGCGCGGTCCCCCGCGCCGAGCTGCGAGGTCGCACCTGGGTCACCCGCAAGGGCATCCACATCGATCGCATCGGCAGCGCCTGGTTGATTCGGCGCTTCATCGATCCCGAGGCCCACTTCAAGTTCGTCCCCCCCAGGGGCTACCAGCCGGAGCCCGGCGAGCTGCGCTTCGACATGTTCGAGGCCGAATTCACTCACGAGGGCGACCGCTGCACCTTCGAGGTGCTGATCGAGCGCATGGGCCTTTCGGAGCCCGGGCTCGGGCCGCTCGCGGAGATCGTCCACGACATCGATCTGAAGGACGGCAAGTTCGGCAGGCCCGAGGCCGCCGGCCTGGCCGGCCTGGTCGCGGGGCTCTCTCTCGGCCATCGCGACGATGAGGACCGGCTCGCCCGCGGTGCCGCGGTGTTCGACGACCTCTATGCTTACTTCAATCGGAAGCACCCCGTCGATCCGGGTCCGCCATCAGTGCATGCCCTCGGCTGAGGGCAGCTCGATCCAGAACCGCGTGCTTCGCCGCATCTTCTGCGATCTGGAGGAGAGCATGACGCTGGAGAAACTGGAGGTGGCCATCGCCGCGGAGGACTTCCCGGCCAACATCGCCCGCCTGATCGAGGCCCGCCTGAGCACCGTGCGTCCGCTCATCTGCGACAAGTGGCCCATCCGCCGGCACGTCCGGCCGGGCAAGATCGTGATCCCCGACCTGCGCAGCCGCGACATGTCGCGCAAGGACGCGATGATGTTTTTGGCCATGACCATCGCGATGCTGGTCCAGCCCACCG
>JBBRLA010000134.1:0-15165 GCA_038231615.1 Polyangia bacterium | reverse complement strand
GGCCCGATCCACCAGGGGCGGGCCTTTCAAGGGCTCACGGCGCGCGCGGCGCTTGCGGCGGGGGGGGAACATGAGGAGACTATACCCCGGGGCCTCAAGGATGGCAGGCTTTCCGCCGACCTGGGCTGGGAAGCCAGCCGGGTCGACCGGCGGAAGGACACCCATGCACCCCACCCTCCTGATTGTTGACGACGAGCCCCCCATTCGAGACGTGCTGCGACGGGCGCTGCGGCTTTCGCCGTATGCGATCCTGGAGGCCGGCAGCGGGGAAGAGGCGCTGGCGGTGCTAGAGGGACGCCAGGTGGACCTGATCCTCTCGGACCTGAACATGCCCGGGATGAGCGGCCTGGACCTGTGCCGGCGGGTCGTCGGGGAGCAGCCCGGGGTGGTGTGCTTCCTGATGACCGGGCAGGGGGACCGGCGGCAGGCGCTACAGGCCATAGAGGAGGGCACTATCTTCCACTATGTGCCGAAGCCCTGGGACCTGGGGGACCTGAGTCTGCTCCTTGGTACCGGGCTGCGGCACCGCGAACTGTACCGTGAGAAGGAGCGGCTGCTGGCGCTGGTGCGGACGCAGCGGCGGATCATCGCGGAACTGGAGGCGGGCACTTCGACGGCGGGCGAGGGGTAAGCGGGGCCGGACGCTGCATGAACGCGGCGTCGCGGTCCATCCCTCAGGAGGAACGGATGCGGCGGATCAGCTCGCGAATGCGTCGTGAACCTCCGCCGTCGCGGTAGAGGAACTTGATTCCGGCGCCCGCCTCGGTGTGGTAAGAGACCCTGCCGGCGATGGACATGGGCACCGCGCCCCCGGGCGGCAGCACCTCCAGCACCACCTCGCTGCCGAGCGGCGGCATCTGCTGATCGGTCCGCAAAAGGGCCCCGCCGATGGAAATTTCGACCAGATCGCCGGGGGTGGACTCGACGGTGTCGCTGGGACGGTAGCGCACCGGGACATCGACCGGGATGCGGGTGTGGCGCCGCTTGCGTGGGACCACCTCGCCGCCCAGGGCCGCCAGAAGGAAATTGCGCTTCTCGTCCTCCTCGGGCGGAAAGGCCACCAGGGCGCCGGCCCGGACCCGCAGCCGCGGCAGCGCCGGACGCCACGACTTGACCTCGCCCCGGATCATGACCTTGTTGGGCAGTCCTTCACAGAAAATCTCGACGATCACGTCCTCGCCGTTCTTCAGCGGGGTCGTCGTCGCCACGAACAGTCCCCCGTTGGGCAGATCGGCGTTATAGGCTTCGTCAAAATCTTCGCGACTTCGAAAACGGGCCTTCAAAATTTGCATTGAGCCCGGACCATATCACAATCACTTTTCGCCGCAACCCGCGCCCGAGTGTAGACTGGGCCGCCATGCCACGTGTGCTGATCATCATCCCGACCTACAACGAGCGGGACAATCTGCCCGCGTTGATCGAGCAGATCCACGACACGCTGCCCGCTGCCGACGTGTTGATCGTCGACGACAACTCTCCCGACGGGACGGGCCTTCTGGCGGAGGCGCTGGCGGCGAAGAACAAGCACATAAAGGTGATGCGCCGCCCGGGGAAGATGGGGCTGGGGACGGCATACATCGCCGGCTTCCGGCGGGCCCTGTCCGAGGGCTACGAATACGTCTTCGAGATGGACGCCGACTTCAGCCATGATCCCTCTTACCTGCCGGCGATGCTGCTCATGGCGCAGACCCGCGCCGACCTGGTCATCGGCTCACGGCGGGTCCCCGGCGGGGGCACGGAGAACTGGGGCCTGGGCCGGCAGCTCGTGAGCGCCGGGGGGAGCCTGTACGCGCGCACCATCCTGGGCCTCGGGGTAAGGGACCTCACCTCGGGCTTCAAGTGTTTCCGCCGAGAGGTGCTGGCGACGATCGACCTGGATTCGGTGAGGTCCGAGGGGTATAGTTTCCAGATCGAGATGACCTACCGGGCAGTACTTCGTGGCTTTCGCGTGGCCGAGGTGCCCATCGTCTTCGTCGATCGGCGGGTGGGGCAGTCGAAAATGTCGCGGCGCATCTTCGCCGAGGCGCTGCTCATGGTATGGCGCCTGCGCCTGGGAGGGCGGCGGTGAGGCGGCGCTTTCCCGAACATGCCGTGGTGTGGCTGGACGGGCGGGCGGTCCCCGGCGAAGATGCGCGGGTCCCGGTGTTCGACCGCGGGTTCCTTTACGGCGACAGCATCTATGAAGTGACGCGCACCGTGGGCGGGGCGCCGCTTTTCCTTGCCGAGCACCTCGACCGGCTGGAGCGCTCCGCCCGGGGCATCGAGATGGAACTGCCGCCGCCGGAACCCATTCGCCAGGCGGTGGCCGAGACGCTGGCGGCGCTTTTGCCCGGGTCGGCGGAGCGGGCCTATCTGCGCATCGTCGTCACCCGGGGGGCCGGGGACCTGGATCTCGATCCGGCGGCGGCGGACGAGCCGCGCCTGCTGGTCGTCGCCAAGCCCCTGAAGCCGCCGGATGTCCGGCTCTATGACCAGGGGGTGCGGCTGGCGCTGGTACCCTGGCGGCGCAACGCCCCCGGCCATGTGCCGGCGACGGTGAAATCGGGGAATTATCTGAGTTCGGTGATGGCGGTGACCGCGGCCAAAAGAGCCGGGGCCTACGAGGCCCTGCTCTGCGATCTCGACGGGTACATTGCCGAGGGGGCGTCGTCGAACTTCTTTTGGGTCCGGGGGGGGCAGGTGCAGACGCCGCCGGTGTCCATCGGCATCCTTTCGGGGATCACCCGGGAAGTGGTGTTGCGGGTGGCCGCGGCGGCGGGAATCCCGGTCGGGGAGGGGATGCTCCATCCGGCGGAACTGGGCACAGTGGAAGAGGCGTTCCTCACCAGCTCGGTGCGCGGGGTGGTCCCGGTGGTACAGGTGGACCAGGTCGCCATCGCCGGGGGCCGGCCCGGCCCGCTGACCCGGCGCATCATGACCGCCTACGGCGAGCGGATCGGCGAGGCGCCCCCGGGCGTCCCGTGGAAGTAGCCGATGCTGCTGCCGCGCTGGTTCTTGCTGCTCAACGGGGTGGGGCTCCTGCTGATGGGCGGGGCCATGGTGGTCATGCGCCTGCGAGGGGGGGGCGCGGTGCTGCGGTCGCCCCCCAAGCTGATCGGCCTTTTCTGGTCGCTCCTGTGCTGCGGGGTGGGGGTGGCCCTTGTGCTGATGTCCTCGGGCTGGTTGAACCAGCCTGGCGCGGCGGTCCCGTTTTCGTCGTCGAAGCGGCGCGCGGAGCCGGTGTTCCCCGCGGATCGCTGAGATCCCTCGGAACCTATCCCTTGCCCGGATTGGCGCCCACCGGGTAGGTCCGCTCGACAAGCTGCCGCAGCCGGCTGGCCAGGATGCCGATGACCTTGCCGGCGACATGGGACCGTTCTTCCAAAAAGCGGCGGAAGGTGTCCCCCGCTATCGACAGGATGCGGGTCCGCTCGCCGTTGGCCACCGCCGTCGCCGACCGCGGGGAGCCGTCGATGACCGAGGTCTCGCCGATGCAGTCGCCCGGTCCCAGCACGGTCACCACCCGGTTCACCGTGCCGGTGGTCACGCTGATCTGCACCCGCCCGGCGATGATGACGAAGACCTCGTCGCCCAGCTCGCCCTGGGTGAAGAGGCGCTGCCCGTCGTGGAAGGTGCGCTCGTCGGAGGCCCGGGCCAGCACCAGCAGGTCCTCGGGCTCGAAGTCGACGAAAAGCGGCACACAGTGCAGAAAAAGGATGCGCTCCAGGTTGGTGCACACCGGGCCCAGGTTGGTGGGCAGCCGGGGCACGGCGAAGCGTCCCGTGACCACCGTGTCGCCGGGGCCGAAGCCGAAGCCGGTGCTGCCGGCGCTGCTGTAGGAAGGGCTCGACGTCGAGGAGTACATCGGCGTGGCCCGGTGACCCCGCTCGATGTCCAAAAGCGCCTCGGGCACGAAGTCCTGCATCGACCGCCCGGTCACGCTTTGCGAGGTGTGGCTGAAGGTGCCGTCCTGCCGCCGCAAGAGCGCCGCCTGTGCCGCCGAACGCACCGCTGGATCCGCATCCCCCAGAAGCGCGTTCACCGCCCGCGCCGCGCCGTCCCAGTTGATCGGCAGCGCCTGCAGAGCCGCCTCCCGCACCAGGGGGTCCTCCTCGGTCAGCCCGGCAAGGATGCGCTCGACTCCGTTGGGGCGCGGGGTCTCCCCTGGCAGGGCCGAGGCCAGCATGGCCCCGGCGCGAAGGAACGCATCCGGATCGCAGGCCAGCGCCTCCAGCACCCGCTCCTGCTCGACCTCCTTAGCGGTGAACTTGGGGTCGGCGGGGGGCACCCGCTCGTCCAGCACCGGCAGAAGGCGCTTCATGATGGTCGGCTCGCCGGCGTTGCGCAGGGCCTCGATGGCCCCCCGGCGCGATACCTTGTCCTGCTCGAAAAGCTGCGCCCGGTTCTGGCGCACCACCTCGCCCATCCCCAGCATGGACAGCACGTCCAGCACATGGTCCACCAGCCGGTCCTGCCGCTTGAGCATCACCATCGAGAGGAACTCGAAGGCTGGCCCGATGAGGAAGCTGTAGAGCACCCGGTGTACCGCCCGCAGGTCCTCGATGCGGGTCAGAAGGTCCTGCGCTCGCTGCACCAGGCCCCCCGACGAGCCGGTCATCTCGGCGACGATGCGATGGTGGGCCTCCGCGCTGATGCCGTAGTCCCGGCGCAGGTTCTCGACGTCCCGCTTGGTGGCGCCGCGGACCAAAAGGTTGCGCAAGGCGATGCCGTAGCCCTGCTCCTGCAGCCGCTCCTCCACCGACAGGGCCACGTTGGGATCGAAGAGCCGCTGGTCGGTCAGCGAAAGCTGCTTCAGCACCTTCTCGTGGTCGGCGTCCGAGATGTTGAACTGGGCCCGCACCTGCTCCAGCACCCGCAGCTCCGCCCGGGTGACCACGCCCTCGCTCATCAGCTCGCGCACGGTGTCGGCGTAGACCCGCAGGCCGGTCTCTTTCTCCTTCTCCTTGCGCTTGATGATGTGGAACGCCTCTCGCAGGTCGGCGGGGGGCTTCTCGTCCCAGCTCCAGCGGGCGATGAAGCGCTTGGCGAAGCGTTCCTGCACCGCCCCGTCCTCGCGACGGGGCAGGCGCCGCACCAGGAACCAGGTGGACAGCGCCACCGATAAGAACGAGACCGCCCAGGGACCGTAGGGCGCCAGCTTGCGCGACGTGGGCGCCCCGGCGAAAAGATAGAACAGGTTGAAGGCGCAAAACGCCGCCACCGCCAGGCTGTAGTGGATGGCGCGCTCGCGTCCGCCGCGGGGGGTCAAGAACCGCTCCAGGCCGAAGAACAGGCCCATGGACGCCACCGTCGTCACCAGCAGAGACAGATAGGTGGCGATGATCTTGGGCACGGCGGGGGCGAAGTAGAACCCCGGCCCGAAGACGTTGCGCCACTCCGAGGCCTCCCGGGTCCAGGCCCCGCTGAAGTAGTAGTCCCACGAGCCCCGGTAGGTGAAGTAGACGAAGTAGAAGCCGAAGACCAGCCCCGGCCAGCCGTAGGTGGCGATGCGCCGGGACAGAAGTTCGCGCTCCTTCCAGTAGCCCATCTCGATGTCGATGTCCGGGCAGTGCTTCTTGCAGGCGGTGCATTTGCCGCACTGGGAGTTGTCGGCCGCCATCTCACGGCCCATGCCGGTGGGCTCCAGGTAGATCTTCTCGACGATGCTGACCGGGCAGAAGAAGTTGCACCACGTCTTGCCGGTGTAGACCGTGCCGGTGACGAAGGCCGCGGCGGCGATGGTGCACAGGAAGATCGCCAGCCACGTGCCCGAGCCGTTGGTCAACAGGTGCCGCAGCCCCAGCGAAACGAACATCGCCGAGAAGGTGATGACGTAGCTCCAGCGTTCCAGAAAGGGGCTGGCACGGCGCTGCTTCTTGCGGGGCCACGCGGCGCCGATCTTGGCGAAGAAACTCAGCGGGCAGAGCCGGCGCCAGACGTAGTAGCCGGCGATCACCCAGAAGAAGGGCGCCATCGGCAGGCCGATGGTCCAGAAGATGCGCGTCGCACGCACCCACACCGACGCCGTGCGGTCGGTGAAGAGCCCCAAGACAATAAGCGACAGGTAGACCCCGAGGAAGACCACCTGGATCGCCCGTTCCTTGCGATTGGAGACTCGATTGGGCATCTGCTTGGACGTACGCTCCCAGTACCCGCAGAGACTGGCGCGGGCCCCGACATGGTAGCATGCTTGTGACCATGACGCGACGCCGCTTCCTGAAAGTCTCCGCCCTGGGCGGCCTTGCGCTCTTTTCCGGGCTGCTTGTGGGGCCGCACCTGCCCTGGGGTCGCTACGGGCTGCCGTCGGGATTTGGGGGTCCCCTGCGGACCCTGTCGACCAAGGAGTATCTGATCCTTAACGCAGCCGCCCGCAGGATTCTCGACGGAGTGAGCCCCGCGGTGTATCAATCGCAATCCCAACCGGGTGGGGCGGGTGGGACACAGGGGCAGGGGCCCGATGTGGCCCTGTGGATCGATGGGTACCTGGGCCACCTCGACGAGGCCCTGGTGAATGACGTGCGGGGGCTCTTGCAGGTGCTGGAGCACTCGCCCCTCTTGCTTTACGAGGTGTCTCCCTTCACCGCCCTTTCCCCAGAGGCCCAGGATCGGGTGCTTCTGGACTGGCAGGGAAGCCGCTTTGCCGTGCGCCGGCAGGGCCTGCAGGCCCTCAAGTCCCTGTGCTGCCTGGCCTACTACCAGGACCCAAGAAGCTTCGCCGCCATCGGTTACAGCGGGCCGATGCTGCCATGACCGGGCACATCATTCACGGACGGGACCTGCGCGGGCCGTTGCGCCTGCAAGCCGATGTCATTGTCGTGGGCAGCGGGGCTGGGGGGGCGATGGCGGCACGGGAACTGTGCCGGGCCGGCTTCTCGGTGCTTGTGTTCGAGGAAGGCAGCCACCACACCGCGAAAGACTTCAACCAGCAGGAGGGGGACATGCTCCCCCGCCTGTTCCAGGATGCCGGCGGCAGGGCCACGGAGGACGGCGCGGTGACCGTGCTCCAGGGACGCGGCGTCGGGGGTTCCACGGTACACAACACCAACCTGTGCAAGCGGGCCCCGGATCCGGTGCTGCGCCGCTGGGTCGCCGAGCATGGCGCCGCCGGCTGGTCCCCCGAAGACCTGGCCCCGGACTACGCCGCCGTCGAGGAAGAACTGCACGTCGCCCAGATGACCGAAGAGGACGTCAACCGCAACAACGACATCCTCCGCCGGGGGGTGACCCGCCTCGGGTGGCGCGGAGGGCTTATGTCCCACAACCGCAAGGGCTGCGTGCGCTCCGGATTTTGCGAACTCGGCTGCGCATTCGATGCCAAGCAGAATGCCCTGAAGATCCTGGTGCCCGACGCGGTGCGCCTGGGCGCCCAGGTCTATGCCGACGTGCGCATCGATCGCATCCTGTGGTCCAAAGGCCGCGCCAGCAGCGTCGAGGGACACGTCGTCCTTCCCGATGGCCGACCAGGCGTCGCGGTCACTGCATCGGCCCGCGCGATTTGCCTCGGGGGCAGCGCCATCGGGTCCGC
Organism: Polyangia bacterium; assembly: GCA_038231615.1. Classification (GTDB taxonomy): domain Bacteria; phylum Myxococcota_A; class Polyangia; order Palsa-1104; family JAEUJZ01; genus JBBRLA01. The sequence goes on along the minus strand of JBBRLA010000134.1, from coordinate 7,661 downwards.
CGCCCTGGCCTTGCGCAGCGGACTGCCCGACCCCCACCAGCGCCTCGGGCGCACCCTGCGCCTGCATCCCGGGGTGGCGGTGGCCGGCGTCTTCGACGAGGTCATCGAGGGATTTGGCGGCGTCCCCCAGAGCTACGAATGTACCGAAAAACTCTCGTTCGAGCCAGGCGCGCAGGACCGATCGTGGATCCTGACCGCCTTCGCCCATCCCGGCGGCTTCGCGGCCTTTTGTCCGGGCATCGGCAAGGCCCACGCGCAGGCCATGCGCGACTACCCCCGCACCTCGGTGGTGGCGGCGATGCTTCATGACGAGACCTGCGGGCGGGTGGTGCTGGGGCGCGGCGGGCGCTTGCAGATCCAATATGAGCTGAACGGGGACGATCAGCGGGCCCTGCTTAGCGGCGCCGCCGCCTGTGCCGAGATCCTCCTGGCCGCCGGGGCGCGGCAGGTGATGGTGCCCTTCGCCTCGCCGATGCGCCTGAAGCCCGGCCAGGCGGACCTGGGCGCGATCCTTCAGCATTCGTACCGGCCCCTGGATCCGCTCTTGACCTCGGTACACCCGATGGGGACGATGCCCCTTGGAAGCGACCCGCGGCGCTCCGTGGTCTCGCCGGAGGGTCGCCATCACCAGGTACACAATCTTTATGTCGTCGATGGCAGCCTCTTCCCCACCTCGCTGGGCGGACCGCCCCAGATCAGCATCTACGTTGCCGGCAGGAAAGTGGCCCGCACGGTCGCGTCCGATCTGCGCGGCTAGTTTCTTGTGGGGCCTGCTTTTCTTTTCGGGCTGCGTCGGCTGGCATGACTTGTTCCAGCGGGACCGCCCCGACGAGACGCTGCTGACCGCCACTCTGGCCGCTGGCAGGGGCGGGCACGCCGATGTCGCGCTGGTGCTGGGATGCCCGGCCTCACTGGGTGGGGGACCTTCCCCGTGCGAACGCTGCCGGGTGCGCGCCGCCGTCCTGGCCTACCAGCAAGGCATCGTCGGGGCGCTGCTCTTTTCCGGCGGGGCGGCCCACAATCGCTGGGTCGAAGGGGAGGTCATGGCCCGCCTGGCCCGGCACAACGGCGTGCCGCCGGAACGGACCCTGGTGGAAGGCAGGGCGCTGAGCACCTGGCAGAACGTACGCTTCTCCGGGCGCATCATGCGCTCCCGAGGCCTGCGTACGGCGCTGGTGATCTCCGTGGCCGACCACCTCCCTCGCGCCCGACGCTTCGCCGAGTACTACGGCATCGACGTGGTGGGCTACCGGGCGTGCGACCTACCTGAGTAGGCCCTGCCATCGCCGCGGCTACGGCCTTCCCGGTCTCGGTGACGAGAACACCTTGCCCATCGCCGCATATTCCAGATCCGCCGCTCGGCGCAGATGTTCCATGGCGATGCCCTCGGAACGATCGCTGGCTGCGAGGAAGCCGGCGCGCAGCGTGGCGTTGCGAATGTTCCCTCCGGACATCTCGTACTTCCGCGCCAGCTCAGCGAAGTCCAGCACCTCCCGCACCCGCGCCTCATCGGGCAGCATGGTGGACCAAAGCTGCCTTCGTTCCTCGATATCGGGCACGGGGAACTCCAGGCGAAAGCTGAGGCGCCGTTTGAACGCCTGATCGATGGACGACTCCAGGTTGGTGGTCAGGATGGTGATGCCGTCGAAGTGCTCGATGCGCTGCAAAAGATAATTCACCTCCATGTTGGCGTAGCGGTCCACCGACGACTTCACGTCCGCGGTGCGTTTGCCGAAGAGGGCGTCTGCCTCATCGAAGAGCAAGATGGCGTGCCCCGCCTCCGCGGCCTCGAAGAGCTGCCCTAGGTTCTTCTCCGTCTCCCCGATCCACTTGGATACCACCCGGCTCAAATCAATCTGGTACAGGTCCAGCCCCAACTCCTGGGCGATGAGCCCGGCTACCATGGTCTTGCCGGTCCCCGGGGGGCCGGAGAAAAGCGCGCTGGTCCCCAGGCCCTTGCCGAGCTTGCGGGCGAAGCCCCATTGTTCGTACACCTGCCGGCGGAACTGAAGCCGTGCCAAGAATTCCTGGATGCGATCGTGGGTCTCCTGTGGCACGACCAGATCCTCCCACCGCTGGTGTCGGGTGATGCGGGTGCCCAGGGTGGTCATCTTTTCATCCAACACGGTGCGCAGGCCGGCGTGGATGTCGGCCTCGCTCAGTAGCAGTACGTCACCTTGTCGCCGGGCTCCTGACGCCGCCGCCGCCCCCGCCGCCGCTCGCTCGATCAGCCCACCGGTGACCGGGTAGCGCGCCGCCACACGTTCCACGCTGAAGCCCGGTGCCAGACCGGTGTTCGGCAGCGCTGACAGGGCGCCCTGCCACAGGGCGCTGCGCTCGGTCTCGGTGGGTAGCACCATGTCCAGCCGCACCACCCCGCGCTGGAGCGACGGCACCCGCGCCTCCCGCGCCCCCATGGTCGCTGCCACCGGCCCGGGCAGGTCCGTGAGCACCTGGTCGAGCAGGAACAAACGCCCCCGCGGGTCTGATAAAAGCGGCTCGATCTCCGTCAGCACGAGCGTCGCCCGCAGCAGCATGGTCTCGCGCAGCAAGGCCCGGGACAGGCGCAGGAAGTCCTCCCGATCCTCGGGCAAGAGCGATGCCTGCACATCGAGAATCGGGGTTCCCAGGTCCCACGCTGCCGACTCGATCAACGCGTGCTTGCCCGAGCCAGACGGACCCACCAGCACTACCACCGGCGCCGCCTCGCCGCGGTCCCCAGCGTGGGCGGCCTCGCGCAGGAGGGCCCTGACGTGGTCCCCCGCCACCGTCGCGCCGATCCATTCCCTGGGCGCGCGGGGCTGGCGCAGCCGCGCGAACTGTGCGACCTCGCGGTCCAGCGCCGCCCTGCCGTGGACCCATTCGATGATCCTTGGGGCCACCCGTATGGGCCGTAGCAGAAAAGGCAAGTCATCCGCCGCGCGCTTGCCGCCCACCGGCTCGACCAGCCGGAAGCGCAGGAGGGGTCCGTCTGCGCTCAACTCGTCGATCATGCGCTCCCGGCGCTGGGGCGCGTTGAAGTGGGGGGTGCCGTGGAGGGGGGCACTGAGGTGGGGGGTACTAAGGAGCGGGGTACTGTAGACGCACAGTTCCAGCAGGCCGAGGTCCGAGTTGACTCGCGCCGCGTCGTTCATCAGATAGCGCACTAGCTGTCGGTGCCGGGAGCAGGTCTCCACCGCGATCAGCAGCCAGAGCACCTGCTCCTCGGTAGGCGAGAGGCGGAAGGCCCGGCGAAGCTGGTCCCAGGGAAGGGGATCGCCCTGGCGCTGCGCTTCCTTCAAACGGTCCTCGATGCGCTCGCCGTAGGCTTCCAGTGCGGCGTCCAGCTCGGCCAGGCGGCCCTCGGCTTCCGGCGACAAGGGCCGCCCGCCTGAGAGCAGCGCCTCGACCTCGCCGCCGGAGACGAAGGTCCCCGAAAATTCGTCCTTCATGCGCGGCAGAAGGCCCTGTTCCCAGTGCAGGTACATCTGCTTTTGCAGCATCAGCGCCACCCGGGACAACTCCTCATCTACGTGTTCCTGGGCGCTGTTATACGCAGTTGGCATACACCTCTCCTCACTCTTGAGGATCTTGCAGTGACTTTGCTGGAAGATGATAATAAAATATCACGGCAACCTTTCTTTTCCGCGGCCGACAACTGGTGAGGGGCCCCGCGGGCCCGTTCCTTCCGCATCGTGACTTGAAGAGCAGGTGAAGTCTTGGAACCCGGCCAAAGCCTTACGAAAGACGACGATCTCGCCCGCCACGGCGAGGAGCAGCGGCAACGGTGCGAGGTCGAGGTGGACGGGCAGGTGGGGACCGGCGTGGTCCCGGCCGCGCATACGCCCCACGCCAACGCACAGAAGGCCAGCTATGCGGCCAAGGTGCGCAAGCAGCGCCAGGGCGACGCCGTCCAAGATTTATCCAAGATGGGCGGCGGAGTGCCGCTTCCAGAGGACGTGCGGCGTCGCATGGAGCGCAAGCTTGGCGCCGATTTTGGTAAAGTGCGCATCCACACCGATACGCCCGCGCAGGTCGAAGGCGCCGACACTCGCGGCGTGACCATTGGGGACCAGATCTACTTCCGCGAACCCGGGGACATCCACGATGAGCGGCTCTTGGCCCATGAGCTGGCCCACGTGGTGCAGAACGGCGCCGCCCCGGCCCGCGGTGAGGTGCGCCTGGGGGAGCGGGGCGACGGCGCGGAGCATGAGGCCGACAAAGTGGCCGACGCGGTCACCAGCGGCAAGGAGGTGCCGGCGATCACCCCCGGGCAGGACCCGGGCACCGCCCGGCGGTTCGGCGCAGGGGTGCACGGCCACGGTGGCATCGAGTCGGAGGCGGCCTCGGGCAGCAAGGAGCTGGACCCAAACGACCCGCGCAAGGAGGGGGTGTCGGAGATCTATAGCGGCAACTTCATGCGCGACATGAATCAGCTCAACGTGCCCAAAGTGATCGAAGGGCTGGAGGGGCTGCCCAAGGACGTCACCAGCCCCAAGGGGGCCAAGATCGGCGCCAAGGGCGCGCACGACGTCACCTCGGCGATCATCCAGGCGCTGGCGATCATCGAGTTGGGGCCCAAGGCGGCGGGGCTGGTCACCGGCGGCGAGAACGGCACAGCGGATCACATCGGGGCGTATCGCACGGAGGAGCACATCGACAACCCGATGGGCACCGGCGGCGCCGACACGGTGGTCAAGAACACCGACCCCACGGCCAAAGACAAGAACGGCAACAAGATCGAGATCGGCGCACCCAAGGTGCCCGACGCGGTGGTGGGGGACAAGGGGCCCGCGCCTGTCATCGACAAGGACCTGGCGGCGCAGGAGCAGGGCTCGGCGTGGAAGGGTTTGCAGGTCGAAAACGCCAAGCTTTACGAGATCTCCGGCAGCGGCCTGGGGAACCACATCTACAACAGCGTGGAGGCCACCAAGAAGCGCTGGCTGCACGCCACGGATCTGGGCCCCACCCCCGACGGGCGCAGCGAGTTCGGGGCGGGCTCCCACGCGGTGGAGGACTACTTCTCGCACTCCAACTTCGTCGAGGTGGCGTTGAACGGCTACATCGAGCAGGCGCTCAAGTCCAAGGGCAAGAAGGGTGAGAACAAGGACGCCACCAAGTTTGCCGATGGCGTGGTCAGCCAGAATCAGAAGGAATTGGGCGCGCCCCAGACCAAGCAGAAGTACTACGTCGACACGCTTTTCGACGCCACTGTCAAGGACCCCAAGAGCAAGGACAAGACGGCGCAGCGGGCTGCGGTCACCACCGGCAGCTTCGGCGGCGACGACACCAAGGTCAGCATCGCCCACATCCTTTTGCCAGGGCTGCCCAAGCTCCAGCACGCGCTGCTCGGCGCGGTGGACCAGATGTTCGGGATCAAGGGCGAGGGGCACGGCTGGGAGCAGGTAAAGGCGCTTTTGAGCAGCACCCCGGCGGGGATGGCCGGGGCGCGTATCATGGAGGGCTTCAGCAGCGCGGGGATGGTCGAGCCCGTGCCGGACATCAGCCTGAAGTGGAAGAGCTTCCCGGTCAGCCCGGGGATCTTCGGCAAGCCGTGGACGGTGAGCCTGCCCGCGGGCATCGATCACCTGTCCCAGTCAGTGCCGATCACTGACGCGGTGTCGTACTACATGGACGTGTACAACAAGGCCAAGGGCATGATCGGCCTGGTCGAAAAGTACATGGCCTATGCCAAGAAGCTGATGATCCCCATCGACTATCTGATCGACATGATCAACGCCGAGGTCGAGAAGATCGAGTTGGCCATCAAGCAGGCCATCAAGTCGCAGATCGTGCAGGGGCTGATCTCGGTAGTGGACAGCTTGTCGGGACGCACCGCGGGGGAGAAGGAGCAGCAGAAAAAGAGCGGGCCGGCGGGTGATCCCAAGGACCCGAACTCCGAGTTCGACAAGGACATGGGCGACGCGCTGCACCACTTCCACGAGCAGGTCGAGAGCATCGAGTCGAAGACGTCAATCGAAGGGCGGCTGAAGAACGGCGACCTGTCGGAGATGCCCAAGGCCAAGGTCGAGTCGCTGGTCGGCCCGGTGAAGCAGGTGCAGACGGAGACCGTGGACAAGGACGGCAAGAAGGTGATCCGCACCTATTACGAGTCCCTGAAGCCGCTGCCGCCCTCGCACTCCGAAATCAGCAAGGACCACGAGCCCTACTCGGAGCACGACAAGAGCGGCGGGGATGGCGACTTGGTCCGCCACCACCCGACGGGGGAAGAACCGGGGCACGAGGAGGGCTCGCCCTTCTTCGGCCTGGCGCGCACCCTGGCGCTGGAGGCGTGCAAGCACAGCGATGCGCAGCTCCAGGAGGTGTGGAAAAGCCGCGGCTCGCTGCTCGGCGACGGCAACATGTACGAGTACAAGAGCGACGCCGACCCGACGCAGAGCAAGAAGGCCCATGATGACGTGCTTTCGGAGTCGGACCGCCGCGCCGCGGAAGAAAAGAAGCGCGCCAAGGCGGAGGGTTCGACCTTCATGCAGGGCGACGCCACGGGCAAAGAGGCGGAGCTTCTGAAGCTGCCCGGCGCCTTGCGCCTGATGAACCTGGTGGACGAGTTCGTCGCCCACCCGGCGGACGTCTCGTGGTGGCGACCGGTGATGGACGCCTACGTGACGCAGAATGCCGAGGTCGTCTATCACAGCATCTTGCGACGGAACAAGACGCGCGCCGACCGCGACCTCAAATAGGGTATAGTCCTTATCATGGCCTCGCATGTGAGACCCGGATGTTGCGTATTTGATGGACCGCGGCGCCTTCGGCGCTTGACGAGCGATGGACCGCGGCGCCTTCGGCGCTTCGCGAGCGATGGACCGCGGCGCCTTCGGCGCTTCGCGATAGGGATCCTCTTGTTCGAAGCGCTCGCCGGGTCGGGCGCTTGCGACCGGGGGGCCAAGGACAGCCGGGCCGCCACCACCAGCGTGGGCGGGGCCCGGAGACGGGAGACAACAGTGTCCACAGCGACGACTGGTGATAGGGCCCAAAGCGGGACGATCAGGAAGCTCTTCGACGATGCGGCGGCATGCGGCGATCGCTACCACTGCCCTCCTCTGGAAGAGCTGGCCCGCCGCGCGGAGGAAAAGGACGATCGGCAGGTGCTGGCAGTGGCCTTCGACCTGATGTGCGATGCCCAGGTGCAGTCGGCGAGCCGATTGGGCGATGCGGCGTGGAAGGTGGCGCGGGCGTGGCTACATGGCCGCGACAAGGTGAACGGTTTCGACGCCGGTGCGCGGCAGCTCTTTCTGGACGGCATCCGGCGCATCCTTTCGGGGGGCTCGCCAAGCTTCATCATCCCGGCCTACAGCCTCTTGCAAGGGCGGGACCTGTCGGAGGCGCCGGAGATCTTCAAGACCGAGGCGCTGAACCCGCAGCGCGACGATGTGCAACGGAGCGAGGCAGTCAAGAGCCTGCACTTCTATCTGAAGGACTTGGTATTGGCGCGGACCTGGCTTTCGAGCAAGGACCCGCGGATGATGGACGCCGGGGCGCGGTTGCTGGACAACCTGGATCACAGCCTGCTGAAGCAAACCGAGGAGGAGCTGCCCTTGCTGCTGGCAACGGCGCGGCGGGCGGACCTGCCGAAGCCGGTGGCGCTCATGCTGGTGGCCCACGTTGCCTCACACGAGGACCAGGCGTTCCTGCCGGTGCTCAACGTGTTTGCGCAGTCGCGG
>JBBRLA010000133.1:0-15186 GCA_038231615.1 Polyangia bacterium | reverse complement strand
GCGTCTCGCTCGCGGCCAGGTCAGAATCGACAAAGAAGAATGGAAACATCGTCGGACCTCGTTGATTCGCGCGAACGCTAGCATGAGGAAAAGGAAGAGGCAAACTGTCAGTATTCGCCGCGCCTGCCGGTCCCTCTTCTGTCCGGGACGACCGCCTCCCTGTGCGGATGTCAGCGTCGAACGACGATCAGATGATCAACCAGATCCTGCCCCAGTTTGTAGAGCCACATCAACCCCGGGACTGTGAGGGGAAAAGGCCTGCTGGCGCCGCGAGATCGAGCGGCAACCAGCGCCAAGTCTGCTATCCTTCCCCCATGATTCGCATCAACCGCGTATACACGAAAACCGGGGACCAGGGCGAGACCGGCCTGGTGGGGGGCCATCGGATACCCAAGCACTCGCTGCGCATCGAGGGGTACGGGACCGTGGACGAGCTGAACGCCACGATCGGGATGGTGCGGCTGCACACCCAGGGGCCGCTCGGCGAGCTGGACGCGATTTTGCGCCGGGTGCAAAACGAGCTGTTCAACCTGGGGTCGCTGCTGGCGACGCGCCCCGAGGACCTGCACCCGAAACAGCCGGTGATCGAGGAGCGCCACATCACCCAGCTCGAACACGAGATCGACCGCCTGAACGCCGATCTGCCGGAGCTGCGGAGCTTCGTCTTGCCCGGGGGTGGAGCGGCGGCGGCGCACCTGCATCTGGCGCGAACCGTGTGCCGCCGGGCGGAGCGGCTGGTGGTGGCCCTGGCCCACCAGGAAAGCGTGCGCCCCGAAGCAGTGCAGTACCTGAACCGCTTGAGCGATGCGCTCTTCGTCTTCGCCCGCTGGGCGGCGCACACGCTGGGCGAAGCCGAACCGCTGTGGGAGCCCTCGTCCACCTGAGCCCCGGCCGGCCCTTACCCCAGCCGCTTGACCAGGGTGATCAGATCATCGCCGGGCTTATAAAAGTCCCGGATCCGTCCCACCTCGGGGTAGCCGTGGCGCTGGTAGAACCGGTGCGCCTGGCCGTACCCCTCGGTGTGGCTGGTCTCGACCCGCACCAGGCGTCCGCCTTGCTGAAGGACCTCGTCTTCCATGGCCCGGCAGAGCCCCCCGGCCACGCCCTGTCCGCGGTGGTCCGGCAAGGTGGCGAGCCAGTAAAGGTCCCAGGTCCCCTGGGTCATGGGAGTGGGACCGTAGCAGATGTAGCCGATGACCACGTCGGTCCCGAAGGCAGTGGCCACCAGCACCCGATAGTCGCCGGCCCGAGAGGGATCAGAGAGCGCGCTGACGATGAGTTCGAGGGCGCAGCTGACCTCGTCCGGCAAGAACAGTCCGTCCTTCGAGACGAGGGCCTGGAGTGCTGGCAGGTCCGTTTTTCGCCCCGGTCGGATCGAGAACGTGGAGAGTCGGCCACTCGCCGCGGCCGGCGTAGCTGTCGTATTCGGGGCACTCATGGCGGTTCCTGTGCAGCGCCTCGGCGGCGATCCGGTCGATCAGCTCATCATAGGGGAGGCCGCCAAAGTGGGCCGCAAGGGAGTAGCCCGCCCCATCGGAGAGATCGCAGTTGGGGTTCACGTCGATGATGTAAGGAGTCCCGCTCTCCGAGAGGCGGATGTCGCAGCGGCCGTAGTCGCTGAGTTCCAGGGCGGCGAAGGCGGCGCGAGCGGCCTCCTCGATGCGTCGTTGCAGGGCGGGGGCGATCGCCTCGGCCCGGCGGGGCTTTGTACCGGCGTACTTGGGCGAGCCGGTATCCCACTTGGCCTCATAGCACACGATGTGCGGCAAACCGCTCGGCATCAAGGAGAAGTCGATCTCATGCATCGGCATCACCTCGGGCGGGTCATTCCCCAAAAGGGACACGTAGAGTTCCCTTCCGGCGACGTATTGCTCGACGAGGATCGGCTGCCGGTGGGCAGGCCGCAGCGCGGCCACCCGCTGGCACAGGGCCTGGTCGTCGTGGACCACCGAGGCGGCGCAGATGCCCACCGAGGCGTCCTCCCGGGTGGGCTTGACGATCAGGGGATAGCCCAGGCGTCCGTCCCGCACCAGATCCAGGTCGTCCGCCGGGTCCTGCGGGGCGCCCGGCAGGACCACGCCAGCGGGGGTCGGCACCCCGGCAGCGCGCAGCACATCCTTGGCGCGGCCCTTGCGCAGCGAGAGCCCCAGGCCCAGCGGCCCGGAGCCGGTGTACGGGATCCCCAGCATGTCCAGGAGCGCCGGGATCACCACCTCGTGGCGCGAGTCCCCGCCCAGCGACTCGCAGAGGTTGAAGACCAGGTCCGGCCGGTCGGCCTTCAGCCGGGCCATCAGTGGCGGTACGTCGTCGCTGTCCGTGCCCTGGATCTCGACGAAGTGGCCGCGGGCGGCCAGGGCGCGCGTAACGTCACGGGCGGCATTCACCACATCGGCGCGGGAGGTGAACTCGGGATCGCCATTGCCAGCCGGGTCAAAGTCACGGTTGTGCAGGACCAGGATGCGAAGTTCATGAAATTCGGGACGGGGTGGACCGGGATGCTTGCCCATCTGTCGGCGATCCCGGAGACCTTGCGCCGGATCGAACGCCACATGCGGTTATTCTACGGAGGGGAGCGATGAAATCAACGAAAGTGTCGAAATTTCGACGACGGGCACAAAAAGAGCGCCAAGCGAACGGCACAGGGAATGGGCCAGGGGCTCGACCAGGTCGAAAACTCCCACCTCCTTGGCGCCGGGATGCGAGGTTCGGAAGGTGACTTCCGACCTTTCCTCCGCCAGGCTGGTGACCACCCGGCCGACCTCGCCGCAGGGAAGGAAGAGGCCGCGGCGGAAGGGATGGGTCGCCTCCGCGGTGACGTTCAGCGCCAGGCCGTGGATGGCCACCCGCCGCTTTATCTGCACGCCGATGGCAGCCAGCTTGCGCTCGGCCCGGTACGGGGCTTCGGTTTGCTGCGTGCTACCGACGAAAACGCCCACCGGGTCCCGGCAGAAGCGCGCCGACACGCCGAGCTGCGCGGCCACTTGCGCTGCGGCCTCCCCCAGGGCGATGACGTGGGCCAGCACGCCCCGGGTCAGCCGGACCACCGGGTAGGCCACGAGCTGCCCCGGTCCATGGTAGGTCACCTGCCCGCCCCTTGAGGTACGGACCCGTTCGATGTGTGCCGCGGCCAGAGTGGCCTCATCCGCGAGGATGTCGCTTTCGGAGGCGCTCCGCCCCAGGGTGATGACCGGATCGTGTTCGCACAAGAGCAACGTGTCGGGGCCCCCCGCAAGGACGCGGCGACGAAGCCGCTCCTGCAGGTCCCAGGTAAGCCGGTAGGGAGACCGGCCGAGCCAGTAGATGTTGATCAATGATGCCTGAGGGTAGAAGGATAGCCGCCCGGCGGGGTCAGTCTCCACAGCCGGTCATGCGGGCTCCAGGAGTTCGGCGAAGAGATCGAGATCCAGGTACTCGATCGGGAGGCTCATCCGGCGCACGCCGATCTGGTGGCGGATGAGCAGATCGGTCAGGGGGTCCTGATCGTAAAGCTCGATCCCCGGCCCGGCGTTCATCTCGGCCAGCGCCGCGCTGCTGGCGCGACCCGCGCACAGCAGCAGCCCCTCCTCGAAGCCGCGGAGCTTGAGGCCGGCCCGCAGCTCGCCCACCGCCTCGCGGGTGAGTTCACCCTCTCCCGGACGCACCGCCGCCAGGGTCTTGATCACCCGGGCGCCCCGGGTCACCGACCCGGCGTAGTAGGCCACGGCGTCCCCGCGCTTGATCAGTTCAGCCGAGATCATGCCCATCCGCTCCAGAAGGAGGCGCATGAGCAGCTCGAAAGCCGAGGGCGGCAGCACCTTCACCCGGCGCCGCAGGGCCACCCGGGTCGCCTCGCGGGTGCGGTTGAGGCGATCCAGCAGCTCGCGCTCGGCGTTCTGCAGATCCGGCTCCAGCTTGCGATCGTTCAGGGCGTACTGCCCCTGACCCAGGTTCTTCACCCGGGACCGCAGCCCGTCCGTGTCGCGCTGCCGCTGATCGCGGATGACCGCGGCCCGCAGGGCCCGCCACAGGTCCGCCGCGTCGCCACGCAGGATCTTCCTTTTGAGGGCGATGTCGACGATCTGGCGAAAGTGCACCGGGCGTCCGTCGGAGGACCCCCGCAGCACGTCCACCGCCGCGTCGGTCAGAGTCAAGTAGCGCGCCTGCGGCTCCCGGGCCGGTTCGCTCTTGTCGCTGTTGCCGTTGTTCTCGTTCTTGTCCGAGGCCGGCTGTGGGGTTGCCGCGCCGGGCTGGTGCAGCGACTCGATCGGGGTCAGCGCCACCGGAGACAGCACGCTCCCCAGGGACGTCGACTTGCGGTTCGGGTCGATGTTTCCCGATGGAGACAGGCCGGTAAGCCGGCCCGAAGGCATGCCCAAGGGCGAGTGCGCGCGCCGAGGCGGTGCCGAGGGTGACCCCCCCCGCGAAGTCTCGTGGCTGGCCGGGTTCTGCCGGATCGGCGGCTCAGCGGCGATCTGCAGCGCCTGCTGTGGGCCTTCCCGCGATTCGTTGCCGAGATCCGGGCCCCGCAGTGGCATGCGCCTGCCGCGGCCCCGACGCTGTTGCTGGTCCTCGGCCCCGGCCGTCTCGTGGATCGCCGGAGCCGCCGGGGCTTCACCCCCGCGCCGCGGGCGGCCCCGGGGCCTGCGCCCTGCTTCCATCCCGGGCGAGCCCGGGACAGCCTCTTCCGTGGTGATGTGAATTTCCTTTTTCGCTGGCACGGACTGCGCCTCTCTCGGTGGTGCCTCCCGTCTCGGGGAGGGTGTGCCCGGGCCTTCGGCAGGCTCGGGTCTTGGTGGAAAAGATCGCAGCCCGAACACGCCTGGACTGATGCGCAGCAGCTCGGATGTCGGCCGCTTCGCCTCCTCCTGGAGTCTGGCCTGCATGGCCAGCTCCGGCTCTCGGCCAATCACCGAGAGCAAGTCGTGCTTGAGCGCGATCTTGGTCAGGTCCTTAACATGTAAGGGTTTGCCCTCTTGTTTGAGGACTTCTATGGCGGCTTCCAGGAATGTCATGAAGGTCGACCCCGAATCGAAACGTGGGAGTGTTAGCGCTCCCGTCGGCAAGGTGTCAAGCAGTTGCAAAAATTTGCCTGAATTCGCGCATACCGTTAGTTCTGGTTACATGTTGTCCCTCATCTCCGGGAACCTGTCCATCACCCCGACACACCTTCATTTGGTACCGGGGGAAACATTTTCGGGGATGCCCCCCAAAGGAGTTCGATCTCATGTCTGCGGGTAGCCAGCGAATCGGTGTCTTGTGCGGGGGACCTCCGGACCCGAATCCCCTCTCCCGTCCGGCCCCTCCGCCCGATGCTGCGGCCCGCTTGTCGGGGGCCTTTTCGCCCCCCAGCATGGCGGCCGGTCGGGCGGTTCTCGCGGCCCTTTTGACCCGGGGGCATGACGCGGTGCTCATCGAGATGGGACGCGATCTGGACGTGGCCCTGCGGGCGCTGAAGATCCAGGTGGCCTTTCTGGCCTCAAGGGGCCGAACCGGCGAGGATGGCAGCGTCCAGGGACTTTTGGAACTGCTCGGCATCCCTTATACCGGATCGGGCGTGCTGGCGAGCGCCCTGTCGCTGGACTGCCAGAAGGCCCGGCTGGTGCTGCGCCAGAACAACCTGCCCACGCCCCCCTGCTACCTGATCTGGGCCTCGGAGGAGCCCTCGGACGCGGAGCTTGCCGCCCGAAACGAGGGCTTCGGCTATCCGGCGGTGGTCCGGCCGCGCCACGACAACCCCGGCTGTCTGCCCTGCGCCGTGGAAAGCGACGAGGAGCTGGTAGCGGCGGTGCGGGCGGTGCGGCGCTTCGACGACGACGTCATCGTCGAGCGCCACGGGGCCGGGCGCACCCTGGCGGTGGGCATCCTGGATGGCAACCCGATCGCCGCCCTGGAGTTTTATCGCGATCGGCGAAGCGCCGCGGTGATTGCTCGCGAAGCGCGAAGCGCCGCGGTGATTGCTCGCGAAGCGCGAAGCGCCGCGGTGATCGCTCGCGAAGCGCGAAGCGCCGCGGTGATCGACCCGGCCCAGCTCTTGGGCGCCGCCGAGGACGAGACAGGGTCGTTCACCGTGGGCCTGTCGCGCCTCTCGCAGGAGCGCCTGCGCGGGGTGATGGAGCTGTCGGTGCGCGCCAGCCAGGTGCTCGGATGTTCGGGGCCGACCCGGGTGGACGTGCTGGTCAGCGATCGGGGCAACGAGGTGGTCCTGGCGGTGAACCCCCGGCCGGCGCTTTCCCCCAAAAGCCTGCTGGGGCGCGCCGCCCAGAGCGCCGGGATCTCCTTCGACGACTTGGTCGAACGGGTGCTGCACCTGGCCCGCCTGCACGGACGCCGCCCCCGCCACGCCGAACTCTGCGGCCCGCCCCTGGACCGGCGTGCCGAGGACCTGCCGGGCATGCTATATACCCATGGAGACCGGCGGGTCCTGCCGGTCAACGTCCTTGCCCGTGAGCAGGAGGTCGTCTGACCTTGTCATGATCCCCGATCCGCCGACAACCGCGGCGCTTGGCGTTTCGCGAGCGATAACCGCGGCGCTTGGCGCTTCGGGGGCAGTTCAAAAAGCCGCCCTCCCCGTGCAACTCGCTCCCCTCCCCTCCTGGCCGAGCCACCCGCAACCCGGCGAGGTCCGCTCCGGGCCCCCCAGGTCCCCGTCTCCCTTTATCGGAGTGCGGGTGCTGTGCACCTTTATTCTCTTCGCGCTTTTCTCCTTCCTGGGCCTACGGGTGATCACCCGGGATTTATCGCCGCAGGTCACGGTGCTCCTGGCCGGGGCGCTGCACCTGCCCAAGGACCAGGTCCATGTCGGCCAGGTCGGGCTGCATCCGCTCGGGGAGCTGCTGCTTCACGACGTCGAGGTGCGCCGCCCAGTACCCGGGCAGACGCAGGAGCGGGTGCGGGCCGATCAGGCGCTGGTCTACTTCGATCCCATGCAGGCCTACCTGGGGCGGCTGCGCCTGCGCGGGGTCACTGTCGGCCGGGTGCGCTTCGAGGGCGGGGTATTGAACGGCGCGGAGATCGCGAAGACCACCCTTCTGGTCCCCGAGCCGGGGCGCACGCGCATCCTCCTGGGCGAGGCGCACATTCCCCTTTTCTCGCTACTGCCGCCCCTGCGGATCGCCCACCTGAGCATCGAACTGATTCACGGCGTACCGCAGCGCCTGGCCGCCAGCGGGGTCTACCTGGGGACTTCGGGGCCGGCGGAGATGCTGCTCTCGTCCAGCAACGGCAAGCTGACCTTCCGCCTGGCGACCAGCGGGGGTGACATGCAGGGCAGCGCCGGGGAAGGCGGGGCACGGGCGGCGATGGAGATGAGCCGCCTGCACCTGCCGGCGATGCTGGGGCCGACGCTGGACCTGACCAACACCAAGGCCAGCGGGAGCTTCCAGCTCTCGGCAGCGGAAATGGAGACGGGGCAGACGCCGGGGACGGGGCAGGCGCCGGGGACGGGGCAGGCGCCGGGGACGGGGCAGGCGCCGGGGACGGGGCAGGCGCCGGGGACGGGGCAGACGCCGGGGACGGGGCAGGCGCCGGGGACGGGGCAGACGCCGGGGACGGAGCAGACGCTGGGGACCAAGCCGGCATGGGGGCCTGTGCCTGGACTCGACTGGCCGCTGCGGCTCTTGTTGGGCCAGGGCGAGGGCAAGCTGGTCGCCACGGGTCAGGTGATGCTCACCGATGTGGGCGTCCTCTCGCCCCTTCTTTCCCCCCTGTCCCTCCCCAATCTGACGGTGGTGCTGGAGGGCGACCTGTCCCTCTCTCGGCGGCCCGGCGACCCGGCCCTGGTCCTTTCCACCTCCGGGCTGAGCCTGTCCCTGGGCGAGGCCCGCCTTTCCCTGACCGGCGAGGTCCGGCTGCGTTCCCCCGGCTATCTCGCCGATCTGGAGCTGGTCCTGGACGAGATCGACTGCCCGCGCCTGCTGTCCGCCCTGCCCCGGCGCCTGGTGCCCAAGCTGGAGGGGTTGGGCGTGAATGGCCGCATCGGGGGCCTCATTCACCTGGTGGCCGACTCCAGCACCCTGCCCGAGCTGTCCCTGGTCAGCGACATCGACGTCGGCTGCCAGGTGATCAGCGACCCCCCCAGCGCCGACGCCAGGGGCCTGCTCGATCCGCGCCTGTCCATCGAGCGCCCCGGCGAGGACGGCCGCCCCCACCGCCTGCCGCTCGGCCCCAAGGCGCCCGGCGCCGACGGGGTGCCCGGCTTCCAGCCCATCGACGAACTCCCCTGGCCGGTCATCCGCACCTTCCTGGTCGCCGAGGACAACCTGTTCTACCAGCACCACGGCTTCGACCGCATGATGATCGCCCGCGCCCTGGGCACCGATCTGCTGGAGCAGCGGACCTCCCGGGGGGCCTCGACGATCACCCAGCAGCTGGCCAAGAACCTGTGGCTCGGGCAGGAACGGGCGCTGGGGCGCAAGCTGGAGGAGGCGGTCCTTTCCTGGCGTCTTTCGCAGGTGCTGCCCAAGGACCGCGCCCTGGAGATTTACCTGAACCTGATGGAGCTGGGATCGGGCATTTATGGGATCTCCATGGCCTCGCAGCACTACTTCGGCCTGCCGCCGGCCAGGCTGAGCCTGGAGCAGACGGCGCAGCTCGCGGCGCTCCTGCCCGCCCCGCGGCGCGGCATGGACGCCGCCTGGTCCCGTCGCTACCGCGACTTTCTGCACCGGGTGAGCACGGCGCCGGTGCCCCATCCCGTCCGCCTCCTGCCCCCGTGAGGCGATCGCCGGCTACACCCCGATGAAGAGCCGATTGCCGAAGTTGCGTTCGAGGGTGGTGGCGAAAATCTTGTTGGCCGCGCTCTCGATGTCGTAGGGCACCCGGCGAAACTCGAAGATGCGCTCTTTCTCATCGTAGATCGCGTAGCTGGCGCGGTTGTCGTAGTCCCGCGGCTGCCCCACCGAGCCCACCGAGACGATGTAGCGAAAGCCGGGGCGGATCTCGAAACGCTGCGCCACCACCTCGTGGACATCATCGGTGGACAGGGCGAAGGCCTTGCATAGGTGCGAGTGGCCGATGAAGGTCACGTCGGCAAGCTGATCCCATTGGGGCAGGCAGCGGGCCGCCTGCTCGGTGGAGAAGACATATTCGAATTCTTCCAGGTTCACCGGGGAACCATGGCAGAAGTTGATGTGGCCCTCGCGGCGCTCGTAGGGCAGCGTCTTCAGCCAGGCCATGTTCTCGGGGGTCAGCATCGAGGCGTGCAGGTCCAGGGCCTGCCGCGCGGCATCATAGTAGTAGGAGTAGTCCATCCTGCCGGCCACTGCGGCATCGTGGTTGCCCAGGATGCAGAAGGCCGCCCGCTGCCGAACCAGGTCGCAGCACAGGTTCGGATCGGCGCCATAGCCCACGGTGTCCCCGAGGCAGACAAGCTTGTCCACCCCGGCTGTGTCCAGGGACTCCAACACCGCCCGCAGGGCCTCGACGTTGGCGTGGGTATCTGAAAAGAGTCCGATCCTCATGCCGGACGACAAGTGTAACCCGGATCATCCAGGGGCTTCAATGACGGGAAAGGAACGCCCAGCTGCGACGTCGCAGGCGCGACCCTTGGGGAAGGCCGGTCAAGGCGGCGCAACCACCGGTCATTGTCCGTCGCTGGAGTGACCAGGAATCGCACAACGCGAGGGGCCGAATAAAGGGGCGCGCACAAGGCGAGGTGCTACATTCCCGCCATGCCGTCCTTCTCACCTCCTTCAGTCCCTTCCAGCACGCGCCGCTCCCCGACCAGCGGGCGCGGCCTCGACGCCGAGCGCATCGCCGAGCTGTGCCGGGCCGCCGGCGACTATGTCCAGCGGGTCGTCGGCGTCCCCATCCCGGAAGGCGAGGATTCGCTGGCCTTCGTCGACCACTACATCAGCGTGGTGCGCGGGCAGGGGCACGGCCCGGGGCAGGGCCAGATCAGCGATGAGGTGCTGACCCTGGTGGCGGCGGCGCTGGGGGCCTACCTGGGGCAGGTGGCAATCGCCAAGTTTGGCGGGCACTGGCGCGGGCCGGTACCGGGGGAGGAGGCGACAGGTGACGTGGACGATCCGGCCAACTGGCGGGTGGAGATCTCGTCCGTGCCGCTGACCTTCGACCCGGTGGGCATGGCGGCGGAGGCCCTGCGAAAGGGGGAAGTGGAGGGCTACAGCGCCGGGATGACCACCGTGCCGGATTTCTCGGAGGCGCTGGTGGACGCCCTCTCGCGCAACCCGGTGGAGGAGGAGTACTACTATTCGCTAACGGGCCGGCTGGAGACGCTGGGCTACGCGGTCGAGCTGATCGGCGAATTCCAGCGGCAAAAGCAGGAGCGGGCGGAACGGGGGGAGCCGGACCCGGGGGACCTGGACGATGAGGACGACAAAGCGATGAACTAGGGGGCGGGGACTGATCGCAGGGTGACGCGGCCCCGGGTCGAGGTGAGCTTTAGCGCGGGACCGCCGCCGCGGAACTCGCCGCGCACAAAGGTGGGGCCGCTGCTGGCGCCCGGGTCCAGGCGCAGCCGGTTGTCCACCAAGGTCCCCTCCGCCTCGATGGCGAAGTGCAGGTCGGGGGTCAGGGGCAGTTCCACCCGGATGTCCCCTTCGTCGACGTGTAGCTCATAGCTGCCGCCGGCCAGAAGGCCGCTCAGCAAGAGCAGCGTCCCCAGCGTCGCCTGCATCCGCACCACCGGCACCCGGATGTCCCGCGCGGTGATCTGCCCGCGTACCACCTGGGCGATCAGCGAAGGTCCCTCGACCCCGACGAGGGCCACGTCCCCGTCCACCCCGGTGGCGTTGACTTCGCCCTGGATCGACCGCAGCCACTGATCCCCCTGCCCCGCGTGGGTCTTCACCGCCCCGCTGACATCGCTGACTCGGATGGCCCCGGTGTTCGAGCCCAGATCCACCCCCCGACGAAAGCCGCTGGCCTCCAGGTCTCCGCCGAAGGTGCTGGCGAAAAGCTGCGCGTTCTGCGGCGCGTCGATGGTCAGGTCGATGCCGGCGTCCGGCTGCGGCAGCGCCCGCAGTTCCCCCCGCGTCTCCACCCCCGAGCGGATGCGCACCTGCCCGTCGTGCATGTCGACCTGCACCCGCAGCAGATCCACCATCGCCGCGGTGGGCGCCCGCTTGAGGAAGTGGATGTGCACCTCCTTCTGCGGCCAGCCGCGCAGCACCAGCCGACCCTGGGGGTGCCGGATGATCAGCTTCTCCAGGTTCCCCAGAAGATGTGCGGGGATGCGCACGATGCCGCCCTCCTGCACCTCGGCCCACGAGAGGCGCGGGGGCAGGCCCACGAGGGCCGCTAGCAGAAGGACCACGTAAAGAGGCCGCATTGCCGAAGTCACCAGGCCGTGTCCTCCCACTTGCCGTCCTCCCCGCCCCGTTCGTCGAAGCTCACCGCCCGCACGCCCCGCGCCATCACCCCCTTGGGACGGGAGACATCCGACGACACAAAGGACGGCCCGCGAAAGAGGCTGTCCTGCAAGAAGGCGATCTCCCGCCGGTATGCCCCGTAGAGCCGCTCCTGCGCCACCACGTCCGCCGGCCGCTGCCTGGCGTCCCGCAGCCGCCGCCGGGTGTCCGCCCGCAGCCCGCCGAGCGCCTCATCGTAGGCCCGCTGCTGTTCCGGGGCCCATCGCTCGCGGGCCCGCTCCGACACCTGAATCAACCGGTCCCGCGCCTGCTGATAGGGCTGCTCCGCCTTCTGGAACTGTTCCTCCGCCAGGCTGATGATCACGTCGTCGCTGGGCCGGTGCTGGAAGAGCCGCCCCGGCCGTGCCACCACCAGCAGCGCCACCGCCGCCACCGACATCCCCAGCACCAGCACCGGCAAGCGCCGAAGGGCCAGCCCGGAGAGCAACGTCGGGCGCCTGGACCCGGTAGGCGACATGGCCGTAGATCGGCCGACGTCCCTGGACGGCGGGTCCTTGCGCAGCGCCGCCTGGATGGCGCGCCAGGCGGCGTCGTCATTCGTTGCAGCAGGCTTCGGCGCGATCAATAACTCCTGTAGGGCGAGCACCTGGCGGTCCAGTGCGTCCAGGTCCTCCCGGCATCCCTGGCACCGTTGTAGGTGCCAGCGCCAGATCGCCGCCTTCAGCCGCGACAGGTCCCCGTCTCGCAGGGCCGAGAGCTGAGGCCCGGCGACCCGGCGGTGCCACTGCGATCGGCGGCGTCCCCTCGATCCTCCCATCGGCGGGTTCACCTGGCCTCCAGCAGCTCTCGCATGCGCGCTCGCGCCTTGTGGAGCTGGGACTTGGAGGTCCCCACCCGCACCCCGAGGATCTCGGCGATCTCGTCGTGTTGCAAACCCTCGATGTCATGCAGTACCAGGACCGTCCGGTAGCCTGCCGGCAGGAGGGCCATCGCCCGGCACAGGCGATCGTGCAGCAGCGGGTCGGCCTGTTCCACCCCGGTGGCGCCGCTCTCCGCCGGCAGGTGATCCAGCACGTCGTCGCCGAGCTGCCGCCGCTGCCGCGCCTGGTCCCGGGTGGCGTAGGTCAGCGCCGCGTTGACTGCCAGGCGGTAGATCCAGGTCCCGATCTGGCTTTCGCCGCGGAACTTGGCGATCCCCCGCAGGGCCTTGAGGAAGACCTCCTGGGTCAGCTCATCGGCCTCGTCGGGGCCGACGATGCGGCTGACCAGGGTGCGTACCCGCCGGACGTACCGCTGGTACAGGCGCTGCATCGCCGCGGTCTCCCCGCGCTGGCAGGCGAGCACCATCTGGCGCTCATCCTCGTCTATCACCGCGGCGCTCCGCGCTTCGCGATCCGTCACCGCGGCGCTCCGCACTTCGCGATCTGTCACCGCGGCACTCCGCACTTCGCGATCTGTCACCGCGGCACTCCGCACTTCGCGATCTGTCACCGCGGCACTCCGCACTTCGCGATCTATCACCGCGGCGCTCCGCGCTTCGCGATCCGTCACCGCGGAGAGGTTGGACAGGGCGGCATACATGTAGTGATTGGACTCCACAGATTGCTTCCGGGTTGTCTGCCCAGGTCACGGGATCATCAAATAAAGAGCGCGCTGACGCTCGTGCCGTGGTGAATGCAGCGAATCGCCTCTGCCAGCAGGCGAGCCACCGAGAGTACCTCGATGCGATCGCAGTGCTTCTCCGCCGGCAGGGGGATGGAATCGGTCACCACCAGCCGGGTCAGCGCCGAGGTCTTCAGGCGGCTGACCGCCTTGCCCGAGAGCACCGGGTGGACGATCGCCGCCATGACCTCCCGGGCGCCGCGGGCCCGCAGAATGTCCGCGGCCTCGAAGAGCGTGCCGCCGGTGGCCACCTCGTCGTCGACGATCAGGCAGCGCTTGCCCTCGACGTCGCCGACCAGGGTCACCGCGTGGGCCTTCTCGTCGTCGCCGGTGCGGCGCTTGTCGACAATGGCCAGGGGCAGCCCCAGGCGCTTGGCGTAGCGCCCGGCGTCCTTGGCCTCACCGACGTCGGCGGCGACCACCACAGTGTCGGACAGGTCGCCCTGTGCCAGGTGGTCGCAGAGCAGGGGCACGGCGCTGAGCTGCTCGCAGGGGATGTGGAAGAAGCCCTGAGCCTGCGGAGCGTGGAGGTCCAGAGTGACCACGCGGTTGGCGCCGGCCGCCTGGAGGAGGTCGGCGCAGAGGCGGGCGGTGATGGAAATGCGGGGTTCGTCCTTCTTGTCGGAGCGGACGTAGGGGAAGTAGGGGATGACGGCGGTGATGCGTCGGGCGGAGGCGTACTTGAGGGCGTCGATGGTGATCAGTAGTTCCATGAACCCGTCGCTGACCGGGGGGCAGGAGGGTTGGACGACGAAGACATCCGCCTCGCGGACGTTCTCCTCGATGCGGACCTTGATGTTCTCGTTGCTGAAGCGGACGACGCTGGATCGGCCGACGGGGACGCTCAGATGCTCGCAGAGGGCGCGGGTCAAGGCGGGGTGAGCGGTACCCGAAAAGACGCAGATGCCGGACATGCTTCAAGTCTACCCGTCGGCGGGGCGGCTGTCATTCAAGACCACACGGCAGAGATCGCCCCACCGGGTTCGACGCCGGGTCATTCCGTCGAGGGAGGCGGGTCCTTTTCGTAAAAAACCGTGATGGTGAGGCAATGGAATTCGCGATCCGAACTTTGCGTCACGATCTTGTCGACGACGCGGACATTCGGATTGGCGCGCAGCCAACGGGTCACGTTTTCGCCCAAATCCTCTCGTTCGCGTGCCTTGGTTGCCGAGAAAACCTTCACACCGTTGAACGCCATCTCCCTCTCCTTAAATTCATCCCAAACTAACTGTGTCTATTTATCACAACATTGAGAGATATTCATGAAAAATCTTGTGGGCCCCAAGGCGAAGGCGATTTCAGCCAAGCAATCCGCAACCCCTTTCGGGCGCAATGAGTTCCGAGCACATTCCTCGCCCCTTGCAGCGACAGCCAGGCCCGCAGGCGTCGCATGCCCGCACTCGGCTGACGGTTCCCGAACTCCGTCTGTACTTCCGGGTTCACGCCGTCAGCATAGCACGTGGGAGTTCCAGCACATATTTGACCGTCCTCCACTCCACACAGCGACAAGCTCCTCTTCAGAACCGCCTCGCCGGGGCAACTTTCTTTGCGCCCCCCATCAACCAGTCCTTGACTCCCGGCGTTTATGCGTCAGATCAGAACCAACTGAATGCAGCTATCGCTACCCATAATCTCCCACGCGCTCCAGACAATCTCGCGCGCGGTCGGCACCTTCTTCCGCGGCATCGGCGACTCCCTGCTCCGCCTCTTCGGGCTTCGCCCTTCTCCATCCCCGTCTCAGGAGGCCCCGCCCGTTCGGGTCATCCCCCGCCGCCGTGCCCGTCCCGCCCGTTCGGCCCCAAAAGCCCGAGCCGCCGATGCCCTACGACCTGGCCGCCCAGCCCCTTCCCCCGCAGCCCTTGTGCATCCCGCTGCCGGAGCAGTGGAAGGACGACCCGTTCTACGTCCTTGACCCCTACTCCATTGCCTGCACCACCTCGCCGACCCCGCAGTTTGGCAACATCGGCCTGGCCCTGCACAACGGCAGCCTCGTCGCCGCCAACTTCAACGATCCTTTCGCCCATGCGTACATCGGCCCCCCGGATTCGGGAAAATCTTACATAGAAGGCGTCATCATCGAAAACGCCATCCAGCCCGATCCCTACCAGAACGTGCTGCCCGCTCCGCTTTGCGCCATCGCCCTGGCCCACAGCCGCCATGCAGGCGAGAGCCACGGCATGAAGCTGCTCCGCTCCCGCTTTCCCAACCGCAACAT
>JBBRLA010000132.1:0-15235 GCA_038231615.1 Polyangia bacterium | reverse complement strand
TGGGGCCATTCGATCGGGCGCGCCTGCACTCGATCGAGCAGCTTTGGGCCGGAGAGGACCGCCTGGTCCAGGTCGAGGCGCCTGCCGAAGGGATAGCGGTCGTACGCCCGGTAGGTGGAGAAATAGGGCCGCAGCGCCGCGTCCTCCGCCGAGAGGCGTGCGAGCATCTCGTGAACCAAGTCCTCCTCCATGTAGAAGTTGTTGTCTCCTTGCTCGCTGGAAAGGACCCCGTCGAAGAGCCCGAGCGAGCCCGGTTCCAGGGCCATCGAGAAGTCCGTGCGATCGACCCCAAGGACCCGCGCGACCCAGTCCACCTCCGCCAGGTTCACGATGCTGGTCAGTTCCTGCATGTGCAGCTCCTTGGCCGCCGGGGAGTCGGGCTCGATGCCGAGGCGGGCGAGGCGGGCGCGGTCCTCGGCGAAAAGGGCCGCCTCCACCCGGTCGCGATCCTCCCTGGGGACCGGCGGGGGCTGGCAGCCCAGAAGCGCCGCCAGCACCTTGTGCTGGTAGCGGGCGTAGAGCGGCGAGGCGGCCAGCTTGCGGGCAATGCGCGCGCGATTCAGCTCGGTCAGCGCCATGCCCAGGCGGGTGTTCGGGGACAGGGTCATGTCCTCGTCGTCGTCGTCGGCCTTCGAGCCGGCCAGGTGGTAGGGGGGGACGTCGCTGCCGCCGGGGAAGCGCAAGAGGGGGTAGGGGCTTTTGCGATCGTACCGCGCCATGCGCAGGAACCGCCGGTAGTCGCCCTCTTCGACAGAGCCCGGTGCCAGGTGGTCTTCCACGCTGCCATAGAAGCCGGGCCACAGGGGATAGGAATCGAAGATCGGGCGGGGATCGGCCCCATGGCAACGGAGGCACTCGGGAGGGTCTTCGCCCTCGTCCGGCGGGGCCGGGTCGTTCCTGCCGGGCAGCGGGCGGCGCCGGGCAGCGGGCAGGACGAAGCGCTGGAGGGCAAAGCGCCGCTCCTGGTCGCAGTAGTGGATCGACTCGACGATGTCGTGGGACGGTCCGGTGGGATCTCCGGTAAAGGCCAGAACCTGCCGAGCGTCCCCGGAGAAGAGGACGATGCGCGGGTGGTCGGGGTCGATCTGCCGGCGAGGGGTGGCGGAATCCGGGCTGCGGCTGTCGTACACCAGGGTGAAATTCTCGCGCATCTCCGCGGGGAGCAGGGGGATCAGATCGGCCACGCCGCGGACCTTGCGGCCCCCTTTCGATCCGTGCTGGAGCAGTTCTTGAAGCGCGCGGTGGCGATCGGCGCCGGGGCCGTGGCACTGCCCCGGGAATGCGAGAGCCGGGGGCTCGGCGGCGCGCCCCTCGCTGATCCCCAGGCACAGCACTGCGACGAGCAGGGGCCCGGCACTACGGTTCATCTTGTGCATGCCATCCTTTATGAAGGTCGATCTGGTGCGAGCCCTACGCGTGTTGCCGATCCAGGCCACCGCCTCGGGCGCGATGGTTCCACCCCGTGTAGCGCCGCCGGCTTCCACCCGGACTTGGGACCGGGTCGTGGCTTATAGCCCATCTGGTGGGCTACCCTCGCCGATCGGTGCCTGGGCTTCAGTAGGGTTCACGGGGCTCTGCTCCGTCGGGGCAGGACTCTCAGCGGGGGCGTCGTCGGCGGGGGTGGAGGTGAAAGGTTGGATACTGGAAGGCGCGAGCGATCAGGAGACAGGCTGGTGCTCACTATTCGATGGTGCCCGGCCTGATGGCAAGCGTCAACAGCCGCGGCGCTACCTTCGGGGACCGCCCCCGGCCGTCCGCGATCTCTGCTTGCGACCGGTCGCTCACCGTCGTACCATGACGCCTCTCGCCCTGCGGGCCGGTCAGCGAGTCTCCCACCGGTCCTCTACCCGTCCAAAGGGCCCAGCGGCGAAAAGGGCCCCATGTCCGAACACACCAAAAATCTCACGCCGGCCAGCGCCACCCCCGGCACCCCGTCCACTCCATCCACCACCTTTGCCCCCGGCACCCCATCCGCCCCCGGCGCCCCGTCCACTGGCAGCGCCCCGGGCCCACACCAGGGTCACGGCCACGCAAGCCCCGGCAAACTCGGCCCCCTGGCCCTGGGCGCCCTGGGCGTGGTCTTCGGCGACATCGGCACCAGCCCCCTGTACACCTTCAAAGAATGCATCTCCAGCAGCGAGCACCCCCTTTTACCCACTCCCGAGAACATCCTGGGCATCTGCTCGCTCATCGTATGGTCCCTGACCCTGGTGGTGACCGTCAAGTACATGAGCTTCATCATGAAAGCCGACAACCACGGCGAGGGCGGCATCCTGGCCCTTCTGGCCCTCATCCCCGAGAAGCTCCGCTCTTCAGGCCACGCCCACATCGGCTGGGTCGCCCTGCTGGTCATCATCGGCGCCGCCCTGCTTTTCGGCGACGGCATCATCACCCCGGCCATTTCCGTCCTCTCGGCCCTCGAAGGACTGGAAGTCGCCACCACCCGGCTCAAGCCCCTGGTCATCCCCCTGACCTGCCTGATCCTCTTTGGCCTCTTCGCCGTGCAGAAGCGCGGTACCGCCGGTGTCGGCAAGGTCTTCGGCCCGATCATGGTCCTGTGGTTCGGCACCATCGGCGTCCTCGGCCTGATCCAGATCGTGCGCTACCCCCAGGTCCTTTGGGCGCTGTCCCCAGTCCACGCCGCCCGCTTCTTCCTGGCCCACGGCATCCGCGGCGTCCCGATCCTCGGCTCCGTCGTGCTCGCCGTCACCGGTGGCGAGGCCCTCTACGCCGACATGGGCCACTTCGGCCGCCGCCCGATCCGCGTCGCCTGGCTGGCCCTGGCCATGCCCACCCTCATCCTGTGCTACCTGGGGCAGGGGGCCTTGCTGTTGGCGGACAGCCACGTCCAGAGCCCCTTTTACAGCCTGGTGCCCTCGGGCGCCCTGACCTACGCCATGGTCATCCTGTCCGGCGCCGCCACGGTGATTGCCTCTCAGGCGCTGATCTCGGGGGTCTTCTCCCTGACCCACCAGGCGGTGCAACTCGGCTTCTTCCCCCGCGTCACCATCACCCACACCTCCCGCGAGACCGAGGGCCAGATCTACGTCCCCGAGATCAACTGGGGCCTGGCCCTCATGTGCATCGCCCTGGTGCTCGGCTTCAGGGAGTCCAGCCGCCTGGCCGCCGCCTACGGCATCGCTGTCACCGGCACCATGGCCATCACCTCCATCGTGTACTACGTCGTCGCCCGACAGACCTGGGGCTGGAGCCGAGTCAAAGCGCTGCCGGTGCTGGTGCTCTTCCTGTCCTTCGACATTCCTTTTCTGGCCGCCAACATGCTCAAGTTCGTCGATGGCGGCTACCTGCCGATCCTGGTGGGCGCCCTGTTCTTCATCGTGATGGTCATCTGGAAGGTCGGCCGGGTCCACCTGCGCGAATACACCACCGCCCACTCCCCAGGGTGGGACGACTTCACCAAGACGCTCTTGGGCAAGCTGCTCTGCCGCATTCCCGGCGGGGCGGTGTACCTGTCGTCCCACCGGGATGGGGTGCCCCCGTTGTTGGCCAACCAGGTCGAACGCATGCGGGTGCTCCACGAGGTGGTGCTGCTGCTGACCGTGACCACCGAGCATGTCCCCCAGGTTCCGCCGGACGAGCAACTGGAGGTCCAGGCCCTTCAGCAGGGGTTTTACCGCATCGTCGGGCGCTATGGATTCATGGAGACCCCCCGCATCCCCGCCCTGGTCGCCAAGGCAGCCGAACGCCTGGGACTGCACATCGACCCGACGCACCTGACCTACTTTCTGGGGCGGGAGACCTTCATCGCCAGCGATGAGGGCAAGATGGGCCGCTGGACCGAGGGGCTGTTCTCGTTCCTGTCGCGCAACTCCCGCAGTGCCACCGACTACTTCGGCATCCCCCCGGAGCAAGTCATGGAGATCGGCGCGCAAATCGATTTGTAAACAGAGTGGACCTGGAGACGGCCTCGGGCCGCTTGCGTCCCCTGCGGGTGCTATGATACCCCACACCCCTCCGAGATGCGGTAAAGAAACATCGAGGTGCATTCATGTCCGGCCATAATCGTTGGTCCACCATCAAGCACAAAAAAGCCCTGGCGGACGCCAAGAAGTCCAAGGGGTGGACCAAGCTGATCAAAGAGGTCATGGTGGCCGCCCGCGGCGGTGGCGACCCGACCAACAACCCCCGCCTGCGCAGCGCCATCGACAAGGGCCGCGGGGCCAACGTCCCCAACGAAACCATCGAGCGCGCCGTCAAGAAGGGCTCCGGCGAACAGGGCGCCGAACAGTTGGAAGAACTGGTGTATCAGGCCTACGGCCCCGGTGGTGTCGCCATCGTCATCGAACTGGCCACCGACAACCGCAACCGCACCGCCTCCGAGCTGCGCAAGATGCTCGAACGCCAGAACGCCAAGATCGACTCGTCCGGCTCGGTGCTGCACAAGTTCAAGAAGCGCGGGCAGATCCTCTTTGACGCCACCAAGTTCAGCGAGGACGCGGTCACCGAGGTGGCCCTGGACCTGGGCGCCGACGACGTCCGCGCCGAGGGCGACACGGTGGTGGTCCTGACCGAGCCCAGCACTTTCCACCACATCAAGGAGAGCTTCGAGAAGAAGGGCCTGATTCCCCTGGACGCCGAGGTGGCCATGATCCCCGAGGTCACGGTGACCGTCTCCGCCAAGGACGCCGCGTCGGTGATGAAGCTCCTTTCGCAGCTTGAGGAGCATGACGACGTGCTCAACGTCTACGCCAACTTCGAATCCGACGAGCCCGACGAGTCCGACGAGTCCGAATCAGCCGGGGCCTAGCGGCCCCACGACAGAACCGAGGCCCCGATTCCTTCCCCCGTCCGCGTCCTGGGCATCGATCCCGGCACCCGCCTCTGCGGCTACGCGGTCGTTGAGGCCGGGCGCGGCACCAAGGCGCGCTACATCGAATGCGGCGTGATCCAGCTCCGCGCCACCGACCCTCTGCCCGCGCGGCTCAAGCAGCTTGCCGCCGACCTGCGTGAGGTGATCCGCGAACTGCGCCCGCAGGAGATGGCCCTGGAATCGATCTTCCACGGCAAAAACGCCCAGTCCGCCCTGCGCCTGGGCTATGCCCGGGGGGTGGTGATGCTCCTTTGCGCCGAGGCCGACCTGACTTTGGCGGAATATCCCCCGGCCACGGTGAAGCGGGCGGTGGCCGGCAACGGCAGGGCGACCAAGGAAGAGGTGCAGCGCATGGTGCGCTGGCTCTGCGGCCTGAAGTCGACCCCGGGGGCCGACGCGGCGGACGCGCTGGCGGTGGCCCTGTGCCACGGACACCACCTGAATATACCAGCGGCGATCCGGGCCGCCACCAAGAAGTAGCCGATTCGTGTAGAGAAAGGGCAGGAGGACAAGGTGATCGCACAGCTTCGCGGAACGCTCATCGAGAAGGGCCTGGACCAGGTGATCATCGAGGTCGGGGGCGTGGGCTACCTGGTGTCGATCTCGATGCAGACCTTGCAGGCCCTGCCGCAGCAAGGGCAGGAGGTGACGCTGCGCACCTATCTTCAGGTGCGCGAGGACGCGCAGCAGCTCTTCGGCTTCGCCACCGATCAGGAGCGGCGGGCCTTCGAGCTGTGCATCTCGGTTTCCGGGGTCGGGCCGCGCCTGGCCCTGGCCACCCTCTCGGGCTTGGACCCGGGGTCGCTGGCGGAGGCGATCAAGCGCGGGGACGTGACGCGCCTTACCCGCATCCCGGGGATCGGCAAGAAGACCGCCGAGCGGCTGGTGGTGGAGCTGCGCGACAAGTTCGACAAGGCCGGCATCTTCGGCCGCTCCGCGGGAGGGACCACCGCGGCCCCGGCGTCGGCGGCTTCTTCCCGGCCCGAGACCCGGGGGGGTGTGGGGGCAGACGTGGTCAACGCCCTGTGCAACCTGGGCTATCGACCGGCGGACGCCGAACGCGCCGCCGAGAAGGCCATGGCCGACAACCAGGGCGCGGCCATCGAGGTGATCTTGCGTCATGCGCTCAAGGCACTGCAGCGGGACTGATAGACCGCCGCAAAGGCCCGTGCGTACGATCGAAGATGATCCAGGTGCTGGTCCTTTTCACCCTCACGACCCTTTCCGCCTTGCCCGCCCTTTCGGCCTTGCCCGACAAGGGCATCTTTCCCGAGTATGACGACAAGGTGCACATCGCGGCGCCGGGCTGGGCGCTTTCGACCGGGGCGGCGTGGCTGCGGGTCGACGCGACCCACGGCGTGCTTACGGTCTATCAAGGGCCGGCGCCGATGACGGCCTATCCGATCGCCGCTGACAGTGCCGCCGCCGTGCACACAGTCGCCGATGCCCTGGCCCGCCTGCCCGCGGATCAGGCCGCCGAGGTGCGCCGCCGGGTTCCCCCGGACGCCAGGGTGCGCGCCGAGGTCCCGTCCCCGGCAGAGGATCGGGACGGCGACGGCATAGTCGATAGCCTGGACATCCTCATCGGGGCCAAGCGCCTGTGCCTGAACCAGGCCGCTTACAAGGAGAACTACCGGGCCCTCAAGTACCCCATGGGCGACGTCCCCCGGGGTGAAGGCGTGTGCACCGACACCATTGTGCGGGCCCTGCGCAACGCCGGCTGGGACTTGCAGCGGGAGATCCACGAGGACCTGGCCCGGGCCCAGCGGGTCTATCCCCTGGAACAGAACAAGCAGCCCGATGCCAACATCGATCACCGGCGGGTGCGCATGATGGTGCCGTGGTTTCTCCGGCACTTTTTGGCGGTCGAAAAGGACCAGCCGATGCGCCCCGGGGACATCGTGTTCCTCGACACTTTCCCCAGCAAGCCGGGGCCGGACCACGTGGGCATTCTTTCCGATCGCCTGGGGCCTTCCGGGAAGCCGCTGGTGATCAACAACTGGACCAACGGCTACGTCGAGCAGGAGATGGACCTTTTGTCCTTCGTGCCGGTCACCCACCGCTTTCGCGCCCCGATGGGGCAGCCGGTGCTCGCCCGCTAGCCTCCCGCAGCGCCTCGCGATCTTCCCGCAGCCAGCGTTCGCACAGGGACAGCAAGGGCGTGGGGGCGCCGGCCCGACGCAGCGCCTCGAACTCCGGCACCTCGTGAAGGGGGGCCATCACCCGGAGCCGGGTGCCGGCATCCTGGTTCCTTGGCCCCGGGCTGAGGAAGCACAGGTGGGTCGCCCACAGGGAAAGCCCGTCGAGGACGTGGGTGGCGTAGACCACCGTGGTGCCCCGGGCGGCGGTCTCCTCGCCAAGGAAGCCGAGCAGGTCGGCCCGCGCCAGCACGTCCAGGTCCGCCGTCACCTCGTCCAGCAGGACCACCTCCACCGGGTCCAGGAGCCCAAGCAGGATCTGCACCCGCCGCCGCTGTCCCGCGGACAGACGCCGCATGCGCCAGGCCGGCTGGATGTCCAGAAGGTCCATCAGGCGATCGCGCCGCCGCGCCCGCACCGAGAGTGCCTCAGGGGCGGTGCTCCACAGGGGGGTGGTGAAGCGCTGGGCCAGGATCTCCTGCACGCTCATGTCGACGTCGAAAGGGAAGGGCCCGCCCAGGAACGCCACCCGGGTGGCCAGATCGGTCGCATGAAAAGCCGAGGCGCCGAGCACCCTTACGGCGTGTTCCGGGACCATGTGCTTGCCGCCGATGATGCGCAAAAGCGTGGTTTTGCCTACGCCATTTTGCCCGAGCAGCAGGCAGCGGGCCCCCGCCTGGATGCTCAGGGAGAAGCCGCGGAAGAGGGCCGGGCCGTCGCTGGGCTGATGTTGGTATGTGAATTCCAGATCTTTGAGTAGGATCGCGCTGTCCATGGACCTTCCGCCGGGTCTGCTTCACGACGGTAGCAGGTTTTTTTCGGAATGCGAGATCCGCTCGCATCCGGGACCTTACTGTGTACAATGCGCCGGCGTTACCGCCTTGGCCACAAAAGGACTGCAAGGTTAGAAAGCAAGGAGAGTTTTCGCCATGATCCCATCTGATTTCGCGGCCACCGACGGACCCTGGCTGGAAGCACTGCTCGCGTCTCCGAACACCGACGAAGACGCCGACGAAGACCAGGACCAGGACGACGACGACCTAGACGAGGACGACGAGTTCGAGGATGACGAAGACCTGGACGACGAGGAGGACGAGGACGACGACGAGGACGACGACGACCCCGAAGACGAAGTCGCCGCCGACGAGGACGACGACATCCCGGGCGATGTAGATGATGATGCCGACGTAGACAACTGACCTCTTCTCCGTTCGATCCGCATGTCAAATTCGGCCTCTTCCGCCCCCTGAAGAGGCCGATCTGGGACGCGGCGCGTTTTGCGCTAAGCTGTCTGTACCGACATGCACTTCACCCGAGCCTTCAACCTGAGTCTGGCCTTGCTCATCGGGATCGGGGTCGGGACGCTGCTCGGCGACCCCATCCTGGGCCTTTCGCTGGGGTTCTTCCTGACGGTGGGGATGGGCGTGCTGCTCTGGCACCGGGTGCAGCGTCACACCGGGCGGCGCCAGACGCACGAACTGCTGCTGTGTCAGGTCCAGGCCGCCCGCGCGATCCGCGAAGGGCAGGTGACCTGTTGCTGGGGCTGCAAGCGGGCGGTGCGCCGAGACGCCCGTCGCTGTCTCTACTGTGGCATGCAGCGGCAGGACGCGCCCCTCCGGTGATCCAGGCCAAGCACCGATAATCTTCGCGCCGGGGCGATCCGGGGTGCACACTTGCGTGCACATGACCGCACCCAGTTCCATCCGCCTGCATCTTGAGCAGGCCGAGGCCAAGACCCTCTCTCCCCACGCCCAGCTCTCGTCCCGCAGCGCCGGCCGCCCGCGCCCCGAGCCGCCCGACGATATGCGCACCGAGTATCAGCGGGACCGGGACCGGGTGATCCACTGCAAGACCTTCCGTCGGCTTTCGGGCAAGACCCAGGTCTTCCTGGCCCCCGAGGGCGACCACTACCGCACCCGCATCACCCACACCCTGGAGGTGTCCCAGGTCGCCCGCACCATCGTCCGCTGCCTGTCCCTGAACGAGGGGCTGGCCGAGGCCATCGTCATGGGCCACGACCTGGGGCACACCCCCTTCGGCCATGCAGGGGAGAAGGTCCTGGCGCATCTTCTGCCAGGGGGCTTTCATCACGTGCGGCAGTCCCTGCGGGTGATCGACAAGCTGGAGAAGGGCGGCGCCGGGCTCAATTTGACCCATGAAGTGCGCGACGGCATCCTCAAGCACTCCAAGGGCAAGGGGTCGGTCATCTCGGACAACCCGAACCTTTTGGCCATGACCCTGGAGGGGCAGATCGTGCGCCTGGCCGACCTGATCGCTTATGTCAACCATGACCTGGACGACGCCATGCGGGCGGGCATCCTGCGCATCGAGGACGTCCCGGCGGCGCTGCTCGACGTGCTGGGGCGCACCCACTCCCAACGCCTGCGCACCCTGATACTGGATGTGGCCACGGCGTCCGCCGCGTCCATCGAGAGCGGCAAGGTGCTCATCACCATGAGCCCGGCGGTCTACGAGGGGATGGTCGGGCTGCGCGACTTTCTCTTCGCCCGGGTATACGAATCAAAAGCGGTGCGCGAAGAATTTGACCGGGCGCAGAACATCCTGGCGGCCCTGTGGCACGATCTCCACAAGCACGCCGAGGAGTTCCGCCAGAACCACTGGCCGGCGGGGGTCGACGAGAGCGAGGGCCTTTCCCGGGCGGTGGCGGACTTTTTATCCGGCATGACCGACCGCTATGCGATGCGCCTTTATCAGGAGCGCCTGATGCCGCGGGCCTGGCCGTTGTGAGCCTTTTTTCCCCCACGCCGCCGCCCTACGATCCCCTGGAGTGGCTAAAAAAACCCTTCGCCGATAGAGGCCGCATGGTCTGCGAGGCGTGGGCCCTGGAGGGCTACGGGACCCCCCCTTTGGCCTTCGCCTTCTACGCCGTCAAGCTCGCCTTCTACCTGTGGGCGTGGACCTTCTTCTGCCGCTTCACACCTGGGCTGGGTGGACTTTCGACCCTGCCTTTGTGGTGGTTGTCCCCGGTCGCCTTCCAGAAGGCCGTCCTGTGGAGCATGCTTTTCGAGGGGCTCGGCCTGGGATGTGGCAGCGGCCCGCTGACCGGCCGCTACTTCCCTCCCATCGGCGGTTTTTTGTATTTCCTGCGTCCGGGCACCACCAAGCTGCCGCTCTTTCCCCGGCTGCCGCTTCTGGGCGGGACGCGGCGCGGCTTCCTCGACGTCGGTCTTTATCTGGCGCTGCTCGTATGCCTGGTCCGCGCGCTCTGCGCCCCCGCGCCGGTTCCGTCGCTTTTGCTTCCCATCGTGGTACTGGTGCCGCTGTGCGGCCTTGCCGACCGAACCCTCTTTCTGGCCCTGCGCGCCGAGCACTACTTCACCACCACCGTGTGCATGCTCTTTGCACTCTCTGCCGGCCAGTTCATCGCGGGGGCCAAGGCGGTGCAACTCGCGCTGTGGTTCTTCGCCGGGGTCTCGAAGTTGAACCCTCACTTCCCCTACGTGGTCGGCGTGATGGTCAGCAACAGCCCGTTCACCCGTTTCGCCTGGATGCGCCGGCTGATGTACCGACGCTACCCAGACGACCTGCGCCCCTCATCCCTGGCAGAGTGGATGGGCCGCGCCGGGACTGCCCTGGAGCTGACCGTACCCCTGGTCCTGGTCTTCTCAACCGGCGGATGGTCCCTGTGGCTGGGCATGGCGCTGATGTTGATGCTCCACGGGTTCATCACCAGCAACGTGCCCATGGGCGTGCCCATCGAGTGGAACTTCATGGTGGTGTATGGCGGGTTTGCGCTTTTCTTCGCCCATCCAGAGATAACCCTGCGAGACCTTGGACCGGCCCCGCTTTCGGTCTTTCTGGCGCTGATGCTGGTGGGCATCCCGGTTCTGGGGAACCTCTTTCCGGGGTGGATCTCGTTCCTTCTGGCGATGCGTTACTACGCCGGCAACTGGGCCTACGGCGTGTGGCTCTTCCGCGGCGAGAGCTACCGCAAGCTCGCCCGGCTGACCACCAGCGCCCCCTGGGTCTACGATCAACTCCATCGCTTCTACGATCATGGCACCGCGGTGGGCCTTGTGGGCAAGGTCATGGGCTTCCGGCTGATGCATTTGCACGGCCGCGCGCTCCCCCTCTTGATCCCCAAGGCGGTGGACCGCCTGGAAGACTACGAATACGTGGACGGCGAGATTGTCGCGGGGCTGGTGCTGGGCTGGAACTTCGGCGATGGGCACTTGCACGACGAATCGCTCCTTTGGGCGGTCCAAGAGCAGTGCGGCTTCGAGCAGGGTGAGCTGCGCTGCATCTTCGTCGAGTCGCAGCCCCTGTTCCGCCGGACGATGGACTATCGGGTTCTCGATGCCAAGAGCGGGTTGATCGAGGCGGGAACCCTGGACGTACATGCCCTGCGAGAAGGCCAGCCATGGGCGACGCATGTGCCGCGTGCCTTCGGTCGCGGGTGAATCAGCAATCCGGCGCCAGGATCTCCATGAGCTGCTTCACGCATTCGACGAAGCGCGGCGTCTGACACGGCTCGCCCCAGGTGAGGTAGCGCTCGAATTGCCGCCGGGTGGACTCCACCGGAAAAGAATCGACGCCGGCGATGCGAAGCAGGTCCTGTGCATGCCGCACCGCGTGCTGCGCGTCGGCGCTTTCCTCCCAGAGCAGCTCCAGGAGGTGCAGTTCCGAAAGGCTGGCGTTGGCCCAGGCCCGGGTCTGCTCATTGGCGCTGTCCAGGTCCAGCTCGGCTGCGACGCGGGCCACGGTAAAATAGTCCCGCGGTGCGGGCTCGCCCATGATGGCCAGAAGCGCGAGGTACTGCGTCAGCGGCCAGTGCATGTTCAGCTCCAGCTTCGCCGCCGCGAAGTAGTAGCGCTTCGCCCGGCGCAACGCTGCGGCCCACGGCCGGGGCCGCCCCTTTTCGTCCCTCGTCTTCGGGCGATCTTCATCCCCATGGCGGTCCTGCTCGTAGAACACGTAGGCCCGGCGTTTCTCGACGCTCCCCTGCCGGGAGTTGATGCTCACCCGCAGGCCCCGCAGGCCGGGCTCGTCGCCCTCTGGCACGCTGCGGCGCAAGATCTCCAACTGTTCGTCGAGGTGACGGAGAATCTCGCCCACCCCATCGTGGATGGACTCCGTGGACTGCGGATCGTTCCTGCGCTGGTCCATCAGCTCGTCGACCCGCGAGAAGGCGACATTGATCGCCCGCTCGGACTGCTGCTGCCGCGCCTCGCGCACCTGCTCGTCGAAGTCGGGGGGGATTGCAGCATAGGCCACCACGCTGCCCCAGTCATGGGTCGCGGGGCACTCGGCGCGCAGGCAGAGTCGCAGGTGGTGCAGCACCGTCCGCGGGTCGTCCCCGCGCAAAAGCCCTTCATAAAGCAGGTCGCAAAGGACCGTCGAGCCGACCATGGACAGCGGGAACTGCGATGCCACCACCCAGGGGATGCCGGCCTCGTGCAGGTCATGGGCCATGCTGGCGCCGGGGAACACCACGGAACCGACGTTGCTGCTGTCGCAGGTGCACAGGGTCACGAAGTTGGGACTGGAAAAGCCCCCTTCCCCCTTGCGGTGGGTGCGCAGCACGCTCGCCAGGCGGTTGCCGCCCACGATATCCGGCGCGTCGGATCGCTCATCGATGAGGGCCAGGCCGAAGTGGGGCTCGCCGCCATCGTTACTCTGGGTGCCGTGGGCCAGGATGTGGATGTGCGTGTAATCGTAGCGGGCACAAGCCTCGCGGATGGCCTGCACGCTGGCCTGGGGCAGTACGGTAATCAACGCGCGCACGCCGCCGGCCCGCTCGGTGGGGACCCAGTTGTCCACGGCGCGGCGCAGGGCCAGCAGATGCGCCCGCAGTGGCACCGGCTCGAAGCCCGGCGGCGAGGCGGCGATGACCAGGATGCGTGCCGGTCGCGACCAGCCGCCCCGGTTCAAGGTCGCACCGCGCACCTCGCGGGTCAGGGTGATCGGAGCGATGCACTGGATGAGCATCGGCTTGGCTTCCCCGGGGAACCCCTGCGGCGCCGTCGCCACCTCGAAGGGCAGCATGGCCAACTCCGCCGCCGAGAGGATGACCCGCAGGTGGATGAGCGTGTTCTTGCCGCATGGGGTCTGCGCCAGCGCCGCGCTGAGGGTCGAGATCGCGCCGATCACCTGATACCCGATGGCGTCCCCGGTCTGCTGGAGCTGGGCCTCGCGCTGCGCCCGCGGCAGAGCGTAGGACAGCGCCTCCCGCTGGCGGACCATCTCGCGGTGCTCGAAGGGCAGGTTCAAGGTGACCGCGCCGCGGTTGTCGCACAGGGCGATGTAGCTGGTCAGCGGCGAGAGCAACTGGTTGTGCGACGGCCCTGGCCGGAGGATCTCGACGGTGATGGTGTGCAGGTCGGACATGGCTAGCTCCTCACGTAACGACTGCCGGGCTCGGTCACCAGGGATACCTTGCCGTCCGGGCCGACCTTTACCGTTACCAGATCGCCAACGCTGCCGTTGCTCTCGGCGGTGATGCGGACCACCGTGGGCCGAAGCAGCACCAGGCCCGGCTGTGCGTCGATGGCCGCCAGGGTGCCGGCGCTCAGCGCCCCCCACACCGGTGCGAAGGACTCGGCGCTTGCGAGAACCTCATCGGTGAGGCGAATGAGGCGGATCCACGTCCCGCTGTTGTAGTACATGCCGCGACCGCTCTTGCGGGGCAGGGCGCGCATCAGATGGGTATGGCCGGCCAGGACGAAGTCCACCGCCCCGTCCACCTTGTCATCCAGGCGCTGTGCCGTATCGTCCAAGGTGGTGATGTCGTAGCTCTTGTCCCCTGTAAGCCAGTCCTTCAGCGCCTCCCGCATGGCCTCCGCGGGAGATCGACCGGTGAGGCGGTCCCACAGGTACTGGCCGACGCCCAGGGTGTCTTCCTTGCCGATCTCCCCGATCACATCGAGAGGCCGGCGCCCGGCGCGGAAGTCCTGCTCCATCTGCTCGATCCATGCCGCCTCGGTCCTGGGCGCCGGCACCTGCGTGCGCCACTTCGGGGCCAGCAGATCGCGCAGCGCCGACTCGGCCTGGTCAGGATTTGGCCCGGGTGCGGGGCCGGACAGATACCCGCTTTGCACCGAGCCGCGCGCCTTGCGGTACAAGATCGAGCCAAAGCTCTTGAGCGATGAGAGGGCCGACGGGTAAAGGGCCAGCACCAGGGGCGGCACGATCCGGGTCTCGGGCTTGAGCAGATCGACAAAGGGGAAGTGCCGCTTGATGCCGTTCATCACGTCGATGACAAGCTGCGTGCCGGCGTTCGGGTCCCAGGCCGGCAGCGGCCGGCCGCCGGCTTGCGCGTCGGCTACCTTTTGCAGCGCGGCATAATCGACGATGTTCCACGAATCGACCTCGTTGCCATGGGTGCAAAAGACCCGCGCCGCCCCGACCTGGCAGGAAAACCCCTGCCCATCCATGGCCGTGACGATGCGGGCCCGCGCCGCGGCGTTGTCACCGCACAGCTCCTGCATCAGTCGGGCCTGCACGTTGGGCAGAGCCAGCTCGACGTCATGGTTGCCCAGCGCCAGCACCAGCAGCCGCCCCGGGGTGCGCACATATCGAGCCAGGGCCTGCCACACCGGCGCGAAGGCCGAGTCGCGGAAGATGCGCTCCAGCATGGCCACGGCGCGGTCGGGGCTCAGGTAGGCCGCACCTTCCTCAGCCAGGAAGTCACACACATCGCCGTTCAGGACCAGCGCCACCTGACGGCCCTTGGGCCGCTTCTGCAGGGTATCGATCAGCGCGGCAAGGGCGGTCCCCTGGTTGAAGATCTGGCCGCCGGGCGGGCCGCCCAGGTGAAGGTCGGATACGGAATACAGCTCATCGACGGATGTCGGAGGTGCCATCTCTCAATTATACCTGGCCTTTTCCGTTCATACAACATCAGAACGACCGGGAGGCGCGGAGGGTCGATACGGAGGAACTGCGGCACCGGCCGTGCTTTCCGCGGTGGTGGCAGGGCGGAAGACCTGCTCTATGTCCTTTCGGAGCGGGGCCTGTCACTGATGGACGAACAGCGACAGCGCATTCTGTCCTGCCGCGATCTGGCGTTGCTCGACACCTGGTTCAAGCGCGCCCTGCGCGCCAGCTCCATATCATCGAGGCAGGCAGCCAGGGCTCGCCAGGCAGCAAGCGGGCGTCTGACAGAGACTTCGGCCAGAGGGATTTCCGCCCGGTAATCTCGACGGAGAAGGCCGCAGAATGAATCGGACCAGAGAGGAGCGCATTCCACCGTCGAGAACCGCCATGATGAACTGGGTCCACAAAACCTATTCCGATTCCAGTATTA
>JBBRLA010000131.1:0-15333 GCA_038231615.1 Polyangia bacterium | reverse complement strand
TTCCTCCGACTTCACGTCGGCAGTCTCGTTTGAGTGCCCGGCCGAACCGCTGGCAACTAACGACGAGGGTTGCGCTCGTTGCGGGACTTAACCCAACATCTCACGACACGAGCTGACGACAGCCATGCAGCACCTTCTCACCGGCTCCCAAAAGGGCACCCCACCATCTCTGGCAGGTCCCGGTGGATTTAACCCAGGTAAGGTTCTTCGCGTTGCGTCGAATTAAACCACATGCTCCACCGCTTGTGCGGGCCCCCGTCAATTCCTTTGAGTTTTAGCCTTGCGGCCGTACTCCCCAGGCGGAGTGCTTATCGCGTTAGCTTCGGCACTGGAGGGGTCAATACCCCCAACGCCTAG
This sequence comes from Polyangia bacterium, assembly GCA_038231615.1. Classification (GTDB taxonomy): domain Bacteria; phylum Myxococcota_A; class Polyangia; order Palsa-1104; family JAEUJZ01; genus JBBRLA01. Next base: position 14,976 of record JBBRLA010000131.1, on the reverse strand, counting down.
CACTCATCGTTTACGGCGTGGACTACCAGGGTATCTAATCCTGTTTGCTCCCCACGCTTTCGCACCTCAGCGTCAGTATTGGCCCAGGTCTCCGCCTTCGCCACTGGTGTTCCTCCCGATATCTACGAATTTCACCTCTACACCGGGACTTCCGAGACCCTCTTCCATACTCAAGCTTGCCAGTTTCGAGTGCACTTCCTGGGTTGAGCCCAGGGCTTTCACACCCGACTTAACAAACCGCCTACGCGCGCTTTACGCCCAATAATTCCGAGCAACGTTTGCACCCCCCGTATTACCGCGGCTGCTGGCACGGAGTTAGCCGGTGCTTGCTAAGGAAGTACCGTCACCCCGAGAGGGTATTAACCCCTCGGACATTCGTCCCTCCCCACAGAGCTTTACGACCCGAAAGCCTTCATCACTCACGCGGCATGGCTGGGTCAGGCTTGCGCCCATTGCCCAATATTCCCCACTGCTGCCTCCCGTAGGAGTCTGGGCCGTGTCTCAGTCCCAGTGTGGCTGATCATCCTCTCAGACCAGCTACCCGTCTAAGCCTTGGTGGGCCTTTACCCCGCCAACTAGCTGATGGGCCGCGGACTCATCCTCCGGTGAGAGCCCCTTGCGGGCGCCCCCTTTCCCAAGCACTTCCTAAGCCGTGCTCGACTTATGCGGTATTAGCAATCCTTTCGGATTGTTGTCCCCCGCCGGAGGGCAGATTATCCACGTGTTACGCACCCGTCCGCCGCTTTACTCAGGGCCGAAACCCCTTTCTCGCTCGACTTGCATGTGTTAAGCCTGCCGCTAACGTTCGCTCTGAGCCAGGATCAAACTCTCCAATTATCCAAAACTGGTAGCTGACCCCGGGAATCATTGATTCCTGGGATTCTCTATTCGCGAGAACCCTCTCTTCTCTTTTCCCTGCTATTCAGTTTTCAAAGACCAATCCCGCTCCGTCCAAACAGACCCGGCAGCGAGGGATTCGGATTCTAGCTATTCGCTTCCGAAAGTCAACCAGAATTTTCCACTTCCGGCCCGCTTCTTTCTTCGGCCTTCGCCTCAGTTCGTCGCGGGAAGAGAGTTCTATTTCGTTCCCTCTCTTTCGTCAAGCGGCTTTTCACAATTTCTTTGCCTGCGTCTCCCGATCGCCCCATCCCGGCCCGCTTCGTTCATACTCCTTTCCCGGAGGCTCCTCTCATGATCACGCTGCGCAGCTACGTCGCCAGTGCCTTCGTCACCGGCCAAGGCACCCTTTCCCCACTCCACAATCCTTCGACCGAGCAGGCGATCGCCGAGACCGGCACCGCCGGCATCGACCTGGCTGCCGCCCTGCACCACGCCCGCGAGGTGGGCGGCCCGGCCCTGCGCCGTTTGACCTTCGCCGATCGCGGGCAGTTCCTCATGAGTGCCAGCAAGGCCCTCTACGCCTGCCGCGATGAATTGATCGCCCTGGCGATCGCCAACGGCGGCAACACCCGCGGCGACGCCAAGTTCGACATCGACGGGGCAATCGGCACGCTGGCGGCCTACGGCGAACTCGGCGTCTCGCTGGGGCAGGCCGTGTACCTCCGCGACGGGGAGGGTGTGCAGCCCACCCGATCGGCCAAGCTCTGGGGCCAGCACCTGTGGCTGCCCCGCACGGGCGTCGCCGTCCATATAAACGCGTTCAACTTCCCCGCATGGGGCACGTGCGAGAAGGCCGCCGTGGCCTGGCTGGCCGGGATGCCGGTGATCTCCAAGCCCGCCACCAGCACCGCGGTGGTCGCCAGCCGCGCAGTCGAGATCCTGGTGCGGTCCGGCGTCCTGCCCGAGGGCTCCCTGACCTTCCTTTGCGGGGGCGTCGGCGATCTGCTGGATCGCCTGGGCGATCAGGATGTGCTTGCCTTCACCGGTTCCGGCGACACAGCCAGGATGCTGCGGCGTCATGCGGCGGTGGTCGAGCGCGGGGTGCGCCTGAATGTCGAGGCCGACAGCCTGAACGCTGCGGTCCTCGGCCCGGATGGCGAGGCTGGCGCGGAGGTCTACGATGTCTTTCTTTCGGACCTCGTCAAGGACATCACCCAGAAGACCGGGCAGAAGTGCACCGCGGTGCGCCGCATCCTGGTGCCGGCAGATCGCATCGACGACGTCGCCGCGGACGTGTGCGATCGCCTCTCGGGCGTGCGGGTCGGCAACCCGGCTGATGAGGCGGTCACCATGGGGCCGGTCTCGACGCGGGCGCAGCTCGACTCGGTGCGGGCGGGAATCGCCGTCCTGGCCGGGGCGCCGGGGACGCGCATCCTGTGCGGGGGGATGGACGCGGTAGCGGCGATCGGGGTACCGGCGGGGACGGGCTGGTTCGTCGCCCCGACCCTCTTGCGCTGCGACGACCCGTCCCAGGCCGAGGCGATCCACCGCCACGAGGTCTTCGGCCCGGTGGCGACCATCATGCCCTACCGGGACGCGGCCGAGGCCGCCGCCATCGTGCGCCGCGGCGGGGGTGGGCTGGTGGCCTCGGTGTACAGCGACGATCGACGCTTCGTGCCCGAGGTGGTCCTGGGAATCGGCGCGCACCACGGCAGGGTGTTCCTGGGCAGTTCCCGCCTGAGCGGGCAGTCTCCTGGGCCGGGGACGGTGCTGCCGCAGCTCAACCACGGCGGCCCGGGACACGCCGGCGACGGTCACGAACTGGGCGGGGTGCGCGGCCTGCACTTCTACATGCAGCGCTGCGCCGTGATGGGCTACAAGCCCACCGTCGAAGCCCTCCTCCCCGCGGCGCCCGCGAAGTAGCCGCTACTGTTTCTTTTTCCCGCCCTGCCCTGCCAGATACAGACACTGCGATTTGATCCGGTTCATGGCCTCGGTGTACTGGGGATCGGCGGGCACCACCAGAAGCTCCTTCTGGGCCTCCTTGCAGCGCGCCGTCTTGGCCAGAAGCCACGCCAGATCCAGACGCGCGGGCTGGTACTTCGGCTCCGCCGCCAGCGCCTCTCGGAACCCCTGCTCCGCCCCGGCCATGTCCCCCTGTTGCCGCCGCGCCGTCGCCAGATCGGTCAGCACCTCCGGGGTCGCCTTCAGCTTTCGCGCCCGTTCCAGCGCGTAAAGCGCCGCCTTCCCATCGTGCCGCCGCAACTGCACCACCCCCAGCCGCCACCACGCCTTCTGCAGGTCCGGCTTCAGCCGCGTCCCCGCCGTCAGCTCCGTCATCGCCTCGTCCAGGCGCTTGGACTCGGCCAGCAGCAGCCCCAGGTTCATGTGGGCCACCGCGTCATCCGGCGCCAGTTGCGCCGCCTCTCGCGCAGCGATCAGGGCCTCGGGGATCTGGCCGTCGTGGCGCAGCGCCGCCGCCAGGTTCAGCCGCACGTCCGGGTCCCGGGGGCGCAACTGCGCGGCCCGGCGATAGGCCTCCGCGGCCTGGGCCCACCGGGAGAGCGACTCGTTGGCCACCCCCAGGTTGTACTGTGCCTCGAAGGAGTCCGGCTTGCCCTTCACCGCCTGCTCCAGTTGATCCACCGCCTCCGCCGCCCTGCTGGTGTCGGTAAGGATGGCCCCCAGCTCGGCCCGCACGTCGTTCAGTTTGGGGTCCAGCTCCAGCGCCTTGCGGAAGTCGGCCTCGGCCTCGGGAAGCTTGTGCAGGCGCTGGTAGATCTCGCCGCGAAAGTAGAGGGGCTGTGGGTCCCGGGGCATCTGCTCCCGGGCCTTGTTGAAAGCGGCCAGCGCTCCGGGCAGGTCGTTGGCCTCCATCTTCTTTCGCCCCAGGTCCAGGTACGCCTCGGTGACCTTCTGCCCCGGCACCACCTTCGGCGGCGGGGCCTCTCCATTGTCCCGAGGCCGTCGCTCGGCCAACGCCGGGCCCGCAAGTCCCAGACAGCCCATGCACAGCAACGCCGTGCTAAAGTGTGCGACCCTTTCTCGCTTCTCCATGGCCGGACTCTATCACGCTTAGCAGGGTCGAAAACTTGAACCGGGGTGCGCAAGAATTGACCGCGAAACTTGCCCCAGGTGGCAACTTCCGCACATTCGCCCGGCTGCCCCTGCCGCCCCACCCTCCGAAATGGGCGCCAGTCCACACTTTTGCCAGCCACCTCGGCCTTCCCTGCCCTGGCACAGCGTTTGCTTTATTCTCCCAGGCATGCTTTTCGCCCCACTCCCCCAGGCCGACCCGTGAGTTTTCACGATCAGCAGCCGGCCGGTCGGTTCAAATGAGCATGGCCCATCTCTTTTCTTGCGCGGGCGGCATGCATGAGTCAAACCTATCGTAGCTTTGCAGGCGTGGTACACTAGAGGTGTACCCCACACCCCTTCTTTCGAATTCGAGGAGACTGATGACGCTGGAAAAAACCGAAGGGCGTAAGAACGGTGGGCAGGACCCCAAGATGGTGGCGCAGATCGCCGCCCTACAGGACTTTCGGGAGTATCAGGAACTGAACTGGACCGGGTCCTTCGAGGATTATCTCGCCATCGTCCGCGAGAACCCCAAGGTCACCCGCACCGCCTTTCAGCGCATGTACGACATGATCCTGTCCTACGGGCAGGAAGAGTATATCGACAACAAGAAGAAGCTCACCCGCTACAACTTCTTCAAGGACGAGCACCACGGCGGGCGCGACGCCGTCTTCGGCCTCGACATCCCCCTCATGCGGCTGGTCAACGTCTTCAAGGCCGCGGCCCAACGCCACGGCGCCGAGAAGCGCGTCATCCTTTTGCATGGTCCCGTCGGCAGTTCCAAGTCCACCATCGCCCGCCTCCTGAAAAAGGGCATGGAGGAGTATACCCGCACCCACGATGGCGCCCTTTATACCTATGAGTGGCACATCCCCAAGGAGCTGGGCCACATCTCCGGCGGCCACGAAATTTTCCCCTCGCCCATGCACGAGGAGCCCCTGCGCCTGATCCCCGGCGACTGGCGCGAGCGAGCCTTCAAGCAGCTTGGCCTGGGCAATGAGCAGAACCCCATCTTCATCGAGGGGGACATCAACCCCGCCTGCCGGCAGATCTTCCGCGAGCTGATGGCCCATTACAAGGGCGACTGGTCCCAGGTCATGACCCACGTGCGGGTCAAGCGCCTGGTTTTTTCCGAGAAGGACCGCATCGGCATCGGGACGTTCCAGCCCAAGGACGAGAAGAACCAGGACTCCACCGAGCTGTCCGGCGACATCAACTACCGCAAGATCGCCGAGTACGGCAGCGACTCCGACCCGCGGGCCTTCAACTTCGACGGCGAGTTCAACATCGCCAACCGCGGCATCATCGAATTCATCGAGGTACTGAAGCTCGACGTGGCCTTCCTCTATGATCTCCTGGGCGCCAGCCAGGAGCACAAGATCAAGCCCAAGAAGTTCGCCCAGACCGACATCGACGAGGTCATCATCGGCCACACCAACGAGGCCGAGTACAAGAAGCTGCTGAACAACGAGTTCATGGAGGCCCTTCGCGACCGCACCGTCAAGATCGACATCCCCTACATCACGCGCCTGGCGGAGGAGGTGAAGATCTACAAGAAGGACTACAACGCCGAACGCATCCGCGGCAAGCACATCGCCCCGCACACCCTGGAGATCGCCGCCATGTGGGGCGTGCTGACGCGGCTTGAAGATCCGAAGAAGCACAACCTGACCTTGTTGCAGAAGCTGAAGCTCTACGACGGCAAGACCTTGCCCGGCTTCACCCAGGACAACATCAAGGAACTGCGCAAGGAGGCCCAGCGCGAAGGCATGGATGGCGTGTCGCCGCGCTACATCCAGGACAAGATCGCCAACACCCTGGTGTCCGACAAGGGCACCTCGATAAACCCCTTCATGCTGCTGAACGAGCTGGAGAGCGGTCTTCGCCATCACTCCCTGATCACCAACCCCGAGCTGCGCCGCCGCTACACCGAGCTATTGACGGTGGTGAAGCAGGAGTACGAGGACATCGTCAAGAACGAGGTCCAGCGCGCCATCTCCGCCGACGAGGGCGCCATCGTCAAGCTGTGCGCCAACTACATCGACAACATCAAGGCCTACACCCAGAAGGAGCGGGTGAAGAACCGCTACACCGGGCAGGACGAGGAGCCGGATGAGCGCCTGATGCGGTCGATCGAGGACAAGATCGACATCCCCGAGTCGCGCAAAGACGACTTCCGCCGCGAGATCATGAACTACATCGGCGCGCTGGCGGTCGAGGGGCGGCAGTTCGACTACAAGACCAACGAGCGCCTGCACAAAGCCCTGGAGATGAAGCTCTTCGAGGACCAGAAGGACTCGATCAAGCTGACCAGCCTGGTGTCGGCGGTGGTGGACAGGGAGGCGCAGGCCAAGATCGACGTGGTCAAGGAACGCCTGATCCGCAACTACGGCTACGATGAAGAGTCGGCCACCGACATCCTGAACTTCGTAGCGTCGATCTTTGCACGCGGCGATGTGAAGGAGTAAGGCTCCTCGGCACGGCACAGACGGAGGCCCAGATGGACGCGGCAGATCGACCCGGCCCGGTGCAAGTCGTCATCGGTGGCACGACCGGCATGCTTCTGCACCGGCTCATGACCGAGCTGGGGACGGAAGATGGCGGCGGTGTGCTGTCCAGGGCACTGGGCCTCTTCGATCTGGCGTTGCGCGCCCGCAAAGAGGGCAAGCAGATCTGCCTGGTCGATCCGGCCACCGGGGCCCGCAGCGAGGTGGCCATATGAGTCTTTCCGAAGCAGCAGCGGGACCCGGGATTTTTAGAGGATTTTGATGTCCCAGCGTATCGACCAAGACCATCGCCGGTTCCGCGAGATCGTCCGCGGCAAGATCAAGCAGAACCTGCGCAAATACATCACCCAGGGCGAAATGATCGGCAAGAAGGGCAAGGACGTCGTGTCCATCCCCTTGCCCCAGATCGACATCCCCCATTTCCGCTTCGGCAGCAAACAGTCCGGCGGCGTCGGCCAGGGCGACGGCCAGCCCGGCGATTCCCTGGGCCAGGGCCAGGAACAGCCGGGCCAGGGCAAGGCCGGCGACAAAGAAGGCCAGCACGCCCTGGAAGTCGATATCTCCATGGAAGAACTTGCCCAACTGCTCGGCGAGGAGCTTCAGCTCCCCCGCATCGAGCCCAAGGGCAAGGAGAAGATCATCGCCTACAAGGACCGCTACGTCGGCATCCGCCGCACCGGCCCCGAGTCCCTGCGCCACTTCCGCCGCACCTTCAAGCAGGCCTTGAGGCGTCAGATCGCCATGGGTACCTATAACCCCAATAACCCGGACATCGTCTTCGTCCGCGAGGACAAGCGCTACCGGTCCTGGCGCAGCGACCCCAAGCCCCAGAGCTGCGCCGTCATCATCTACATGATGGACGTCTCCGGCTCCATGGGCGACGAACAGAAGGAGATCGTCCGCATCGAGTCCTTCTGGCTCGACACCTGGCTGCGCAACCAGTACCAGGGCCTCGAATCGCGCTACATCATCCACGACGCCATGGCCAAGGAGGTCGACCGCGAGACCTTCTTCCGCACCCGCGAGTCCGGCGGCACCATGATCAGCTCGGCCTACAAGCTCTGCGCCAAGATGATCGAGGAGGAATACTCCCCCCACGAGTGGAACATCTACCCCTTCCACTTCAGCGACGGCGACAACTGGTCCGTCGACGACACCGTGAGCTGCATCGAGTTGCTCAAGCAGAAGATCCTTCCCGCGGTGAACCTGTTCTGCTATGGACAGGTCGAGTCCCCCTACGGCAGCGGCCAGTTCATCAAAGATCTGGAAGAACACTTCGACGAAGCGGACAACGTCATCACCTCCGACATCAAGGGCAAGGACGCCATCATGGACTCCATCCGCACCTTCCTGGCAAAGGGGAAATGAGACATGACCCACCCCACCCTTCACCCAAGGAAGAAGCACATGGCCGGAGCAGATTTTGGCGCACCCCCACAGCGACTGAGGGAGCGACCTACTGGTCGTGACCGAAGGAGCGTGGGGGCACCACCCGTGGCCTCGCGAATGCGAGGACATGGGGGAGAGGTACGCCAAAATCTGCCCGGTCCAGGTGCTTCTGTTTACCTGGCGGTCTTTCTGACGATCCTTACCCTACTCCTCGGCACCCTCGGGGCCGCCGTGGGCTACGCGTGGAGCCTGCCATCGCTGGTCTCCGGCGTCGGGTTCACCGACAAGGCGGACCTGCTGTGGGTCTTGGGCTGGACCGCCATCGGCAGCATTCAAGGCGCGTGCATGGCCCCCGCCTTCTGCCTGGGGCAGGGCCGTGAGATGTACGGCTGGTCGCGCCTGATCCTGTGCGCCGGCAGCCTGGCCACGTCCCTGGTCGCCCTATCGGTGTGGCAGGCCTTGGGCCGAGGCAAGGAACTGTCCCTGGCCATCGCCTGCGGCCTGTCCTTGATGAGCATCGCGCCACTCCTGGCTTACACCCTCGCCAGGCGCCCGCGGGCGCCGCGCCAGCCCGCTGGCATCTAGACCGAGTCACGTTGATGAAGAGTCATTTCAGCAAGAAGCACATGGCCGGAGCAGATTTTGGCGCACCCCCGCAGCGACTGAGGGAGCGTACTACTGTACGTGACCGAGGAAGCGAGGAGGTACGCCAAAAGATGCCCGGTCCAGGTGCTTCTGTTTAGATCCCAAAAGGCCACACGATGAGCAAAAGTACTGCCCTGCCGCCCTACCTGGCCGACCTGCAAAAGGAGATCGAAGGCTACGCCCGCGGCTACGGCCTCGACTTCTTCCAGACGGTCTTCGAGGTGCTCGACTACAAGACCATGAACGAAGTCGCGGCCTACGGCGGCTTCCCGGTGCGCTACCCCCACTGGCGCTACGGCATGGACTATGAGCAGATGTCCAGGGGCTACGAGTACGGCCTCTCGAAAATCTACGAGATGGTCATCAACAACGACCCCTGCTTCGCGTATTTGCTGGAAGGCAACAGCACCGTCGACCAGAAGATGGTCATGGCCCACGTTTTCGGGCACTGCGACTTCTTCAAGAACAACTTCTACTTCAGCAAAACCAACCGCAAGATGATCGACGGGATGGCCAACCATGCCACCCGGGTGCGCAAGCACATCGAGCGCCACGGCATCGACAAGGTCGAAAGCTTCATCGACACCTGCCTCTCGCTGGACAATCTGGTCGATCCGTACGCTCCGTTTTCGGGGAAGCGGCCCTCCCGGTCGGTGGTGGTGCAGGAAGACCAGAAGCAGGCCGAGGCGCAGGAGATGCCGCGCCTCCGTTCCAAGCAGTACATGGACAAGTTCATCAACCCGCCGGAGTACCTGGAGAAGCAGCGGCAGAAGCAGGAGAAGGAGAAGGAGCGGGTGCGGCGCTTCCCCGAGCAGCCCGAGCGGGACGTGCTGCTTTTCCTCATCGAGAATGCGCCGCTGGAACGGTGGGAGCGGGACCTTTTGGAGATCATCCGGGAGGAGGCCTACTACTTCGTCCCGCAGGCCCAGACCAAGATCATGAACGAGGGCTGGGCCAGCTACTGGCACTCCAAGATCATGACCGAGAAAGCGGCGCTGGCCTCGGAGATCATCGACTACGCCGACAACGCATCGGCGGTAACGGCGACGGCGCCGGGGCAGCTTAACCCGTACAAGCTGGGCATCGAACTGTTCCGCCACATCGAGGACCGCTGGAACAAGGGGCGTTTTGGCAAGGAATGGGACGACTGCAACCAGATGGCCCAGCGCAAGGAATGGGACCGGCGCCTGGGTCAGGGGCAGAAGAAGATCTTCGAGGTGCGCAAGCTATACAACGACGTCACCTTCATCGACGAGTTCTTCACCGAAGAGTTTTGCCGGGAGCAGAAGTTCTATGCGTTCCTCTTCAACGAGCGCAGCGGCAACTGGGAGATCGACACCCGGGAGTTCAAGAAGGTGAAGGACAAGCTGCTGTTCCGCCTGACCAACTTCGGGCAGCCGTTCATCTTCGTACAGGATGGGAACTTCGAGAACCGGACCGAGCTGCTCCTCTCGCACCGGCACGAGGGCATCGACCTGAAACTGGACCACGCCCGAGACACCCTGCAAAACCTGTGCCGGGTGTGGAAGCGCCCGGTGTGCCTGGTGACTCAGGTCGAGGGCAAGGGGAAGCTCCTGCGCTTCGACGGGAAAGATCACTCGGAGAAGGCCCATGAAATGGGGTAGGGGCGGGCGGGTCTGGGTTGGGTCTTGGTTTCCGGGGGTAGCATCTCCCGGAAAAGCCGGCTAAGCTGCTTTTTACTCACCGTGTAGAGCACCGTCATGCGCCTTGTCCCCTACGCGCTGACCGACGTCGGCCGCAAACGAGATCACAACGAGGACAATTTCCTCGTAGCGCCTGAGTTGCAACTTTACGCCGTGGCCGACGGAATGGGCGGGCATCAAGCGGGGGAACGGGCGAGCAAGATGGCGGTGGACCGCCTGGCCGAGGCGCTGGTGTTGCCTCCGGCGGAGGCTGCCCGGGACGAGGTGCTGGGGCAACTCCGGCGGGCGATGGCCACGGCGGGGGCCGCCATCTTCGACGCGGCGCAGACCGACCCCGAGCTTCAGGGCATGGGCACTACGCTGACCTCGATGCTCTTTTCCGGAGGTCGGGTGTTCGTCGCCCATGTGGGAGACTCCCGCGGGTATCTGTACCGGGACGGCAAGGCGCAGCAACTGACGGATGATCACTCGTGGGTGCAGGAGCAGGTGCGGGCGGGGCTTTTGACGCAGCATGAGGCGAAGGAGTCGCGCTTCCGGCACATCATCACGAGATCCGTGGGTTTTGAGCGAGACGTGCAGGTGGACGGGGAGATCTGGCCGGTGCAGGCCGGGGACTGCTACCTGCTTTGCAGCGACGGGCTGTCGAACTATCTGGACGAGGGCGACCTGTCGCGGGTGCTCTCGGCGAATTTTTACTGCGACGTGCCGCGGCTCCTGGTGGCCCTGGCAAATGACCGCGGCGGCGACGACAACATCACGGTGGTGCTGATCCATGTCGCCAACGACGCCGACGCGGGGGACGGGGCTTCAGACGGTGTCTGAGCAGAAAGTCGAACACAAGACGGAATCGCCGACCCGGCGTCGACCCGAGGCAGCGGGGGCCCCAACGCTGGGGACCAAGCTGCCGCCCACGCCGGGACGGGTGAAGCCGGGCCCGGTCCCAGGGACGCCGCCGGGCCCAGGCCCAGGGACGACGCCGGGGCCGCCGATGCCGCCGATACCGGTCGACCGTCGGGAGGTGCTGATCCGGCAGGCGAACCGGGCGGACGAGCCCTTCCTGCGGGAGATGGCGGTGGCGGTGTTCACCGAGTTCGGCGACTACCGGCAGTCCCTGCGGGAATGGCTGCGAGAGCAAACCGTGGTGTCGCGCATCGCGGCGACGCCGAACGGCCCGGTGGGATTTTACATGATGGAGATCTTCCCGGGGCCGCGCTCGCACCTGCCTGGGCGGCGGGGGGCGATGATAGCCTACCTCTTGGCGGTGGGGGTGCTGCCCCAGCACCAGCGCCGGGGCATTGGCAAGCTGCTGATGGTCGACGCGATGGCGCAGATAAACGGAACGCGGCCGGCGGTGGCGGAGGTGCGGCTTTCGGTGGCGGAGGGGAACCTGCGGGCCAGGCGGCTCTTTGCGCAGCATGGGTTTCAGGATGGCGGGCTGGACCAGCGGCTTTATGAGAACGGGCAGCAGGCGCTGCTCATGCGAATGTCTCTTTGAGGGGCCAGATGGGCCTCTGGCTGGCGCTGGCCCCTCTGGTCTTTGTGGCCTGGGCCGCGTGCAAGGCCCCGCCGCCGCCCGCGCCCCGGCCGCTTTCGCCGCTGCCGCCGGCCCTTTCGACGGGGCCCGACGCGGGCGCGGGCCTTCTGTGGCACTACGAGGTCCGTGCCACCCAGGGCGCCGCCGAGCTGCGCATCGAGGCCGTGTTCCCGCCGGGCACCCCGGCGAAGTTCGCGGTGGACCCGGGCTTCGAGAGCTATGTCCGCGACGTGGAGGTCGCACAGGGGTCGCTCTTCGTGCCGGTGGACCAAAAGGATCGGGGGTGGCGGGCAGAGGGTTGTCCGCAGACCGGCTGCCGCCTGCGCTATCGCTTCCTTCTGGCCGAGGCGGCCGAGGCCACCGGCGACGTGGACCAGGCCACCTCCCGGGGACAGAGCTACCTGGCCACGCCGCCCACCTGGGTGCTGCGCCCAGACGAGGAGGTCGATAACGCCCGCATCCGGCTGCACGTGAGCTGCCCCCCCGGCGTCCACTTTGTCACCGGGATCTTTCCATCGTCGGACGGCGTCGCCGACACCTACGAGGCGGACGCCGACGACCTGGACAACGGCCCCTACTCGGGCTTCGGGCCGTTTGCGCCGCAGGTCGCGACCGTGATGGGCGGGCGGCTGGAGGTGGCAGTGGTCCCGGGGGGATTTCAGCGCAGCCAGAAGGAGTTCCTGGCGTGGGCGGTACGCTCGGCGCAGGTGGTGGGCAGCTACTTCGCGCAGTTCCCCGTGCCGCGGCTGGCGTTGTTCGTGCTGCCGACGCGGGGCTCGCGGATCGGGCTGGGCACCGCCATGGGGCACGGCGGGGCGGCCATCGTGGTGTTCGTCGGCCGCGAGATCAGCCTGGCGGACCTGATGGACGACTGGGTGCTGCCCCACGAGATGATCCACCTGGGGATGTCGCCGCTTTCCCGTCGCCACCGCTGGCTGAAGGAGGGCATCGCCACCTATGTCGGGCCCGTCGTCTGCGCCCGCGCCGGGGAGGAAACCCCGGCGCAGGTGTGGCGGGGCTTCTTCGAGAGCATGAAGGAGGGGCTGCCCGGGTGGCGCGACAAGGGACTGGACAACACGCCGACGTGGGGACGGGTGTACTGGGGCGGGGCGCTCTTCTGCCTTTTGGCCGACGTGGAGATTCGCGAGCGGACGCAAAACCGCAAGTCGCTGGCGGACGCCTTCCGGGCGATCGTGAAGGCGGGCGGGAACATCTCGGTGGAGTGGGACATCCTGCGGCTGCTGGCGGAAGGCGATCGGGGCACGGGGGTGCCGGTGCTGACGGAGCTTTATGAGAAAATGGCCAACCAGCCGGTCCCGGTGGACCTTCCCGGCCTGTGGCGGCGGCTGGGCATCGCCGAGCAGGGGGACTCGGTGCGTTTCGACGACCACGCCCCGCTGGCGGCGATCCGCCTGGCGATCACCGCGCCCGCCCGCGAGTTTCGCGATCTGCCGCGGCCGAGGCGAATTTACTGGCATCCCCGTCGAGGCCGACTATGATTCCCGGCCATGGGCGCACTCTCTGGAAGCATTTCGTTTCGTCGTTACCGGGTGATGGGCACTCCGCCCCGCGACTTTCGCGACACCTTCACCAATGGGGTGCGGGCGCATGCGCTCATCCCCCTGAATCCAAAGAAGAATCCCCACGAGGAGAAATCTATCGGCTGGTGCAGCCTGCACGATCAGGACGACCTGGAGCTGGACTTCACCAAATTCTGGTTCGACGGGCGCATCCTGCTCTCGCTGCGGGTGGATGTGATCAAGCCGTCGGCGGGTGAAGTGAAGCGCGCCCTGGCGCAGCGGGTGCGCGAAGAAGAGGAGAAGCGCAAGACCAAGATCCCCAAGACGGCGCTGCGCGAGCTGAAGGACATCATCGTAGCCGAGCTGCGCCTGCGCACGCCCCCCAAGATCAAGACCACCGACATGGTGTGGAACGTGGACCAGCAGAAGCTCTACTTCTTCTCTCAGTCCAAGGGGCCGAACGAGACCTTCTTGGAGCTGTTCGTGCAGAGCTTCGGCATGGCCATCGACACCGAGGGGCCGGGGTCGTGGGCGCAGGAGATGGCGGAGGAGCAGAAGATGGAGGGCCTGCTGAAGAAGGCCATGCCCACGGCGGCGCTGCTCGGCGGCTTCGAGGGGCTGCGTCCGGGCACCAGGCCCGTGGATGAACTGGATCAGGTGGCGGGCCGTTGATACTGCGATTTCAGCAAAGATCGAGATAGAGAGAGGCGGACATGGCGAAGAAGCAGTTTGGCGGCGGGGACAGGCGCGAGCCGTCCCTCAAGGATCAGATCCACGAATCGGGAGAGACTCCTCTCGATGCAGTGCGGGCGGCGCTGAATGACGAGCAGATCGATCATAAGTTCCTCGGGCGCGAGTTCCTGACCTGGCTCATCTACCATGCCGACGACGAGAACGGTGGCGGCGGGTTCACGCAGGCGGAGGGCCAAAAAAAGGTCCAGGCGACGAAGGACGAGTTCCGGGTGCAGCTTGGCGGGCGGGTGGTGCTGAAGGCGCTGGGGGAAGGGGCCGGGGAGATCACCGCCAAGGGCGCGGCCCCCGCGCAGACAGCGGACGTGCGCTATGCCATTGCGGGCGGGCTGACGGTGCGGGAGGCGGACCTCCTGCTCTTGCGCGGGGACCGGACGTGGCAACTGACGGTGACGGCGGAGTTGTTCGACGTGAAGCGGGCCAAACTGCCGGCGCTGCTCAGCGAGGAGGACGTGCAGCGGGCGCAGGAGCGGCTGGAACTGCTCGACGAGATGGATGCCATGCTGCAGGCGGCCTACTCGGGGTTCCTGCAAGAGCGGCTGCGGCCCATCTGGGAACGAGAGACGGTGCCACTGCTCCGCGCCTGGCTGGCGCGGTCGATTTTGGAGAAGAAGCAACTGGCGCTGGAGATGGAAGACCATGCTCCGACCGCCAGGGGCCCGATCGCCAGGACCGCCGATCACGCTGCCCGCCCCCAGCACCCTACCGGCCCGAACGACAAGGCCGGCCCGAACGAAAAGAACAACGCAGACGACCCTACCGAACAGGCCCTTCCCGAAGACAAGGCCCTTCGCCCCCTCAAGCGCGGGGACCGAACGCAAGTGAATTGATCGCGAAGCGCCGCGGTTATCAAGCGCGAAGCGCAAGAGCGGCGAGCACTTGCGTTGAGGGCGAGTGCGCCCGGAGACGGCGAGCGGAGCGGCCTACTGGCCGTGAGCACGGCGGCGTGGGGGCACCTCCCATGGATTCGCGAATGCGAATCCGTGGGGGAGACGTAAACCGCCCTCAACGCACGTGATCGCCGCGTGATTAAGCGGTTTGACTAGGTA
>JBBRLA010000130.1:0-15380 GCA_038231615.1 Polyangia bacterium | reverse complement strand
TTGAAGCAGCCGTGTTCGTCGTCGCTCTTGATATGGACGTTGAGTTCGCCCAGGGAAGAATCGCGGCGCAGATGGACCTGTACCTGGTCCAGCATCTGTTTCAGCGATTCCTCGCTCTTCAAGTTCTCCTTCAAATCTTCCTTGCGCAGATCGCCAATCTTCACCAGCGCCTCGATGATCCGCACGTCTCCCTTCTTGTCGATGGCCTCCTTCACCTTGCTGTAACGAATCGCCTGACGTGCCAGTTCTCGCAGTTCGTCACCGATGATGGGGGCCTGCTCGCCGGAACGCTGAAGGATCATCTCCTCAGAGGCTGCGCGCAGGAGGAACTCCTCCAGGGCGTGCTCATTCTTGAGGTACTCTTCCTTCTTGCCCTTCTTCACCTTGAAGAGCGGCGGTTGCGCGATGTAGATGTGGTAGTGGTTGTTCATGCTGCCGTCGACCAGTTCGCGGTACTGGCGAAAGAAGAAGGTCAAGAGCAACGTGCGGATGTGGCTTCCGTCCACGTCCGCGTCGGTCATGATGATGACCTTGTGGTAGCGAAGCTTGTTCAGGTCTTTCTGGTCCCCCACCCCGCAGCCGAGCGCGGTGATGAGGGTGACGATTTCCGCCGAGGAGAGCATCTTGTCGATGCGGGCCTTCTCCACATTGAGGATCTTTCCCTTCAGCGGCAAGATGGCCTGCACTCGCCGATCGCGGCCCTGCTTGGCCGACCCGCCTGCGGAATCGCCCTCGACGATAAAGAGTTCGCACAATGCGGGGTCGCGCTCCTGACAATCGGCCAGCTTCCCCGGCAGGGACATCGAATCCAGCGCCCCTTTGCGCTGGACCATCTCCCGGGCGCGCTTGGCGGCTTCCCTGGCGCGGGCGGCCAGAAGGCCCTTGCTGACGATGGCCCGGGCTTCCCGGGGGTGCTCCTCCAGCCACATGGCCAGTCGGTCCCCGACGATGGAGTTGACCACGCCGGCCACTTCCGACGAGACCAGGCGATCCTTGGTCTGGTTGCTGAACTTGGGGTCCGGGTGTTTGACTGAGACCACCGCGGTCAGCCCCTCCTGCAAATCGGTCCCTGAAAGACCGGCCTTGGCTTCCTTGAAAAGGTTGGTGGCGTTGCCGTAGGCGTTCAGGGTCCGGGTCAGGGCCTGGCGGAACCCGGTCAGGTGCGAGCCGCCGTCCTTGTTGCGAATGTTATTCGTGAAACAAAACACGTTTTCCGAATACCCATCGTTCCACTGGATCGACGCCTCGATGGCGATCTCCGCGTCTGGAATCTCCGGCGAGGGCTGGCCACCAATGAGCACGATGGGCTTGTCGTGGATCAGCTCCTTGCCGACGTTCAAATACTCGACGAAGGACGCGGTCCCACCCGCGGCGAAGAACTCGTTCTTCTTGTCATTGCGCTCGTCGAAGATCAGGATGTGCAGGCCGGGGTTCAGGAAGGCCAGCTCACGCAGGCGCTGCGAGAGGATGTCGAAGGAGTACTCGGTGAAGGGGAAAATCTGGCTGTCTGGCTTGAAAACGACGGTGGTGCCGGTTCGATTGGAGACCCCCATCTCCTCCAGGCCCGTCACCGGAGCGCCTCGTCGGTATTCCTGGTGGAAGACCTTGCCGCCGCGGCGGATCTCCAGCTTCAGCCATTCTGACAGGGCGTTCACCGCGGAGACACCGACGCCATGCAGACCGCCCGACACCTTGTACGATTTCTTGTCGAATTTTCCCCCCGCGTGGAGCACGGTCATGATGACTTCGGGGGTCGGCCGGTGCTCGGTGGGGTGCATATCGGTCGGCATGCCGCGGCCATCGTCGACGACGGTGATCGAATTGTCGTAGTGGATGCGGACCTCGATGTGCGTGCAGTAGCCGGCCAGTGCCTCGTCCACCGAGTTGTCCACCACCTCGTACACCAGGTGGTGCAGGCCGGTGCCATCGTCGGTATCGCCGATGTACATACCCGGTCGCTTGCGCACGGCCTCCAGGCCTTTGAGGACCTGAATGTTTTCGCCCGTATAGTCTTCACTGGCGGCCCGGTGATCGGGCCCTGTGGAGGGGGATGGTACTGCGAGATCGCTCATTGCCGAGAGGTGTACTCCTGTATGTCTGGGTATGAAGACCGGGAGGTGCTTTTACCTATGGAAGGAACCAGAGCACCCCGTCAACAAGGGCTTCTAATGTAGCATGTTCCCTTCCATGGCGTCAATTTCACCGCCGATGACGGCGAAGTCGCGGCGGTCGGCAGTATCCGCAGAGATCTGGATGTGGGCGGCGCTGGTGGTGGTGATGAAGGTCTGCGCGCGGATCTCGTGAAGGAACTCGAAGAGCTGGGCGTTGCGCGTCGCGTCCAGCTCGCTGCTGACATCGTCCAGGAGCAGGATGGGGGGTTCGTTGAGGACCCCTTGAAGGTGGCGGATCTCGGCGATCTTCAGGGCCAGGATGAAGGCGCGGAGCTGCCCCTGCGAGGCATAGGCCGCGGCATCCCGGCCGCCAAACTCGAAGAGCAGATCGTCGGTATGCGGGCCGCTGTGGGTATACCCCTTGAGAACGTCCCGGCGCCGGTCCCGCTGGAGCAGATGGCCCAGGCGCTGTGCCAGGTCGTCTGGAGGCGCGACCTCGTCCGGGGTCGCCACGGTGCTCTTGTAGCGCAGGGACGCGGGCGTGGTGATGCGGCTGACCCGCTGAAAGGCCGCGGTAACCTCCCCGGAAAGCGCCGCTAGATAGGTCTGTCGCCGACGGACCAGGACGGCCCCCGCCATGGCCAGTTGCTGGTCATAGACCGCCAAAAGGTCCTCTTTCGCGTGGGGTGGGTAAAGCGGCGCCCCGCCTTTTCGGTCGTCCCGGAGCAGGGCGTTGCGGCTTTTCAGAATCCGCTCGTAGGTCTGGACCTCCACCAGATAGGTCGGGCAGGTGTTCCAGATGGCCCGATCGAGAAACCGCCTGCGCGCCGCGGGAGGCCCCCCGGGCAGGTTGAGGTCGTTCGGCACGAAAAGAACGGCATTGACCCTGCCAAAGTAGTCCCCGGCGCGGGCGGTCTTCCCGTCCACCAGGGCGATCTTGCGCACCGGCGGCCCCGCGGAAAGCTCGATCTCCAGGAGCTGACCGCTGTCTCCTCGACGGATGCGGGCCCGGACGCGGGCTTTACGCTCGCCGAAGCCGATCTGCTCCTCGATGCGGTGGGTGCGAAAGGACCGCTGGGTGGCCAAAAGAAAGATGGCTTCCAAAAGGTTTGTCTTGCCCTGTCCGTTGTCGCCTGAGACGACGTTGAAGCACGGGTGCGGCTCCAGCAGGACATGCTTCAGGTTGCGGAAGTTCTCGATTGCCAGAGCGTGAAGCTGCAAGGCCGGGGTTCAGAGCCGCATGGGCATGACGACACCCAGGTGGTCGTTCCCCGGGCGGGCATTCTTGTCCACCGGCCGAAGGACACCCGGGTCGAGTTCCCCGTTCAATTCCAGCCGCACCTCGTCCGTGTCGATCTCGTTGAGGAGTTCGATCACGTACTTGGCATTGAAGCCGATGGTCACGTCGCCGCCATCGTAATCCACGTCGATCTCCTCGCGGCCCTGCCCCAGGTCCGGGTTGTCCGACTCGATGCGGATCATGCCCTTGGACAGGGACAGCTTGACGCCGTAGGTCTTGTCCGAAGCGACCAGCGAGATTCGCTTCAGGGCATCCAACAGGGCGTTGCGGGACACGCAGACGGAGCGTTCATGGTCTCGGGGGATCACCTGCTCGTAGGGGGGGAACTGGGCCTCATTCAGCTTGACGGAAAGGGCGGTCCCTCCACTGCGTAGGAAAATGTGCCCCTGGTGGAAGCCGATCTCCACGTGGGTCGCGGGCCCTTCCAGGGCGCGGCGCAGTTCCATCAGGCCCTTCCTGGGGATGAGCACCCCGGGCATGAGCTTGGGGCCTTCGGGAAGGGGCCGTTCGCACTTGGAAAGCCGGTGGCCGTCGGTGGAGACCATCCTGGCCGTGGCCGTCTCTCCGATGCCGTCGCACTCGAAGAGGACGCCGTTCAAGTGGTAGCGGGTCTCGTCCGTGGAGATCGAGAAGAAGGTCTTGGCGATCAAATCCCGCAGGGTGGCCGCCTCGACCTTGTGGAACTTCACCTCCCGGTGGTTGGGGAGCCGGGGAAAGTCCCGGTCCGCCAGGCCGACGACCTTGTAGTTGACCTTGCCGGCGGCGATCTCGGCGTAATTGTTGTCGGCGCGCTTCAGGCTCAGCCGATCCCCCGGCAGGTTCTTGACGATGTCGTGTAGGTGCTTGGCGCCCAGGGTGATGCCGCCCTCGGATATGACCTCGCAGTTGATTTCCGTGGTGACCGTGATGTTCAGGTCGGTGGCAGCGACAATGATCCGATCCTGTCCGTCGGTCCTGAGCAGGACGTTGGCCAGGATTGGCATGGTCGACTTTCGATCCGCGATCCCCTGGGCGTAGTACAGGCCCAGAAGAAAGGTTCCCTTCTCGATCTTGAACTCCATCTACGTGCTCCCGCTCTCTTACTTCGATCCTCTTATTGAAGATCCATTTTCATGATCGGATCCGATATTACGGCTGTGGATCCATGGAAACTCTGGGTAACTACCTGAAATTCTTGGGCAAGCACATGTGATCAAATTTGGGGATAAGCCGGTAAAAGTGGGCGTTTTCACACAGGACATACTTACTCCCACCCAATTCACCGATCAACTAACCGATCTTTTCACAGGGTTGTCCACAGGGTGATGTCATATCGCAGCGCAAGTACGTCAAGCAAATAAGAAGTGATGTAGGGTCGTTCTGGGCGAGGGGGGGGCTGATCGTAGATCCAGTGGATCGGATTTGATCGGGATGAAGGGGGATCGAAGAACTGCGCTTGGCGAATCGATCAGGCTCTTTTCGATCAGACGCTCAGGTGGCGTTCGATCTCGTGGATGATGTGCCGGATCTTGATGTCTTCCTGGATCAGGGAATCGATCTTGCGGCACGCGGACAGGACCGTGGTGTGGTCCTTGCCGCCGAACTTCTGACCCAGCTCAGGGTAGCTGGCCTTGCACAGCTTGCGGGCCAGGTACATTGCTATCTGCCTAGGCCTGGCGATGGCTTGGTGGCGTTTTGGGCTCTTCAGATCGGCGATCTTGATGTTGAAGTAGTTGGCCACCTCCTTCTGCACCGCTTCGACGGTCAAGGTGGCCGAGGCCTGGGACAGGAAGTTCTTCAACGTTTCCTGGGCGAACTCGACGGTGATGGGCCGCTGTTGCAGGGACGCGAAGGCGGCGACGCGGATCAGCAGGCCCTCCAGCTCCCGGACGTTGGACTTGATGTTGGACGCCAGGTAGTAGGCGACATCAGCGGGTAGGTCGATCTTGTCGTATTCGGCTTTCTTCACCAGGATCGCGATGCGGGTCTCCAGTTCGGGGGGCTGGATGTCGGCGATCAGGCCCCACTGAAAGCGGGATCGGATGCGTTCTTCCAGATCCGGGATCTCGTGGGGGTACTTGTCCGCGGTGACGACGATCTGGCGGTGTGATTCGAAAAGGGCGTTGAAAGTATGGAAGAACTCGTCCTGGGTCCGTTCCTTGCCGCCAAGGTACTGGATGTCGTCCATCAGGAGCACATCCGGCCGGTCCCGGTACTTGGAGCGGAACTCCTCGATGCGGTTGTTGCGCACCAAGTTGATGTACTCGTTCATGAAGGTCTCGGTCTTCAGGTATTCGATGTTCCAATCCGGGTGGTGCTGGTGGATCTTGAAAGCGATCGCCCGCAGAAGATGCGTCTTGCCCAGGCCGACCCCGCCATAGATGAACAGGGGGTTGTACTTGCCGGCGGGGTTCTCGGCGACGGCGTTGCTGGCAGCCTCGGCAAGCTGGTTGGACGGGCCCACCACGAAGGAATCGAAGGTGTACTTGGAGGGGAACTCGGGGACTTCCCTGGCCGATGGGACGGGCAACGAGATCGGCGGGCTTGCAAAGGTGGACTCCACGGCGATCGAAAGGGGGATCTCGGTGGCCGCATCGGGGGGCCAGTCATCGCTGTCGATGACCTGCCAGGAAACTTCATACTCCCGCTGGGTCTGGCTGCGGATCTCCTCCAGCACGATGCCCAGGTAGTGGTTCTCGAACCAGTCTTTGATAAACCGGTTGGGCACCACCAGCGTGATGCGATGATCATCGATCGCGGCGCAGGTGATGGGGCGGAACCACAGATCGAAATTCTGGGGCTTGAGCTTGCTCTCGATACTAGCGAGAGCCTGGCGCCATACCCCCGTGGCATCAAGATCATGGCTGTGCTGCGGTTGATCCATCATCTGCTTATCCACAGGCTTATCCACAGGTGTGGATAAAAGGACGTCGGGCCGTGGGTTCCGACGAGAGAAGATTGATGTAGCAAAGAGGTTCTCAACCGGGCAAGGGCAAAAGCGAGCATCGTCGATCCTGCTAGAAGTGTTCGCGAAACAGCGATGATGTACGATAGTAGCGCAGATTGTCGCCTGCGCTGGCCGGGAAAGAACGGGTACGGCTGGCACTGCTGGGGCTGGCACTGCTGGAAGCAATTTATGCTAGCCTCTTTTCTGTGCGACGACATCCGGCGATCCTGGGCCTGTGCACGGCCCTCGGGCTGAGCTTGAATTGCACCGGGTCGGACCCGGCGCAGGAATTGGCGGTGCGCCGCGCGGTGCAGATCGCCTCCACAGAAGAAGGAGAGATCGCTACCCGGGCCGCGGCGGAACTGGGCGCGCGGGGCAAGGGGGCGCTGCAGGAGATCGAGACGGCACTGCACACGGCTTCACCCGCAGGTCGGCGCAACCTGGTGGTGGCCCTGCGCCGAACTGGCGCAGCCGAGGCGGCTCCGCTTCTTGGCCATTTGGCGGCCTACGACGTGGACGATGCCGTCCGTCTGGAAGCGCGCTGGACCCTCAAACTGTGGGGTGCCAGCGGGGGGGATCGGGGCGCCGCGGCGAAGGAAGCGTTGCGACGGGCAGACGAGGTCCGTGGCAGCGAAGGCACGGGTTAGAGTCAGGTCGCGATTTCCGATTGGCCCAAAACTTGCCTTGACAAGCGGCACATCACAGGCTATTTTTCTCGAAACTGGCTTTAAAGACCCTGATACAGCGCAATATTGGCTTTTGTCACGTGAACATCCAGCGGAGTACCGCCGTTACAGGCAGATCCTGAACGGGCTGACCGTAGGCGTTACCTCCTTTCTCGTCCTCTGGCTCCTGTCTTCAGTCGCCTCGGCGCTATTTGTTTCCCCTTCGGGGACGCGAGGCGAGGCACTGTTCCATAAAGGACAGCCCGGAAGCAGGGAGTCCCTTCTTCAATGCCATAGAGATGTCGAGGGGCTCTTCGAGCAAGTAGAGAAATCCACGCTCAGCCTCGACAAGCTCGCTGCGGGCTATGAAGCGCCAAGGGACGGGGACGCGGATCCGGACGAGACGACCCGACGATGGGTCGAATCGCATACTCGCTGGTTCAAGCAGTGGCAAGACACCGGACAACGCTGTAGGTTTCGCGAACTACGCGACCAGGGCCTAGGGGCCACCTACGACCATCTGGCCTGGATTCACGCCAGATTGGGTGAGCTGCACGACGCCTATGTCGCGCAGCTGAACCACTTTATGGCTCGTCACGCCTCCGAGGTGGAGGAGATTCGCCGCGCTCTCGAATCGTCCAGAAGGACGCTCGATGAGCAGCGCGGAATCGCTGGGTCGCCCAAGACCTCCCGAGAGGGAGAACCGATCCCGGAGGGGCAACGATGAGCCGATGCGAGGCATTTTATGATAGAGCAGTCCGCCGCCGGCGCGGACGGCAGCAGCATTCCCCAGGATGGGAATGCTGCCGTCCCCGGCACCTACCACAAGTCCGAGGCTACTCACCAACCTGACGAGGCGCCAAACCCCGGCATCCTCTCCCGGCAGGCGCCAGACGCCGCACGGGAACCGATCCCAGAAGCGGCAGGCCCGACGCAGGCCGGCGAGGTGACCGCCGCCGCCAGCGAGGCCGAGACCGTTCGGTTCGCCAGCCAGGCCACGCCGCCCCCCCCCAGCGATGCCGAGGCCGCCACCGCCGGCACTGTCCAGGCCGGGACCGCCGGCACTGTCCAGGCCGGGACCGAGGCCCCCATCGCCGCTCCCGCCAACGGGAGCGTCGAGGCGCTCGACGCCGAGGGCCCGGGTCCCGCTGACGCGGCCAAGGCGGAGCCCGAGCCCGAACTGCCCTCCATCGAGGCCTACGGGCCCGAGCCGCGGACCTTCGATGAGATGGAACTGCACCCCGAGGTGCGCAAGGCACTGGAGGAGATGGGCTTCTCCGCGCCGATGCCCGTGCAACGAGCGGTGTTCCGCCCGATGATGGCGGGGCGCGACCTCATCGTGCAGTCGCGCACCGGGTCGGGCAAGACCGCCGCCTTCGGCATCCCCTTTGCTCAGCGGGTCATCGACCCGGCAGTCGATTGCCGCGGCGGCCAGGTCCAGGGCCTGGTCCTGGGGCCGACCCGCGAGCTGGCGCTCCAGGTCGCCAACGAGTGCGCCAAGATCGCCGAGCATCGTAATCTCCAGGTGGTCCCGGTCTACGGCGGGGCCCCCATGGGGCGCCAGGTCGAGGCGCTTGCCGCCGGGGGTCAGGTCGTCTCGGGCACCCCGGGTCGCGTCCTTGATCACCTGCGCCGCGGCACCCTGCGCCTTTCCGCCCTGCGCGTGCTGGTGCTCGACGAGGCCGACGAGATGCTCTCGATGGGCTTTTACGAGGAGATCATCGAGATCGTCAAGCGCTGCCCCAAGGATCGGCAGACGCTGCTCTTCTCGGCCACCATGCCCGAGGACGTGGAGCGCATCTCGCGGCGCCACATGCATTCGCCGCTGAAGCTGCAACTCTCGGCGGACTACGTCGGCGTCGCCGAGATCACCCACGCCTACTACATGGTCTCGGGAATGGGGCGGCCCAAGGACCTGATCCGGGTGCTGGAGGTCGAGCGTCCCGAGTCGGCGATCGTGTTCTGCAACACCCGGGAGGAGACCTCCTCGGTGGCCGAGTACCTGCGCAACCAGGGGCTCGACGCCGAGGCCATCTCCAGCGACCTGACCCAGGCCGATCGGGAGCGGGTGATGGGCCGCATGAAGGCCAAGAACCTGAAGTACCTGGTGGCGACGGACATCGCCGCCCGGGGCATCGACATCAGCGACCTGTCCCACGTCATCAACTTCACCTTCCCCGAGTCCGCCGAGGTCTATGTGCACCGCACCGGCCGCACCGGGCGGGCGGGCAAGACCGGGGTGGCCATCTCCCTCATCGGGCCGCGGGAGCTGGGCAACTTCTATTACCTGAAGCTGACCTACAAGATCCGTCCCGAGGAGCGCATCCTCCCGTCGGAGGAGGAGGTGCAGACCCTGCGCGAGGGGCAGTACCTGGATCGCCTGCAGCGGGAATTGCTGCGCGACCCCGGCGCAAGCTGGCGGGCGCTGGTGCGGCGGGTGCTTTCCGTCGAGGACGGCGAGCGCCTCCTGGCGGCGGTGGTGGAGCGTTACCTGGCGGTCCAGGCGCCGCAGCGTCCCACCGACGACCGCGAGCGGGACTCCCACCGCTCGAGCCACGCCCCTGAGCGTCCGCACTTCCGGGAACCCTCGCGGCGGCCGGGCCCATCGGAGGCCCCCCGCAATCATCGCGATCACCGCGGCCGGCACGAGGAGGAGTTCGCCGAGTCGCCACAGCGCATGAAGGAGCGGCTGGAGCGCGAGACCCGCGAGCCGCGGCCCATTCGCCCCGGCGATGACCGGCCCCCTAGGCCGACAGACGATCGGCCTCTTCGTACGGGCGACGACCGGCCCCGGGACAACCGGCCGCGAGATGACCGGCCCCGGGATGGCCGACGGCCTTCGATCATCCGAAGGCCGCGTCGAGACGAGCGCCCGCGGGGTGATCGGCCCGAGCAGAGTGACCGCCATGGTCGCGGCCTCCGTACCAGCACCGCTCCGCGGGCCAACGGCGTGGTGTCCGAGGGCGGTGCGACTTCCCCCTTGGAAGAGTTGAACGCCCGATCCGGCCAGACCGAAAAGGGGGCGATCGGCGAGGTGACCCCCGGCGAGACCGAAAAGGCGATCGGCGAGACCGGCCCGGCGTCCGCCCACGCGGACCTTGCCGAGCCAGGCCATGAAGAAGGCGCCTCTGACGAGTCGCTGAACGCCGACGATGGGGAGGGTGCGGACGGTCAGGGCGAAGAGGGGGATGAGGCCGGCGCCAAGGAGGGCGAGAGCGAGGAGAGCAGCCGCAAGCGCCGTCGGCGGGGCGGGCGGGGCCGCAAGCGTGGCGATGTCCGTGTGCAGGCCGGGGCCGAGGGCCCTGCCGAGGCGGGTGAGCCGATCCGGGCCCGCCGCGACAGCGAGCCGGCGCGCTCGTCCGAGAGCGGCAAGCGGTCGGTGATCCCCAGCGATGCCGTCATTCAGGTGGACGACGGGCGTGAGTTTTGGGAGGCGTGGGTCGATTCCCGCAGCCCCGCCGGTGCCACGGACGAGGTCCGAAACGCCGAGTCCGCCGAGTCCACCGGGGCGGCACAGGCAGGGGAGGAAGGCGACGAAGAGAGGCCCGGTGAGGGCGCCCCGGGCGAGGAGGGCGCCCCGGGCGAGGCCAAGGGCCGCTCCCGTCGTCGTCGCCGGGGTGGTTCCCCGGAGCGCAACGGCGAGAGCCTGCTCGTAGTGGGGCCTGGCGAGACGCGGGTCTACGTCAACCTGGGGCGTCGCGACGGGTTGGACGAATCCGCCCTGAGCCAGCTTCTGACCGAGCGGGGCCTGCCGCCCTTCGTGGCGGAGGTCCGCAGCACCCATACCTACCTCGCCGTTCCGGAGGATCAGGTCCCTTCCGTCCTTCTCGCGCTGAACGGCCAGACCCACAAGGACCGCGAAGTCCTCTGCGAACTGGCCCGCAGGTAGGCAACCGGCCATTCCTTCCCGACCTCCCGGGGTCCCTCTCATCCTCTGAAGTCCGGATACTGCTCCCCGCGGCCACTTTCTGCCATAATTGAGCCTGATGCCGTCAACCCTGAGACGTCTCGCCCTTCCGCTCGTCTTTTGCGCGTCGCTCTTTTTGACATGCAAGCCGCCCACCCATAGTGCGCCCAGGCCCACCGACGAACCTCAGCCGAGTCGCGCGGCCCTGCGCACCTCCGCCCCCAGTCGTCCAGAGACCACCCCCGAGTCCCCCGGCCACAAGGACCCCGAAATTCGTCCCTTCCATCGCTGCTTCCCCGACGACACAGCCAGCTCCCAGCCGCGGCCCCTCACGGCCCTCCTGGATCGCGCCGCCGATCTCTACGATCAGGCCATGCAGCACCTCGGCCAGGGCAAGCCCGACCGCGATCACGACGGCCTCCCGGCCCCGGTCCAGGCCCTTTATGAGCAGTCCCTTACCTGCGCCGAGGAGGCCGCTCGCGTCGAGCCTCGCTCCGCAGAGGCCCACAACAGCCGGGCCGTGTGCCTCCAGGAACTCGGCCAGCTCGACGCCGCCCGCGACGCCTTTACCCGCGCCCTCGCCATCGACCCCGAGGACCCCGAGACCCTGGCCGGCGCCGCCGATCTGTACATCAATCGGCTCCCCCCCGGCGTCGACCACACCGAGACCGGCCTCGAATATGCCCGCCGCGGATCCCGCCGCGCCCGCCGCACCAAGGACAAGGGCCTGATCGCCCGCCTGGCTCTCCTCGAAGGACAGGCCCTCAATGACCTGGGCCATGGCCGCGAGGCCCTGTCCCGCCTGGATGCCGCCCTCACCGCAGAGGACGACGCCCAGGTCCGCTACGAGCGCGCCGTGGCCCTCTTCGACCTGTGCCGCTTCGATGAGGCCCGCCACGGCTTCGAGGATGTCCTTTCCCGTGTCCCCGACGACGCCTGGGCCCATCACCACCTGGGCCTGGCCCTGGAGGGCCTGTCCCGCATGACCGAGGCCGAGCGCCAGTTCGAGCGCGCCCGTCACCTGGCCCCCAGGGACTTCCCCGCGCCGCTCCCCGTGGGCCCGGCCGACTTCCGCGCCCTCGTCGACCAGGAGGTCCGCGCCCTGCCCGGAGATTTGCAGGCCGACCTTCTGCGCGTATCCCTGGAGACCGCCGACCTTCCCGACATCACCGATCTGACCGCCGAGGAGCCTCCTCTGTCCCCGACCATCCTCGGCCTCTTCCGTGGCGCACCCTTGACCGAGCCGCAGGCGCCGCGGTCAATAGTCCGCGACGACGATTTTGCCCAGGCAGGGGGCCAGCGGACCATCGTGCTCTACCGCAAGAACCTCCTTCGCGCCGTCACCACCCGCGACGAGCTGATCACCCAGGTGCGGACCACCCTCCTGCACGAGCTTGGACACTTGCGCGGCGAGGACGATGAGGTGCTGCGAGCCCGGGGGCTGGAATAGTCATCCCTGACGACAGATTGACCCGATCCGGGCCCCAAAGGTAAGCTTAGATAGCTGTGAAAACTTGTTCCCAGTGCCAGGTCAAGTACCCAGACGTGCTTGAGTTCTGCCCTCGGGACGGCTCCCCCCTGCCGGCGGCTCCTCTCGGCAGCCCCGCGACGTACGACCCGCTTTTGGGCACCACCATCGACGGCCGCTACGCCATCGAGGCCGCCCTGGGCGAAGGCGGCATGGGGGTGGTGTACAAGGCCCGCCACGTGCTCATCGACAAGACCGTGGCCATCAAGATCCTGCGCAAGGAGGCGGCCCAAGACGCGGCCTCGGTGCAGCGCTTCATCCAGGAGGCCAAGAGCGCATCCAAGATCAACCATTCGAACATCGTCGACATCACCGACTTCGGCGTGCTCTCTGACGGGCACGCCTACTTCGTGATGGAGTTCCTCCAGGGGCAAACCCTGGCCCAGGCGATCCACGAGGGGCCGCTGGACCCGGTGCGGGTGTGCGTCATCTCGGCACAGATGGCCCGCGGGCTGCACGCCGCCCATCAGAAGGGCATCGTCCACCGGGACCTGAAGCCGGAGAACATCTTTCTTCTGGAGCGCGAGGGGAACAGCGACTACGTGAAGATCGTCGACTTCGGCATCGCCAAGGTCGGCGGCGGACAAAGGCTGACCCAGGTGGGCATGGTCCTGGGGACGCCCGAGTACATGTCCCCGGAGCAGGCCACCGGGCAGGAGACCGACCACCGCGTCGACCAGTATGCCCTGGGCTGCATCATGTACGAGATGCTCACCGGGGTGGTGCCCTTTCTGGGCGAGCGCCCGGCGCAGACGCTGACCAAGCACGTCTTCGAGGCGGTGGTGCCGCCGACGCAGCGCAAGCCGGAGCTGGGCATCCCGGCGGTGCTGGAGGCGGTGGTGCTGCGCACCGTGGCGAAGAAGCCGGCGGAGCGATTCCCCTCGATGCGGGACCTGGAACTGTCCCTGTCCCAGGTGGAGGCCGACCTGCGGGCCGGGCGGGTGGTGGATGACTCGCGCCTGTACCGGGCGGCGTCCGGGGAAGGGGGGGGCTATGTTCAGGGGCCTCAGGGGGTGCCAGGGGCCTCGCCGGGTACGGCGACGCAGCTCTCGCCGCAGCCGGTGTACTCCGGGGGCTATGCGGGCGCCCCGAACCAGGCCGCGGTGCCCGGAATGGTGCTGCAGCAGCCGTCGCAACCCGTGGCGATGGGCTATCCCCCGCCCACCTCGCCGATGATGAGCGGCCCGGTGGCGGCGCAGGGGCCGGGCCAGGCATCCTATGCCTCATCGCCTCCTTCACCGGTGGGGTCCATGCCGCCGATGCCGGCGGGGTACGCTCCCGGGGCCTATTACGCCGGGCCGGGGATGATGTCCTATGCTCCGGGCCAGCCCGTCAGCCGGCCGACCCGGGAAAGCCTGCCGGCGCAGCGGGCCCGCCAGTTGCGATCGGTGCTGGCCATGGCCTTCGGGGGGGCGCTTTTTCTGGGCTGCGTCCTTCTGGCGTACCTCTTTTTCCTGCGCCCGCCGCCGGTTTCCGGAAACCCGGCGATCGATTCGGGCCCCGGGCCTGGTTCGGGGACGGGCTTCGGCCTGGGCACCAAACCCCCGG
The DNA here is from genome assembly GCA_038231615.1 of Polyangia bacterium. Lineage (GTDB taxonomy): Bacteria > Myxococcota_A > Polyangia > Palsa-1104 > JAEUJZ01 > JBBRLA01. The sequence continues at coordinate 1,395 of JBBRLA010000130.1, read as the reverse complement.
ACAATCCGCCGGTCGTCGACAATCCGCTGGTCCCCCATGATCCCCCGGGGCCGATACTGGTCCCCCATGATCCCCCGGAGCCGCCGACGGTCCTCCATGACCCCCCGGGGCCGGTGGCCATCGTAGTGCGCTATGCTCCGGGCAACGCCACGGTCTACGTGGACAACGAGCGCTGCCGCGCCAACCCGTGCCGCCTGACCCGCTCTCGGGGCGCGGTGTTCCGGGTGGAGGCGCGCAAGAGCGGCTACAGCCCCTACGCCAAGGAGATACGGGCCGACAAGGATCAGGAGGTGCCGGTCATGCTGAGCCGCGTCGAGCGGGGTCACGGCCCCAAGAAGAAGGTCGAGGTCAAGGAGCCCGAGAGGGCGGTGATTCCCCCGTCGAAGCCCAGCAAGAAAGAGCTGCGCGATCCCTTCTGAACGCCGACTCTTCGATTGTCAAAGACCGACTAAGACAGACCAGCGCGCGGCACGGTCGTCCCGCCGGCCCCGGCCCGCTATACCACCGCGATCGTCTCGCCGCCGGCCCAGGTGGCTGCCTCTCGCGTTGCTCCATACCGCTTCGATGACGAAGCGCTGCGTCTTGGCATCGTAGGTGTAGTAGACGTAGTGTTGACAGGCCCGCAGAAGGATATGCAGCAGGTCGTCACGCCGAGGATGGACATAGGGCCATCCGGCACGCGGAGTAGCCTGTAGGCGGCAAAGCACAGCGTCGTACTCGCGGCGGAAGGTCGAGCCCCAGTACGTCTCTACTTCGCGGATCTGTGCGGCAGCGCGGCCTCGCACATCGATACAGATCATCGGGGCGGGCCGAAGGGAACCTCGCGGCCCTCTGCGTCCCAGGTAAAAGCGGGCACGGTCTCATCAGTCTCTACTTCGTCAAGAAACGCATCCAGGCGAGCCTTGTCCTCGGCAGACAAATCGTGGTGCTCTTCATCCAGGCAGGCGGTTGCAGCAGGGGGGCCCATGCTTTCTAGCCTACGTTCTGGGCGCGCTCGGCGCAAGGCGAAGGTGTGCATGGGCGCCGCCACCAGCGGTGTCAGAGAAAGCGCAGGACAGCCGCCGGCAGGGCGAATTCGTCCAAGTCATGAGATCGGCCATGAGGTGACGGTGCGGCAGTGGGGGGTGAGCCTGCCGCACAAGTACCCCTTCCTGAGCGCCCGGGACGCCCAGCTGCTGCACAAGGTGCTGGGCATCTTGGTCTGGGTGCTCTTCGCCCTGCTGGTGCAGCAGGCACAGAGCCAGGGAATCCAGGGCGGCCGGCCCGGCGGTATGAGAGTGAGCGCGGATTCTGAGGGATCTGGATAGGGTGGTGGGCAAGCAAAGCGAGGGGAAATAGCGAAACCCCCTCAGAAAGCTTGCTACCGCCGCCCGAGGGGGGTTCTCCTCCTTTTCC
>JBBRLA010000129.1:0-15440 GCA_038231615.1 Polyangia bacterium | reverse complement strand
TGCCCGGACCGCTCCTGTCGCCCGAGGAACTGAGCGGGATCGAGGACGAGCCGACCCGGCCTCCCCAGCGTGCGCCGGCGCTGGCCCCCCTACGGCCGACCGGGGTTCGGCCGCGTCCCGATCCCCCGCCCTTGGAGTCAGGCAGCGTCGAACTGTCGAAGGCGGACGTGTCCTTCATAGATGAACGGCGCTCCGCTTCGCCGCACGCTACCGAAGGGCCCGAGGCATCCGTCATCCTGCATGAGGAAGACCTGGAACTGCTCGACTGAAACTATGCCGCCGCCGCCGACCGTTGCACCTTGTTGATGTACTGCTTCAGGGTCTCCAGCTTGTGCTCGTCCAGGGCGACAAAGCGGATGCCCATGTCCCTCGGGGCGCTGCGGTTGGCCCAGGCCACCTCCCCGCGCACCGCCAGCGAGGCGTTCAGGTCGGGAAAGTGGATCAGCAGGTCGACTTCTGTACCGACTTCCTCCATCGTGTCGCACTGGATGCACACCCCGCCGAGGGAGATGTTGTGCAGGCGATGGTGCAGGAGCACTTCGGCACCGGAGCAGTCCACGTATGCGGCGACCTCGTAGCGGGGGAAATTCCGGGGGCGCAACTCGGCCTTTGGGCTGGCGGTGATGTCGGACATAGCGGCCTCTTCTCGCCAAGGGTGTGATAACGTGGTCAGTGGCCGGAGCATGAGCAGGCAGTCCCTGGCGTAGGAATCGTACCACGTGCGGCACAGGTCCGTCCTTGTGGGCCCGGCCGGCACAGGCGAAAGTTAGGAATATTCTGTTCGGGTCGGGCGTCAGATACACTGGCCCGGTTCATCCCCTCCTGAAATCCGAGGAAAGATCGCAGACATGTCGGTTCGCAACAATCATCTCTTGCCGGTTTTTACCCTCTGGCTGGCCTTCACCCTCGCCGCCGGCTTCTCGGGCGGTTGCACCGAGATCTACACGCTGCCCGGGACCCGCATCCCGGCCACCAAGGAGAACAAGGCCATCGTCGATCGCGTCGAGGAATATCGCATCGCGATGGAGCAGCGCGACAGCGCCAAGATCCTGTCCATGACCAGCCCGACCTACTACGAGGATTCGGGGACGCTGAACGGCTCGGACGACTACGGCTACGCGGGGCTGCGGCAGGTGCTGAACACCCGGCTGCCGGCGATTCGCTCGATGCGCTACGCCATCCAGTATCGGGGGGTTGCCCAGTCCGGCAACCGAGCGACGGTGGACATCCGCTACGACATCAGCTACCAGATCGTCACCGAGATCGGCGATCGCTGGGAGCGCAAGCAGAGCGACAAGCGGCTGGAACTGCTGAACGACAATGGCCGCTGGCTCTTCCTGGCCGGGCTCTGAGCGTCAGGGCCGGGTCAGCATAGGGCCTGGTTGAAGGCGGCGGCCCCCAGGGCATCGAGGCTTTCAAGGCGGCGCAGGAAGTCGCGAAAGTCCTTGGTGTGGGCAGTAGCGTGCCCCGGGGGGCCCGCCAGGTGCACGTCGGTGAGCCTGGTGACGGTGAAGCGCAGCGCGGCGAAGCGCGCCTCTTCATAAAGGGCCAGCCGCTCCACCGGCGAAAGCGGTCGTGTGTCCTGATAGGCGGCCAAAAGGGCCCGCGCCGGCCCGAGTGCGAGGGGTCCCGCGCGTCCGCTCTCCTTCACGGCGGCCTCCCCACAGCCGGGCGTCGCGGGCTCCGGGTCCGCAGGCCCCACAGGATTCGGCAGGGGGGCGCAGAAAGCCAGCAGGGCCACCGCCAGATCATAAGCGTAGGGCAGCACCGCTGCCTGCTCCAGATCGAGGATCCAGGCGACCTCGCGCTGCCGCCTCTTGCGGGTGAAGAGCAGGTTGTCGGGGAACAGGTCGTTGTGGCCGATGCCCGCGGGCAGGTCCCGGGTCCGGGTGGCCTTCTGGCGCAGGACCTCGCGCTGTAAATATTCGACGATTCCGTCGGGGATGCGCGGCTCGTGGTGCAGGCGCTGCACCCGGGCCTCGATGTGCGAGAGGGTATAAGTCCCAATACGCCGCCCGGGGAAGCCTAGCGCGGCCAGGTGCAGGCCGGCCAGCGCCGCGCCCACCGACGCCGCCTCGCGCTCCCCGATCTGGTCATCGGTCAGTTCGTCCCCCTCCACCCAGCTCATGAGCATGAGCTGCTTGCCGACGCCACCGTCCGGCCCCGGCAGGCGCACAAAGGGCTGGCCGCGCTGTGTGCGCCACACTGCCGGGGTATGCACCCCGTGGCTGGTCAGGTGCCAGATGAGGTCCGCCTCGAAGCGCACCTCATGGTCGGTCTTGCCCTCGTTGACCCGCAGGAAGAGGGGCCCGGCGTCGGTCTGGGCGCGGTAGTTGGAGTTGATGGTGCCCTTGGACAGGGGCGCCAGCGAGTGCAGTTTGAGGCCGTAGCCGCGCAAGAGTTCGCGGGTCTCCTCAACCTCCAGCGGGGTGCGGAGCGTGGTCATTCTTTAGGCTTTTACCACTATTTCTTCTTGATCAGCCCACCCACCGCGCCAATCAGGGTCCAACTGATGACGGATCGGGTCATCTCGCCAAAACGACCGGCGCAGGTGGAGCAGAGCGGCCGGTCGACCTTGGTGCCGGCGCGCGCCAGCCCGTTGCAGTAGCCGCCGCTGAGCCAGGTGAAGCACTTGACCCCCAGCCCCTGGCAGCGATCGCAGCGGAAGGTGTCGCGCACCAAGCGGCCCTTGCGCTCCTCGGCCAGTACGTAGGTGGTGATGTCGCGGCAGTGGGAGCAGAATGCCAGGCTGCCGCGGCACGCTGCATTGCTGCACACGGTCGCGGCCTGGTCGACTTCGTTCTGGCAGGCGGGGCATTTGTAGGTCTTGCTCATCTTCTATTTTTAAAGATAGCATGGACTGCCCGAAGCGCCCGTCAGGCCCGGCTCACGTCGATGTCAGGCATCTTCCTGCCAGACCGGGGCGAATTCGTCGTGGATATCCAGGCTTTGCAGGGTGACATGGCGGTACAGCGCCCGGACATCGGTAAGCGGCACCCCGGCCCGCTGAGCGGCCCGCAGCATCGCCCGGGCAGAACCCGGCTGCGGCTCGCTGGCGGCAGAAAGATAGCGCCGCGAAAGCGCGAAGGCCGAGTGGCAGAGCGTCTCCACCGCTTGCGGCAGCAGCCTGCCGACCGCGCCCAGCCACCCGAAGTGACGGGACATCAGCTCCGGCGTATGTCGCCGTGCCTCCGGGTGAAGCAAGAGGCGCCGGGGCGCGTACTCCAGCATGAACTCCTCGACGTGGCGCTGCTGCGGGTCGCCGACGCAGCCATCGGCGCACTCGAAACGGTAGTCGTAGAAGCCTTGGGTCACCGACCTGGCGTCGCGAAGATAGGCCCCTAGCCCCCGCGAAAGGGGGGAGCCCGGCGGATGGAAAAGCGGCCGCCGCCCCTTTGGCCGCCGTCGCAGGCGGTTGCGCTCGGACAGGACGAAGGCGCTGACCAGCGACTGCTGCACCGACCGGTAGATCGGCTCGCAGTCCCGGGGATCGCCGATCAGGGCCCGCACCTGCGAGACGGCCTTTTGCACCACTGCCGGCTCCGACGGGTGGCCCGCCTGATCCAGGATCCGCCACACCGGCTGGAAGGGCACCAGCGCCGGAAGCAGGCGCAAGGCGGCAACGCGGCGGGCCGGCGGCCCCTGTTTGCAGCACGTTACCAGGGCTTCGTGGGCGTCGGCCGATCCTTGCCGGGCCAGGGCCGCCAGGTACAGGGGTTCCTCGGGCAGCGGGGGCCGGGTCTGAGGGTGGCCAGGCTCGGGTTTTACCAGAGGTTGAAGGAAAAGATGGCTGTGGACCGTCGCGATCGGCTGATCCATTCGGGCTCCTTGGGTGGTGAAACGTCATCAGCCAGTGGGCGGGCGCGACCCGGCGCGACCCCCCGGGGGCCCAACCGGGCCCGAGGCGCATGCGACGATCACACCCACTGGCGACGATAGAGGATACCGATTGGCGCGGCGGGCACAACATACATGTTTTGCACTGCGGTACTTCGCGGTATAACCCTCAGCGGCTTCCCTTTTTCGCCGCTTCCGGGCAATGATCTACCCCATGGAACGTGCATCCTGGGACGAATACTTCATGAATATCGCCCGCGTGGTGGCCTCGCGCTCGACCTGTGACCGCAAGCAGGTGGGGTCCGTGATCGTCCGCGACAAGACCATCCTGTCCACCGGCTACAACGGCTCGATCCGCGGCCTGGCCCACTGCGCCGAGATCGGCCACATGATCGAGAACGACCACTGTGTAGCAACGATACACGCCGAGCAAAACGCCATCCTCCAGGCCGCCAAGAACGGCGTGATGATCGACCAGGCCAGTGTCTACGTGACCGCCTCGCCGTGCTGGTCCTGCTTCAAGTGCATCGCCAACGCCGGCCTGCGCCGCGTCATCTACGGCGAGTTTTACCGCGACACGCGGATTTTCGACGTGGCGGGTCAGCTCGGCATCGAACTGGTGCACTTGCCAGTTGTTCAGGCTTCAGGGTAGCCTTCCGGGTGGTGTTTGACCGGCAGCGACGATCAAAATCACCAAAAGCCAACCTAAAACGAAAGGATCAGGAAAAACGCGGGTGTGCACGAATGTCACACCTGCGCAAAAAACGCGCGATATCTGCGCACGTATGGTGATTTTTGCTTGACCCCTTTCACTCTCGCCAGCTACCTTGATCAAGCGTGTTCTTTGAAAGTTGGTTGAAGGGGGATTTGGAAAACAACTCGTGCGTGCTACGCCTGACGATCGGCCTATCCGAGTGGCGGCACCCGCGAACGACCATTCACCAGTGAGCGGAGGCAAGGGCCTGTGAAATTGATCAGTACATGGACCGCTGTGATCCTTTCCGCCTGTCTGGCCGCGTCTTCGGTCGCCATGGCCGAAGCGCCGCAGAAGGACAACGGCGGCATCAAGAAGGCCGCCAAGAGGAAGAAAGCTCGTCATCCGGTCTTTTCGGGGTTTCAGGTGCCCGAGACCCGGCTCCGCAGCCAGCCTCTCCCCCGGCCTTCGGGTCGCCTGGAGATGATCTCGGTCAACGATTCCTCGGCCCACGTCTCGGTGAACATCTACAACGCCGACGGCTCCTACAGCGACGACGCGCTGGACGAACTGAATCACTTCTGGCGGTGTCGCCGGACCAGCACCGAGAAGGCCATCGAGCCTCACTTGTTCGAAGTCCTGTCCCATATCTATGATCACTTCGGCAAGCCGCTGGAACTGGTCTCGGGCTTCCGCAACCAGAAGCGCACCACCAGCTTCCACTTCATCGGCAGCGCCTCCGACATCCGGGTCACCGGCATCTCAGACGAGGCGCTGAAGCAGTACGCCGAGCAGCTCGACACCGGCGGCATGGGCATCGGCATCTACCCCCACGGCCACTTCATCCACGTGGATGTCCGCCCCGAGCCGAGCTATCGCTGGGTGGACTACGCCCCCCCGGGCTCCAGCGACATGGGCCACCCCAAGACCCACAAGCGGTCCCCGAACTCCTGAGCCTCTCTTTTATTCCCTGCCCGCGGCGTCTTTTTGCCGCTGGCTGCCGCTGGCAGCCCTCCGTCGCATCAGCTAGAGTGCATACCGTGCCTGTGCCGGACCCAAACCCGCCCGCCACGTTCGCCCTGGTCCCGGATGCCGCCCGCGGCGCCGCGGTCGAGGAAGTCACCGTCGAGGGCGTGGTCCAACGGGTGGTGTTCACCTCCACCGACGGCGATTTCGCCGTGCTGCGACTGGAGGTGCCCGGCGGCGCCCTGCCGATCATCGTCATTGGATCTCTCGGGCAGTGCGTCGAGGGCGAGATCCTGCGCATCCTCGGTCGTTGGGAGACGCATCCCCAGTATGGCCGGCGCCTGCGCGCCACGCAGGCGGTGCCCCAGATCCCGCACACCGCGGCGGGCGTCGAACGCTACCTGGCCACCCTGGTGGGATTGGGGCCCGAGTGCGCCCGCAGGCTGGTGGCCAGCTTCGGTACCAAGGCCATCGAGGTGCTGGAGACCGAGACATGGAAAGCCGGCCAGGTCAAGGGCGTGGGCAAGCGCCGCGCCAACCGCGCCGCCGCAGACGCCCACGGCAGACGCGAGGAGCGCGAGGTCATGGTCTTCCTTCAGGGCCACGGCGTCTCCGCCGCCTACGCCAACCGCATCCGCCGCACCTACGGCGACGCGGCCATGGTCCGCGTCCGCGAGAACCCCTACCGCCTGGCCCGCGACGTACCCGGCATCGGCTTCCAGATTGCCGACCGCATCGCCCATCGCATGGGCATCGACCACGCCTCTCCGCTGCGCATCGAGGCCGGGCTGATCTACACCCTCGACAGTGCCGGCGACGCGGGTCACTGCTACCTGCCCCAGGAGGAACTCTGCCTGCGCGCCAGCGATGAGCTGCGCCTGGACGCCCCGCCGGACCCGGTCCCGCCCGAGACGCCGTCGGCAGAGGGGCCGGAGGAGATCTTCACTTCCCCGATGGCCAGGGTGCGCGACGCCCTCCATTCTCTCGGGCTCCAGCAGGCCCTGGTCCTGGAGGGCACTGACGCTTTCCTCCCCCGGTTGCACCGCGCCGAGGTCGCCCTGTGCCGCCGCCTGGCCGAGCTGCGCACCGCCGAGCGCCCCCAGGTGCCCGCCCTCTTGGGTGCCGGCCAGACCCCGCCAAACCCTGGCGCCGCGGTCCTTTCCGACGGCCAGCGCCTCGCCCTTCAGATGATCGAGGAATCCCCCCTCTGCGTCATCACCGGCGGCCCCGGCACCGGCAAGACCACCATCATCCGCACCCTGGTCCGCGCCTGGGAGGCCGCTTCCCGCCGGGTGCTCCTGGTTGCCCCCACCGGCCGCGCCGCCAAGCGCCTTTCCGAGGCCACCGGCCGCCCGGCCAGCACCGTGCACCGCCTGCTCGAATGGACCCCCAACGAGGGCTTCCGCCGCCGCCCCGATCGCCTGCTGGAGACCGATCTCCTGGTGTGCGATGAGGCTTCCATGCTCGACCTGTCCCTGGCGCGGGCCCTGGTGGCCTCGGTGCCACCCTCGGCCACCCTGCTCCTGGTCGGCGACGTCGACCAGCTCCCCTCTGTCGGGCCGGGGCGCGTGCTGGCGGATCTGATTGATTCCGGCGTTGCCCCGGTGGCCAGGCTCAGCGAGATCTTCCGTCAGGCGGAGGGCTCCGGCATCGTGCGCAACGCCCACCGCGTCCTGCGCGGGGAAATGCCCATCTCCGCCCCTCGCGGGGAGGCCATCGGCGACTTCTACTTCATCGAGGCCGAGGAGCCGGCACAGGCCCGCGACCTGGTGGTGCGCCTGGTCACCGAGCGCATCCCACAGCGCTTCGGCCTGGATCCCGTGCGCGACGTGCAGGTCCTGACCCCCATGCACCGCGGCGAGGCCGGCACCGAGGAGCTGAACCGCGTCCTGCAGGCCGCCTTGAATCCCGCTGCCGCCGCCTCGCCCGAGTTGCGCGGGCGCGGGCGCACCTTTCGCCGCGGCGACAAGGTCATGCAGGTCCGCAACGACTACGACCGCGACGTGTGGAACGGCGACGTCGGCGTCATCACCGAGGTGCAACCCGACGACGGCGCCATGCGCGTCCAGTTCGACGACCGCGACGTCGCGTGCGACACCGACGACCTGGACCAGCTCGAACTGGCCTACGCCATGAGCGTCCACAAGAGCCAGGGCAGCGAATACCCCGCCGTGGTGATGCCGCTGCTGATGCAACACTATGTGATGTTGCGGCGAAACCTTCTGTACACCGCCGTGACCCGCGGCAAGCGATTGGTGGTCATTGTCGGCAGCCGCCGCGCGCTGGGTCGCGCCGTGGCGGAGCAGGGGGACCTTCTGCGCTACACCCGCCTGAAGGAACGCCTGCGAGGGGACCTGCCCGCCTAACGGGAGTGCTCGTCGACGACGTGGACCAGATCGTCCAGGCGGAAGGGCTTGGGCAGGTAGTCCTCGACCCCGGCGTCCCGCGCCTCCGAAAGCGCCGCCGGGTCGGCCGAGATCACCACCACCGGGAGCCGATAACGGCACTCGGCCCGCAGACGCTGGACCAGTTCCGCCCCTTTGGGCGTCCCCGGCAACCGCCAGTCGAGCAATACCATCGCCAGTGGGTGCAGCGGCGCCAACTCCAGCGCCTCTGTCCCGTTGGCCCCGCGCAGCGTCGCGTACCCGTGCGCCGCCAGGCACTGGACAATCGCCAGGGCCACGTCGGGGTCATCCTCGATCACCAGCACGATCGGCGCCCCTTCCGGCAGCGGGCGATGGTCCTTCCCGGCAACCGGAGCGCCGCGTACCGGCCCCTCGGGCCCCGTCGCGGTGGCCACGCAGTCGCGGCCTGATACTTCCATGTAAGAGAAATACTGCTTTCGTGAGGTCCGCGTCAAGTCCAGTCGCTCCGCCTGTCTCATCCATCCTTGACTGGCTTCGTCATGACATCGGGTTGGCGGTGGCGCTTGTTCCTTGTTCCATCGGGCCCCCCCGCGTAGAATATCGGGCCGCTGCGTGGATCAGGCGGTGGTGAGAGTGATATGAGCGAAGCGTGGATCTTGGAGGCGGTGAGAAGTCCCATCGGGCGCTACCGCGGCGTCCTCAAGGACGTCCGGCCTGATGACCTGCTGGGCCAGGTCCTCGCCGCCCTGGTGGATCGAGCCGGACGCTCGGGTTTGCCTGCCGACGCCATCGGCGACCACCTGAGCGACGTCATCGTCGGCTGCGCCAACCAGGCCGGCGAGGACAACCGCAACGTCGCCCGCATGGGCCTGCTCCTGGCCGGGCTGCCCCAGAGCATCCCCGGCGTCACCGTCAATCGCCTCTGCGGCTCGGGCCTGGAGGCCGTCCTCATGGCCGCCCGCGCCATCCGCGCCGACGAGGGCGACCTGTACATCGCCGGCGGCGTCGAATCCATGACCCGCGCCCCCCTGGTCATGGGCAAGCCCGACACCGCCTTCCCCAACGGCAACGTCACCGTCTACGACAGCTCCCTCGGCTGGCGCTTCCAAAACCCCCGCATGGCCCAGCTCTTCCCGCTGGAGTCCATGGGCGACACCGCCGAGAACCTCGCCGATCGTTATCAGATCGGCCGCGAAGAGCAGGATCTTTTCGCCCTGGGCAGCCACCAGCGCGCCGTCGCCGCCCAGGCGCAGGGGCGCTTCGCCGACGAGATCGTGCCGATCGTCCTTTCGGGCGGCAAAGGCAAGAACGACCGGGGCCAGCCACCCCAAAGCGCCACCATCGATGAGGGCCCTCGCGCCGACACCACCCTGGAACGCCTGGAAAAGCTCCCGCCGGTGTTCCGGGCCAAGGATCGGGGCGGTACCGTGACCGCCGGCAACTCCTCGCCCCTTAACGATGGCGCCGCCGCGTTGCTCCTTGCGTCTCCCGAACGTGCCCGCAAGCTCGGCCTGCGCCCGATCGCCCGGGTCGTGGCCGGCGCCGCCGCGGGCGTCGATCCCCGCTACATGGGCATCGGCCCCGTCCCCGCAACCCACAAGGTCCTTGAGCGCGCCGGCTGGGCCCTGCGCGACATCGATCTGTGCGAGCTGAACGAGGCTTTCGCCGTACAATCCCTTGCCGTCCTGAAGGAGCTGCCCGACCTGGCCGCCGATCGCGTCAATGTACATGGCGGCGCCATCGCCCTGGGCCACCCCCTGGGCTGCTCCGGGGCCCGCCTCGTCACCACCCTGATCCACGAACTTCGCAGGAGCGGACGCCAGCGCGGCCTCTGCACCCTGTGCATCGGAGTCGGCCAGGGCGTCGCCGGGCTCTTCGAGCGGGTGGTGGGCTAAAGACCATGAGAGAAATGACAGAATTTCCGGGGGAGTGGTAACATGGGGAAACTGCGGAACTACTTCCAGTTCATCTGGACCTGGGGCTTATCTTGAGGCCATGGCTGACAACGATGAAGACGCCAACTTCGCGACGTGCTGGACCGACCCCTGCTGCCTGGAGTCGACAGGCCCTGGTCCTTCTGGGGCTGGGGATGGCGCTGACCGCCGGAGCCCGGATGGCCCACGCCCAGTCCCTGGCGGTGGTCCTTGAGCCCAAGATCGAGGGGCAGATCCCCAGGGAGGATCAGCAGCGCCTCCTTTCCGCCGTCACCGAGGCGCTGCGCAGCGCGCAGTTGCAGATCGTGCCCAGCGCCGACCTCTCCGCCGTGCTGGAGGGCGAGCCCGAACTGGCCAACTGCCGCACCGAGGAGTGTCAGGACCGCATCGGGCGCCTGTTGACTGCCCAATCGGTGATCTCGCTGGCCATCCAGCGGCACAAGCGAGACGGTGCCCGCAGGGGCCCCGGGGGAGAGTCAGAGGCCTCGTGGCGCTTCACCGCGTCGCTCTTCGACGTGCCGATCGGCGCCACCGGATCGAAGGAGACCACCGACTGCGAGGGGTGCGGCCTGGAGCAGGCCGCCCAGGCCCTGGGCGAGCTGGTGGGCAAGACCGTGATTCTCGACGCTGCCCAGCCCCGCGGCACCATCGAGGTGAACTCCGAACCCAGCGGCGACGTGTTGGTCGACAACCACAAGCTGGGCTTCACCCCATACAAGCACAGGGCCTTTGTCGGCAAGCACGAGATCGCCGTGATCCGCACCGGCTTCAAGACCTTTCGTGTCACCGTGGAAGTCCGCGAGAACAAGCGGGAGACGGTGGATGCGAAACTGAAGCAGGGCTCGGACAAGGAGTACCGGGAAGTGCGGGGGCCGCGGCCCAAGTGGCGGATGGCTGCCGGCATCGGCGGCATCGGCGTGGGAGCGATCATTGCCGGGTTTGGCATTTCCGCATTGGCGGTCAACGGTGGCGAGATCGGCCAGCCGGTGCCGCCGGCACAGGTGACCGACAGGCAGTTCAGCACCGGCGGCATCGGTGGGGCACTGGTCGGCGTCGGCGTCGCCGTCATCGCCGCGGGCGCGGTGCTGATCGCCATTCCGGGCGAGAAGCGGCTGGTCCAGCTATCAGCGGGCCCCACTTTTGGCGGGGCATTTACCAACCTGGCGCTGTCCTTCTGATGAGGCGAGGGAATACTCAAATGCGAAAAGCATTCTGGCTGGCTGCGTTCCTCTCGCTGGGAAGCTGTGATGCGCTCTGGGGTTCGTACGATACGGGCAACGAGCGCAACTGCACCAAGAATTTGTCGCTGTGCGGGGCAGGCTATCTATGCGATGGGATTGGCGACATGGCCACGAAGGTCTGCGTCAAGGAATGCACTTCGTACGCTGACTGCCCTGCGGGTTCGAATGACATCTGCCACAACGGCCTGTGCCTCGGCTGCGGCGCCCTCAGCCCGGCCGACGTGCCCAAGGAGTGCAGCCAACGCTCGATTGTGGGCCAGAACCCGCTGAAAGCCTGCTTTCAGAACACCTGCGTGCAGTGCGCCGACTTTACCCAGTGCGGGGACGACTCCGCCTGCATCGACCACGCCTGCGTCGATTCTTGCACCAAACACGAAGACTGTCAGAGCAAAGTCTGCGACGTCTACCAGACCAACAGCAAGGGCGGCCTGGGCAAGTGCTTGTCGACGAAGGCGGTGATCTACGTGGACAACAAGAATGGGGCCTGCACCAAGATGGACGCAGGCAGCGGCATCATGGGCGATCCTTACTGTGACATTACCTACGCCCTGGCGCACCTGAAAGGCAACACCGCGGTGCGGGTGATGCCCAGCACAAAGAACTACGGCTCGCTCTCGATCATGAGCAGCACCCTCTCGTTGTATGGCGGTTTTGGCTCCGGTCAGGACTCCTCTCTCGGCGGTGACAGCGGCACTCTCGGGGTCAACATCGGAGGTCGAGCGAATGCCACGCTGGACGGTTTCGTGGTGGACGGGAGCGCGGGTGTGAGTTGTAACATGGCGACGATGGCCCTGCGTCGCACCCGCGTGCAGGGCAGTGCTGGCGTTGGTGTGGCGCTGAACAACTGCACGGGTGCAAAGATAGATCGAGTGCTCGTGACCAAGGGGTTGCATGTCGCCGCGATCGGAATCTCGGGCGACTCGACGAGCTACAATATGACAAATAGCTTCATCACCAACAACACCACGATAGGGTCCCCCCTCGTCAGCATCGCCGGAAACAACAGCGGCAAGTTTCAATACAATACCGTGGCAGGCAACAATTCCGACAATGTGATATTCGACTGCGGCGGCGTGATACGGAACATTGAAGACTCGATCATCACTGGCAATCAGTTCGCCGGGATGTCGCAATTTTTTTCCGCCGCTTGCGTCCTCAAGAACACCGTGATTGGAAGCAAGGACCTCGCCAAGGGCGGGCTATCGCTTGATCCCAGCTTCGTCAGCCCCGGGGCCCCGATGTTCGATTACCACTTGATGGACGATGCCACGAGTGCCGCCTGCTGCATTGACAAGGGCACCGTGAACTCCGATATCAAGACCGACTACGATGGTACATCGCGTCCACAGGGAGCGGGCTACGATATCGGGGCCCACGAGCTTCCGCGCATGAATTGACCGTTCCAAGCCGGGATACCTGGCGGGCTCTTCGATATCCCACGTGGTGCATCGGGTCGCGGGCCTTCATGGGAACGCCCTTGTTATGGGCCGAAGCATAGAATACTATATCATGCAACTGGCTGGGATGTGATCCGATGCATAAGATTAGCCGCTATCTGCCCTTGCTCTTCCTTGTCGCACTCTTTCCCTTTCTGCTGGCCCCTGACTGCAACAGTGAGACGAGCATGCCCATGGCCGATCTCTCCGGCGTCACACCGGTTGACATGGATCTGGGCGCTGACGGTGACGCGTTCAGGCCGCCACCGGACCAGTTCATGGGATCCGAGTGCACCAACGACACCATGTGCACCAAGGAGCGCCCGGCTTGCAACAACATGACCTGCTTCGAGTGCGCCCCGAATCCAGGCACCGACTCTGGGGAGACCTATTGCAAGTCTGACTCTGGATTGGCCTGCAAGTCGGCACATTGCGACACGTGCAGCTTGCACAGCGACTGCGCGAGTAAAATCTGCGATATCTATCAGATCAATGGCAACAACAAGCCCGGCCGCTGCCTGAAGCCTGCAGAGGTCGTTTACGTCGATAACAGCCGGGCCTGCATGGGAAGGCCCGCGGGAACCTTGACCGATCCCTTCTGCCTGCTCCCCGACGCGGTGAGTGCCGTGGTGAACGATCTCACCCACACCAAGACCTCGATCCGCATTCTCACCGGCACCAAGCCTTATGATCAGATCCAGCTCACGTCCCACAAGGTATCCATCTTCGCGGACCCGAAAGACGGCGTGCAGCTCCCCGTGGACAAGAGCCAGGTCGGAGTCACGGTCAGCGGGACTGGCGACCTCACGTTGAACGGCCTTGGCGTCGTCAACTCGAACCAGACCGCGATTCAGTGCCGTGACGCCACCGCCAAGCTGACGTTGCGCCAGGGCTGGGTCACAGGCTCTACTCAGGGCATCATCAGCGGTTCGACCGCAGACGCTACGCCGGGATGCAACGTGACGATTGAGCGGTCTCGTCTGTCACAAAACAGCCTGGCCCTCTATCTGGGTTACAAGACCGTCTACCAGGTCACCAATAGTTTCATCGTGCACAATACGTCAGGCGGCGCCGATGCGCTGATCCAGATGGCGAGCAGCAGCAGTGGGACCTTCCAGTACAATACCGTCGCCGCCAACAAATCCAACTCATCCGGCGGCATCAACTGCGGCCTCTTCTCGCGCAACATCGAGGACTCCATCGTGTGGGGTAACTCGGTCTTCCTTAATTCGCAATTCCTCGGGACCTGCAAGCTCCTCAAGGTGGTCGTTGGCAAGGGGGAATCTCTGGGGGGCATCCTGGAAGACCCTGACTTTGCTTCTCCCGGGCCGCCGGACTTCAATTTCCACCTCGCCAGCCCGTCGTCATGCTGCGTCAATCACGGCACCGTCAATGCCAGCATCAAGACCGACTTCGATGGCGATATCCGGCCCCGGTCGATGCCGCCGAAGGACACCACGGGCTACGACATTGGCGCCGATCAGAGGGTGCCCTGACCCCTGCGCTCTATGATCACTCACGAAGCCGAAGCCGGCCCACTCCCTGCCGATTCCGGCCCTCTTTGAAAAAGATGGGTCTCTAAAATAAATAAGAAATCAGTTGCCGCGGCAAAATGAATGTGGTCTGATTCGCTCATACTTACCGGCGCGTGAACCTGCGGGCCCTTTCCTGGCAGCAGCTCTTGAAAAAGGCGCCGCTTTTCTTGTAGCCCCTGCCGCCCGGAAAGGCTCGGAAGACTGGCTCCTCCGCGACACCTCTGCTAGGCTGCCCAGGATGGACCCCAAGAGCAGATTACCCATGATGACGGCACCGGGCGCCTCGGCCTCGACGCCGCTGGCTTTCCCCGGTTGGCCCGGGCGGGCTGAGCCCTTTCCTCGGGTGGATGACCACCTGGTCGAGCCGGAGACCAGCCGCGAAGAAGTAGTGCGCGGCCATCGGTTCGAGGCGATGGCCAGCAAACCCGAGCACGGCGATCCGCACTGCCAGCTCGACTACCTGATCCGCGCCCATGTCGCGCCGGGCTATGTCGCCTCGACGGATATGCTGACTCGCTTCGCCCTTGGCGCCGACTTCGCCCCTGACACCTGCATCCGCCGGGTGGGCACGGACCCCGCCACCGGAACCTGGTATCTGGAAGAGCTGGCCTTCGAGGTGGTCAACGAACAGCCGCTCACGGGGCCAAGAGGAATCAACATCAAGAGCGAAGACATGCTGAGTCGCGGCGTGCGGCGCGTCTTCGGCATCTTCGTCAAGGAGGGGCAGGTCAAGGAATGGAGGGACTCCTGGGTGACCTTGCCGCCAAGTACACGCATCGCCGATCCGACCTTTTCCAGCCCGTTACCCGTCAGTGCAGTACTCGATGCCGCCGAGGCAGACAAGGCAGTGGCTCAAGTGCTGATCGACAAGAAAAACCCGGTCATCGAACAGGTCCGCAAGGACGAGCGCCGGCAGGGCGAGGCCGCTGGCCTGCGGCAGGCCATCCTTGGCGCGTGTACGTTGCTGGCCATCGAACTCTCCGCCCCCAGGCTGCGCCAGATTGAAGAGGCCGAGTTGCCCGCGCTGAAGGACTTGTACACCCAGCTCATGCAGAAACGCGCCTGGCCCGCCTGATCTCCCTTTTTGAGCGAGCCAGTACCTCATCGCGGTACCGCCCGCCGGGTCTCGCCGCCGTGCTGCGAGAGTCTGGGACGTCCCTCGATGCGGATCAGGGCGCCGTCGTACTGGCCGGGGTTGAAGGGCGTGTACCAGTGCTGCGACCAGAAGATCATCTGTCCCTGCAAAAGGGTCGCGCAGAGCTGAGCCTTCAGACCTTTACCTTTAACACATCTCCCCAAAGCCTATGGAGCCCGAGGGATTGCATGACGTAGCCCATGTGGGTCGTGACCTGCTGAGCGATCTCAATCAGCCGCTGGGGTCCGAACTCCTCCAGGGCTCGCACCATACCCAGAACCAGGGACATTCCGCGC
>JBBRLA010000128.1:0-15447 GCA_038231615.1 Polyangia bacterium | reverse complement strand
TTTCTCTGGGCCCGAGATGGCTGGGACATGCCCAAAGACCCCGTCTTCACCGAGGATGGCTGGATCTGGTTCCCGCCCAAAAAGATCCGCTGACCCAAGCGCCCCCTCCAGAAACCGGGAGTCAGGAAAGGAGCCGCTTGATGATGGCTCGATGGCGACTGGATGAGCGGGATGCACGAGGGAGCGGACGGAGCGGCTGCGAGGTCAGGAGACTGACCCTTTTCGGGTCCTCAAGTCCGCGGATGCCGCGGGGTTCCGGGGCGCAAAAGACCGCTGCGTCAGTCGTCCATGCGCAGCCCATCGCCGTTGGCGACGATCGGCTGCTCCACCCCGGCGGGGAATTGGAAGTCCGCGATGAGGAGTCGCAGTTGGTGTCCCTCCAAGTCGAGCACGATCCGGTTCACCGCAGTCGCCCCCACCTGAAGGACAGCGAGTTGGTGCCCGTGCAGTCCGGGTTGATCTGATAGGTGCCGACGAAGTGTCAAGTTTCCCCAAAAAACCGCATCGCCCCACCTCAACACACCCCGGCAGCCGGCCCAAGCGATCCCGGCCACACGGCGCAATTGACGTAAAGCCGCGTACGTACTAATCTGTGACTAAGCGCGAGGTGCACGCTCGCAGCGCCGAGGTATCCCATGAACCTTACGTCCTTTTACCAACGTTCTCCGCTTCTGGCATTTTCCTGTGCCGGGCTGCTCCTATCCGCCTGTCCCTCGTCTCCCCCAATCGCCGCGCCCGACCTGGGCGCCCCAGACCTCGCGATGCAGGCCCCCGATCTTTCCCCCCGGGACTTGCGCACGCCGCCGCCCGATCTGGCCCCCGCCCCCGACCTGTACACCCTGACCTGCGGCTACGGTCAGAGCATCACCAACGGCGCCTGCGCCTGCGCCACCGATCACCCCGTCTCCTGCCCCAGCAGTTACTGTTGCGCCGCCAGCCAGGCCTGCCTCCCCGGCGCTGCACCTCGCTGCTCGGCCCCGCCCAAGCGCTTCAGCCACGCCATGGCCTACGACCCGGTACACAACAAGAGCCTGGTGTTCGGCGGCTATGCCGATGGCAACGTCCTCCTCGGCGATCAGCAGGAACTCGATGCCACCACCTGGGGCCTCGAAGCGCCTCCGGGGCCGCCGTCCGCCCGCGCGCAGGCCGCCCTGATCTTCGACCCCAACACCATGCGCCTCCTGCTCTTCGGCGGACAGGTGGCAGGCACGGTGTCCAACGACACCTTCACTTTCAGCGGCACCGGCTGGGCCCAGCTCAAGCCGGCGATGAGCCCCTCCCCCCGCGAGGGCCACGGCATGGTCTTCGACGCCAGCCGCAACCGCGTGGTGCTCTTCGGCGGTGCCAACGGCGACACGGCTTACGGCGACGTATGGGAATGGAACGGCACCACCTGGCTGGCCCGCGTGGTCGATACCTACCCCCCCGAGCGCGAGGGCCACGCAATGGCCTACGACATCAAGCACAAGGCCACCGTGGTCTTCGGCGGCTACGTCAGCGCGGCTTACGCCAACGACACCTGGCTGTGGGACGGCGGCGTGTGGACCCAGGCCCGTCCGGCGACGCCGCCACAGCAGCGCAGCGGCGCGGCGGCAGTCTTTGACCAGACCCGGGCGCAGATGGTGCTCTTCGGCGGCGTCAACGACCTCGCCAGCCTGAACGACACCTGGATCTGGGACGGCAACGGCTGGTCCCAGTCCCGCCCGGCCCATCAGCCCCCCGCACGGCACGACGCCACGCTGATCTACGACAATGGGCGCCGCGTGTGCCTGCTCTTTGGCGGCGTCAACGACAACGATCTGCTCAACGACATGTGGGCCTGGGACGGCAACGACTGGACGCAGCTTTACTGACCTAAAAGAGAAACTTGATGATCAGGTGCCGCAGCGGTGGCAAGAATTTGCCGAAGCGGTGGTGTCAGCTCGCCCGCTTCACATACTCGAACTCGAAGCCCTTGCCGTCGATACCCCTTGGGGGCGGGGCCAGCCAGGAGGCGATCTTGCCGGGTTCGTGCACCGCCTGCATCAGGCCCTGGACGTAGGCCTTGTCCTCCTTGGAAGGCAGCCACCCGTCGCGGTGGCTGGCGAAGGCCGCGGCGTCGATGCGGGTGCCGTAAAGGTCGTAGAACTGCCCGCCCTCCATGCTGTAGAGGCCAATCTGCCGGTGGAAGCGCCGGTGCGGCAGACGCAGCTTGTGAGCATCGGCGCGGGTCCCGAGCACCCGGTCCAAGACGCGATTCCACTTGTCCACCGCCCGCTGGCAGTCGTCCACGTATTGATCCCGCAGTACCTCATTCATTGCCGTGCGCAGCGGGATCTTCTTGTTCAAGAGCGCCCCGCCCGCCCCTTCCGGGACGGTCATGTCGTACTCTTCGTTCAGCGCCTGGTGGTCGGCGTAGCCGCCCTCCTTGTAGCGCCCTTTCAGCCCCGAAGCGAAGAAGTCCGCGGCGTTGGACGAGATCTCGCCGCCGAAGAGGTCCTCCGACAAGCTGAACCACAGGTTGATGTGGCGCTGGATCATCGGCAGCGGCACCCCGCCCAGCTTGCGCACCATCTCCGGATCGTCGCTGCCCGATTCCTTCATCAGCACCGCGCTGCGCTCGACCACCCTGCCGACGCCGGTCTCGCCCACGAACATGTGGTGGGCCTCTTCGGTCAGCATGAACTTGCAGGTGCGGGAAAGGGGATCGAAGCCCGATTCCGAAAGCGCGTAAAGCTGGAACTTGCCGTCCCGGTCGGTGAACATGGTGAACATGAAGAAGTCCAGCCAGTTCTGGATCGGGTGGTTGAATGCCCCCAGAATGCGCGGCTTGTCGCTGTCGCCGCTGCGCCGTTCCAGCAATGCCTCGGCCTCCTCGCGGCCGTCCTTGCCGAAGTAGGTGTGCAAAAGGTAGACCATGGCCCACAGGTGGCGCCCCTCCTCGACGTTCACCTGGAATAGGTTGCGCAGGTCGTAAAGGGACGGGGCGCTCTGTCCCAGCAGGCGCTGCTGCTCCACCGACGCCGGCTCGGTGTCGCCCTGGGTGACGATGATGCGCCGAAGCATGTTGCGGTACTCGCCGGGCACCTCCTGCCACGCCGGCTGCCCGGCATGGTCGCCGAAGCCGATCTGCCGCGCCGGGTCGGGCGGGGTCAGGAAGATGCCCCAGCGGTAGTCCGGCATCTTCACATAGTCGAAGTTCGCCCACCCATCGGTGTCCACGCTGATCGCCGTGCGCAGGTAGACATCGCGTTCCTGGAAGCCCTCGGGCCCCATCTCGCGCCACCACGAAAGATAGTTCGGCAGCCACTGTTCCAGCGCCCGCTGAAGCCGCTTGTCCGACGAAAGATTTACGTTGTTCGGGATCTTATCGAAGGTCTCCATGATCCGCTTCCTTTAGGTGCGTCGCCAGTCGAAGCTGGGCCGTTCGGGTTTGCCGTAGCGGGTCAAGGCGCCTTGCTCCCCGGTGGCGTTGGGCCGGATGAAGATCCAGTTCTGCCACGCGGAAAGGCGCCCGAAAATCTTGCTCTCGCAGCCCTCGCTGCCGGGGACGCGCAGGTTGGCCTCCATGCCGGTCAGCGCGTCCGGCGACAGGCTCAGCCGCTCTTCGATGGCCAGGCGCAGCGTGTCGTCGAAGTCCAGCTCGTCGGACACCACGGTCAGGAGGCCCAGCTCGTCGGCGGCGGCCACATCCAAAAGTTCCCCGTGGCTCAGGGCCTCGGTTTCCTTTTCCGGCGCGGCGACGTAGCGCAGGGACAGGCGGCCCCGCCCGGTGGTGGTCGGGAAGACCCCCGCGTTCAGCGGCGAGAGCCCGAAGTGCACCGGTCGCGCCGGGTCGGAGAGGGCGTAGCTGCGATCCGCCGCCAGCAGCACCTCCAGCAGGCTGCCGGCGAAGCATGACCCCGGGTCGGCCACGGCGAAGAACGACTTGGCGGTCAGGTCCAGGCGCCGCAGCACCCGCCCCGAAAAGAGGATGATCTCCCGGGCCAGCCAGTCGCGTCCCTCGGGGGCAGTCTCCGACACGGGCCCGCCGAGCTGCGCCAGGATGGCGTCGGCGGCCAGCACCGCCGAAAGTTCCCCCCGGGTGCGCAGGAGGACCAGGCCGATCGCCGGCTCGTTGAAGCGCAGGCGCAGAAGGGCGTCGTCCAGCTCGCGGAAGGCGCGCAGCGACCACAGGCGGTCCTCTGCAGCAGCGCGGTGGAGTTCTTCGCGTGAGGTCGGCACCGGGTCTTGTCCTGGTATCGGCCCCGCGATCGTCAGGGTCGCCAGGCGCTGCGCCCGGTCCAGCTTCAGCTCGACGTGGCGGTAGCGCAGCCCGTCCTCCGAGACCTCGGGATTCAAGGGGGGCAGCCGCACCCCCTGCCCGGCCACCTTGCCGACGATCTTGCCGCTGTCGAGCTGCGCCGACGCCTGCTCGGCCAGCTTCCGGGCCCGCCCTTCGACCTCCTTGGCGAAGCGGCTTTTGGGGGCGATTCCATCCACCAATCGCCACTCGACCGAGCGCTTGCCGCGCATGCCCTCTGCCAGGGAGGAGAACACGTCCGCCCGGTCGCGGCGCACCTTGCGCTTGTCGGTCAGCCGGGTCAGCCCGCCGGTCCCCGGCAGCACCCCCAGGAGCGCCACCTCGGGCAGCGACACCGTGCTCGACCCGTCGTCGACCAGAAGGATCTCGTCGCAGGCCATGGCCAGCTCGTAGCCGCCCCCGGCGCAGCTCCCGTTCACCGCCGCCAGGTAGCGCTGCCCGCTGTGGGCGCCGGCGTCCTCGATGGCCAGGCGCGTCTCGTTAGTATACTTGCAGAAGTTGACCTTGAAGCCGTGGTCCGACGAAGCCAGCATGTGGATGTTGGCCCCGGCGCAAAACACCCGATCACGATCGCTGGTGATGATGACCGCCCGGACCTCCGGGTGTTCGAAGCGCAGGCGCTGCACCGCGTCGTAGAGTTCGATGTCCACCCCCAGGTCGTAGGAGTTCAGCTTCAACGTGTAGCCCGGGCGCAGGGGCTCATCCTCGCGGATGGCCAGGCCGATGCGGCCGATGTCCCCCTCCACCGAGAGGCGCAGATGGCGGTAGCGGGCGGGTTCGGTCTCGAACGAGAGCGGAGGAGTGGCGACGGCGCTTTCCATAGCTATTATTTCTATCCCATGCAGATGCCACCGGCAATCGCCGCTCATGGGAGAATGGAATGGATGCGGGCACGGGCGCCGCTCCTGCTATGAAACCCCTCATGAATCGGCCGCGCCACGACACCCCGATCTCCGTCCCCACCGGCAGGGTTTCGCGAGATCGCGGCGCCGGTGGCGCCTCGCGAGCGCTGGACTGCGGCGCCGGTGGCACTTCGCGAGCGTCGGCGCCGGTCATGCTGGAGGCGCTGATGCGGCAGCCTGACGAAGAGCGCCTGACGGATCGCGTGCGCCTCCTGCGGGAGCACCCTGCCTGGGAAGACTTCCTTTTGCACCTGCCCCGGGGCCCGCAACGGGGCCGATCGCTGGAGCGCCTGTTCTTCGCCGTCCGCCCCGAGGGGCCCCCGGAAGAGGGCTGCGCCGTGCTGGGAGCCCGCTTCGATCTGGTGCTCTCGGGTGGCACCGTGCCCTGGTGCTGGCCGGCGCTCTTGGGGCTGTGGCGCGCGCTCTCGGCGTTGCCCGAGTCCGCGGTGGCCAAAAACCCCGACCTGGTCCGCCTGTGCCGGGTCGACACCGGCGAGGGCTTCGGCGTCTACCACGACGATCACACCCGATCGCCCCTGGGGCCGCGGAGCGCCGAGATCAGCATCTTCCGCCTCGATCAGATCAGCACCGAGTACCGGGTGCCCTTGAACCGCTTCAGCGCCACCGTCCGCCACGAGGTCGGTCACGCGGTGGCGGTGCGCTGCGGGCTCTACGACACGCTGTACCAGCGCGTGCCGCGGAGCCCCTGGGTGTTCCAGGGCGATCGGGCGGCCTTTCTGCGCTTCCTTCTGAAGGAAGAACACGGCCCGGAGGCGCACCGGCTCTGCGAACTCTACCTTTCGCAGCCGGCGGGCAAAACGCGCAGCCTTTGCCGGGCGCTGGACGACCTGCGCCGCGAGGAGCGGCTGGCCGGGCGGCGGCCCTCGTCCCCGGCCCTTCTGCGGGAGCCGGCACTGCGCGACCTGGCGCACAACAGCCGCCAGGCGGTGCCTTGCTACCATCGCCTGCGCCCCACCCAGGAGGGGCTGGTCTATTATTACGATTCGCTCTACCGCCGCGGCTTCGCCTACGACGTGGCCCTGCACCGCGCGACCTACGTCTCCGACTACCAGTTTCGCGCGCCCAACGAGTGGTTCGCCGAACTTTACGCGGTGTATTATGCCGACTGCGACCGCGGACGGCCTCCCGGCAGGAGCCTGCGCCGGCTCAGCCGGCCCCTGCGGGAGATCGTCGAGTGGTTTGACACGCGTCTCGATCGGCGTCGATCCGTGAAAGCTTAATGAACCGCGGCGCCTGCGGCACTTCGCGATCAATATGCCAGCGCGACGGGGTCGTCCTCGTCCTCGTCAAAGAGAGGGTCCCCGGGCGCGGCCTTGGCCTGGGCGGCGCGGCTGTGCTCTGACGGTTGGCTCAGCAGGGCCTGGGCGATGAAAGGGATGTCCTTCGCCAAGAGCGCCTGTTTGGGGGACCCCAGGACCTGGTCCTTGTGGGTGCGCAGCCAGACCACGGCATCGCGCATCTCCCGCTCGGCTTTCTTTACCACCTCCAGTTGTTCTCGCAGTTCCTCGGTGTGGCGGCACAGGACGTTGGTCAGCCGGTCCAGCCAGGTGTCCGCGTTCTTGTCGTCCTTTCGCACCACCCGCGCGTCCAGCACGTCGCGGATCGCGGCCAGGGCCAGGCCGGCACCGCGCAGGTCGCGGATGAGGCGCAGCCGGGGCAGGGCTGAGGGGGAGAACATGCGGTGGCCCAGCTTGTCGCGGCCTGCGGGCAGGAGCAGCCCCTGTTCCTCGTACACGCGCAGCGCCCGCCGGGTCAACGGGACCTGCTTCAGCAAGTGGTGGATCTGCAACATCCGGCTCATCTTCCGTCCGATCATCAATGCATCCTCGCTCTGGCCGTGACCGTCTAATCGCGCAGACAGCGCCTCCATCTGTTTAAGCACGCGCCGTGCCGGCCCCTAACCCCCATGTTTCCGGGGGGCCCTTCCCGGCAAAGACGCAAAAAATGCCCCTCTCGTCGCCGGGAGCATGCATAAATTACTCTCCGGTCACGAGAAGGGGAGTTTGTATGCCCTATCGATCTATCAGATCTTGGCCGATCCAGATCCAGAACTGGATCGGATCGAGTTACAAAGGGGGCTCAGGACGCAACGGAGGCGGCGCTGGTTTCCTCTTTGGCTTCGCCGGGAAGACCGGCAGTCTGCGGTACACCCCCGAGGAAGCGTACCCGGGCGCCGCAGGTGGCGGGGACCCGCTGCCCGGGGCTCTTCCCAGGCCCAGGCCCAGGCCCATGAATGTGCAGACCCGAGAGGTTCAGCGGATCGGCGGCGCCGATGTCGAGCACCTCGTCCCGGGCCGCCTCTTCCAGGTGCCGGCGCAGCGCCCGCAGGGACTCGATCGC
Organism: Polyangia bacterium; assembly: GCA_038231615.1. GTDB lineage: Bacteria > Myxococcota_A > Polyangia > Palsa-1104 > JAEUJZ01 > JBBRLA01. Next base: position 7,902 of record JBBRLA010000128.1, on the reverse strand, counting down.
CTCGGGCAGGGCGAACTGCTCCCCGGAGAGACCGGAGACGAAGCGCCCGCCGCGGATCTCCCCCCGGGCCTCCAGGGTGCGCAGCACCGGCAGCACCTCCCGGTAGGTGGGCCCGTTCTCCCGCATCAGCACCTCCCGCAGCACCACCCCGTAGCGCCGCAGGTAAAGCCGGGTCCACGCTTCGATGGGTTCCGGCTGCGCGTCCTTTTGTGGTGCATCCGGCTCATTCTCCGCGCCGATCAACGCTTCCCTGGTGGGCATCGTCAAAAGCGACCAGCGCCCCGCGGAGGCCCGTGCGCCACCGGTGCGCCCCTTGCCGATCAGGTTGCGCAGCCCGGCGAAGCCGTCAGCGGTGCAGCGCCCCGCGGAGACCAGCTCGCCCAGGGCCTCCGCCACCTCCCCCTGCGGGCGGCCGGCGGCGGCGCAGATCTCCGTCAGGAAGAGCGCCCCGCGCCGGGACAGAAGGGTCAGGATGGCCGCAGCCAGGGGGCCCATGCGCGGGCCCGAAAGGCCCGGAAGCTCGGTGCTTTCGGCCTGCTTGCCCCACAGGAGCCACGAGGCGCCCTCCCGCAGCCACAGAGTGATCGGCGCTGCCCGGGTCGGCCCGCGGCGGACCTCGCCCTCTCCCTGTGGCGGGCGCAGGCGGCCCCAGGCCAGCTCCCCGGAGAGGCAAAGTTCATCCAGCCACATCGGGTCATATCCCGAGAGCCGCTGACGCAACAGGTCCTCCTCCCAGGCCCCGGCGGGGGCCTCGAAGCCCTGGAGCTGTTGCAGGACGTGGAGCAGCCCGGTGGGCCCGGCAAGCTGCGTCCCCGGCGCCACGTGCTGCCAGCGGGCCAGGAACTGTGTCAACACCGCGGGCGACACCGGGTCGATTTCACGCCGCAGCCGCCCGATGGTCAGGCGGTGGATGCGCGCCAGCAGCCGCCGATCGCACCATTCCAGGTGCTCGCCCGGATTGCCCGGGTCAATAGAGCACCGCGACGCCGCGGTGAAGCGCCCGCGCAGGACCTGCCCTTCGGACTCCAGCCGCAGCAGCGCCGCGTCGATCAGGTCCACGGGGATCGTCAGGTACGCAGAAAGGCCCGCGGCACTCCACGGCCCGGTGCTGGCGAGCCAGCCGCGTACCACCTCGGTGGCCGCCTCCTCGGCTCCGGCCTCCCCGGCGGTCTTCCAGGGGATCGCCGGCACCTCGGGCGCGAACACCGCGTCCGCGAAGATCCGCCGCGAAAGGTCTACCCTTTCAGTAGCCACCCACGCCGAAAAGGTGGCGGTCCCTTGCGTCCCCGGCGCTGCCGACGCAACCATTCGGGTGACCCGGCGCTTTTCCCTCAGAAAGGGCAAAAGGCTCCTCAATTCCTCTTCCGCCGCCACCGCCCCTTGGGGGCCGGGCCGCCCCGGCCGCGGCAAGGGCCGCCCCTCCGGCAGGTAGCCCAGCGTCAGCAGCGCATCGTGCAGCTCGTCCGCGTCGCGGATCGCCGGCCAGGCCTCGTCCCACACCGTAGCGATCGCCTGGGGATCCAGCTGCGCCCCGCTCTTCTGCGCGATCTCCGCGGGCAGGCCGCGACGCAGCGACACCGCCCGCGAGCGCCGCTCTTCCAGGGGCGTGTCATCCAGAAAGGCGTAGGGCGCGGCGTTGAGGATCTGGTGGCTGAATACCGAGGGCTCCGGCGTGTCGCAGGCGCGGACCTGCACCCGGCCCGCCTCGATGTCCTGCAAAACCGCCCGCAGCCCCGGCAGGTCCATCACGTCGTGCAGGCACTCTCGCAGCGTCTCGTTCACCAGGGGGTGGTCGGGGATCTCGATGTCCCCGCCGGGCAGGTTCTCCGGGCACGCCGCCTGGTTGGGGAACACCGCGGCCAAAAGGTCCTCGCTGTAGATGCGCGAGATCGGCGGCGGCACCTTCTTGCCCCCCCGGCGCCGCGGCATGGCCAGCGCTCGCATCGCCGTCCAGCGGAAGTGCGGCCCGAACACCGGCGCCCCCAGCACGGCTTGAGTCAGCACCTGCTCCACGCTGCCCGAGTTGAGGAACTGCCACACCGATTCCAGCGGGAAGCTGTGCGTCTCGCCCAGCGATAGCAGCACCCCATCATCCGTGGCCGCCGCCTGGAGTTCGAAATTGAAGCTGCGGCAGAACCGCTTGCGCAGGGCCAGCCCGAAGGCCCGGTTGATCCGCGCCCCCAGGGGCATGTGCAGCACCAGTTGCATGCCGCCGCCCTCGTCGAAGAAGCGCTCCGCCACCAGGGTGTGCTGAGAGGGCACGCAGCCCAGCGCCCCCCGCCCCGCCGCCAGATACGAGACCATCTGCGCCGCCGCCTCCCGCGAGAGGCCTCCTTCCTGTGCCAGCCACGCGACCAGGGCGTCGGTGTGCGTGACCCGCTCCGCCGCCTCCCGCGGGGGTTTTTCCAGAAAGCCCAGCCGCTCGTCGATCTCCACCCGCAGGGCCGAGACCGCCTGGGACAGCTCGAACGTGCGGCCGGGGGCCTCGCCGGCCCAGAAGGGCACCGTGGGCGGGGCGCCCTGCGCGTCGGTAACGAAGACCTGCCCCCCATGCACTGCCCGGATGCGCCACGAGGTGCTGCCGAGCAGGAAGATGTCCCCGGCGCTGCTTTCCACCACCCAGTCCTCGTCGAGCTTGCCCACCGACACGCCGGCCGGTTCGGCGATCACGTCATAGTCGTTGGGCTCCGGAATGGTGCCGCCGTTGAGCACCGCGAAGAGCCGCGCCCCGCGCCGCCCCGTAAGGGTGCCGCCCACCTGGTCCCGGTGCAGGTGCGCCCCCCTGCGCCCGCGCCGGGTGGAGACCCCGTCGGCAAGCATGCTCACCACCTGATCGAAGCGCTCGCGGGTGAGCCCGCGGAAAGGCCAGGCCCGCTGGCACAGGGCGAAGAGATCGTCCTCGCGCCACTCCTCCACTGCGCAGAGGGCGCAGATCTGCTGCGCCAGCACGTCCACCGGGCACACGGGCTGCAACACCCGGTCGAATTCCCCCATTTGCACCGCCCGCAGAAGCGCGGCGCATTCGACCAGCTCGTCCCGGGTCAGGGCGAAGAGGCGCCCCTTGGGCGGCAGCAGGCTCACCTCGTCCACCCGCGGGGCCTGCGGCGCTGGATCGATGAACCGCGGCGCCTGCGGGGCTGGATCGAAGGGCAGCGATGACTGCTGGGCGGCGGGACCGGCATCGCGCCCCGGCGAACCCTGGCTGGCCCCCTCCGGCCGGTGGTTGGCCCGACCGACCCGCTGCAGCAGCGTGGCAATGGCCCGCGGCGAACCGACCTGGCACACCAGGTCCACCGCGCCGATGTCGATGCCCAGCTCCAGCGAGGCCGTGGCCACCACCGCCTTCAGCTCGCCGCGACGCAGCCGATCCTCGACGCTGTGGCGCAGCCGCCGCGACATGCTCCCGTGATGGGCGGTGACGGCCTCATTGCCCAGGCGCTCGACCAGGCTGTGGGCCGTGCGCTCCGCCAGCCGCCGTGTGCTGACGAAGACCAGCGTGGTCCGGTGCTCGCGAATCAGCGCCGCCAGCTGATCGTGCACGTCGGCCCACTGGTTGTTGCTGCACACCGCCTGCATCTCCTCCTTCGGCGTCAGCACCCGCAGGTCCATCTTCCGCCGGTGGCCGCCGTCGAGGATGTGGCACTCCGGCGTGCCGTCCGCCGCCACCTGGGCGCTGCCGACCAGGAAACGGGCCACTTCCTCGATCGGCTTCTGGGTCGCCGAGAGCCCGATGCGGCAGGGCGGCTTCGACCCCGCCTGCCGGCACAGCGTGTCCAGCCGCTCCAGCGAGAGCGACAGATGAGCGCCGCGCTTGTCTCGCACCAGCGCGTGGATCTCGTCGACGATCACCGTCCGCACCGCCGAGAGTCCCTGCCGCGGACGGGTCGAGGTCAGGCACAGGTAGAGCGACTCGGGCGTGGTGACCAGGATGTGCGGCGGGCGCTTGGCCATCGCCTGGCGCTCCGCCGGAGGCGTGTCCCCGGTGCGCAGGCCCACCCGGATCGGCTGCAGGAGCAGCCCCTGCGCCCGGGCCTCCTCGTGCAGCTCCCGCAGCGGCTCCTCCAGGTTCTTGCGCACGTCGCTGGACAGGGCCTTCAGAGGCGAGACGTAGAGCACCTCGACCTGATCCTTCAACTGGCCGGCCAGAGACAGGCGCACCAGGCGATCGAGCGAGGCCAAAAACGCCGCCAGGGTCTTGCCGCTGCCAGTGGGGGCCGCGATCAGCGTGTGCTGGTCCTTCTGAATGAGCGGCCAGCCCCGCGCCTGCGGCGGCGTGGGATCGCCAAAGCGGCGACGGAACCAGGTCGAGATGATCGGGTGAAAAGACGAGAGCGACACGACCAGAGGGTACACGACGCGCGTTGCCTGCGCTGAACAAATGACTACCAGAAGCACCTGACCGGGCATCTTTTGGCGTACCTCTCTCCCATGTCCTCGCATTCGCGAGGCCATGGGTGGGCCCACGCCGACTCGCGAATGCGAGTCGGTGGGGAGTGCCCCCACGCTCCTTCGGTCACGTACAGTAGTACGCTGAGGGTAGGAGAAACTACCGGGGGTTTGGCCCTGCCGAGGGCAGCGGAGGCCGGCACTGTTCGCCAGCCACCATAACTCCCCGCTTATCTCATGCCGTCCGATCTGCAAGGAACATAACAAAATCCCGCCTGCGAGTCGTCATTTGGGCAAGCCCCTGCCGAGGTGCCGCTGACCGCCATCGCGGCTGGCCCTGTCCTGGTTGTCCTTCAAGCACCCACCTCGCCGGGGGGCATCCGGCGGTACGCCGAGCGTACTGGCCTGGGCGTTGGTCTGGATGTCGGGGCTCGATGCCGCATCCGGCGGTGCAGCTCATCTGGTAGATCGAGTCCCGGAATTCAGCACGGCCTTTTTTATCTTACTCTCTTTCGGTCAGAGCAGCGTAGAGTTCATAGGTGGAGTTCGACGAAGCGTTGGAGATCCTGGCGGCTCTGGAGCAGGCTGGCGTCCGCTATGCCCTGGTGGGCTCGATGGCCATGGCGGCACAGGGGCTCGTTCGCGCCACCAAAGACATGGACTTCTTCGTGGCGCCGGATGCCGACAACGTGGCCCGATTGAAGGTTGCCCTGTACTCCGTCTTCGAGGACCCGAACATCGAAGAGATCTCCGCCGCCGACCTGGCTGGTGACTACCCTGCCATTCAGTACATTCCCCCGGACGGAGACCTGTCCTTGGATATTCTTGCCCGTCTGGGGGACGCGTTTCACTTCGAGGATCTGGAAGTGGAGACGCTGCTCATCGAAGGCATCCGCGTTCAAGTCGCCACCCCTCGGATGCTCTACAGAATGAAGCGCGACACCGTGCGGCCCCAGGATCGGGTGGACGCCGAGGCATTGCGTCGCCGCTTTCAACTGGGAGACGAATGATGCCGGTTCGCAAGTTCCGCTCCGTCGAGGAAATGCCCAGTCCGCCACCAGGACGGCCGTTGGACCCAGAGAACCTACGCCAGACATTCCGGCTCATCGGCCTTCTCTACAGACTTCGCCCCTGGCGCTTCAAACCCGGGGTCTACAAATATCGCTCCCTGGAAGAAGCAAAGGCCGGACGTGAAGCCCAGGAGCAGGCGGACCGACGAGGCTGACTGCGCAGAAACCGAAAACCCGAACCCTGTCCCCTTGCTACCCTTGCTACCTTGCTATCCGGTGGGTGGCGTTGCGTTCGTCAGCAGCCCACCACCCAGATTCGCTTCCCCTCTGCCTCGACCTCCTCCATCGTCAGTTTCTCGGACCAGGGGACTTCCTTGCGCAGGTCGAAAATCACCAGCCAGCCTTGTGCCAGCCCCGCCTCGTCCAGGTAACCCAGGAGTTGCTCCAGCGCCTCGGTCCCCGTCTGCGTATCGCGGCGGAGCTTGACCTCGATTGCATGGCGCTCGCCGGCAAAGAAAATCATCAGGTCCAGGGCCCCGCGGCCCAACGCATACTCCCGCTCGATTCTCCCTCCACCATTGATGATCCGCTGCAGGAAGGCCATGAGCATCAGGTGCGGCCCGGCCTCCCGGTAGGCAAACCCTTCTGCCGCCAGTTGGCCATCCTGCCGCCAGAACTTCTGCCAATCCTTCATCAACCTGGGCAGGTCCAGGCGGCCATCCAGACGCACGTACCGGGCTGGCTTCTGATGAAGTTGTGCCTGCTGGTCGAAACTCAACGCTCGGGGGATCACCTCTTTATAGATCGGGTTGGCGATGACGTATTCCCGGTTGTGCAGGGAAAGAAGGCCCAGCCCCAGCACGTAGGCGAAGTCGTCGTTCAGCGTGCCGGCGCTGGGCGCGCGCTGGCCGATGAGCATGGGCTCGATGATGTGCTGCACGCGGGGCTCGTGGAGTCTGGCGATCAAGGAGTCGATGTGCGTCCGACGATCAAGGATGATGGCCTCCTTGGCCGCCTCCACATGCGCCGCGGTGATCGCCGCGGAGCGGTCCTCCACATCCCGGTTCACGATCTGATCGGCCAGCGCATTGACCAGCCAGGGATGCCCCTGCGACAGATAGAAGATGGCCTCCACCGCCTCCGGGAGGAAGCGCTGCCCGGTGACCTGCGTGTGCTGCAAAAGCAGCATCGCCACCTGCGCCGAGGTAAAGGAGTGGAGGGTGGTCGCCTCGGCAGTGATATTGAAAGGCGACGAAGTGCCCAGCCATGACACCACGCGCCGCTCGGACAGCGAAAAGGCATAGTCGCGCACCTGCTTCCTGCCGGCCAACACCAGGCTGTGGGGGAAGGGCGTGCGCGCCCGGTCCAGGTAGCCCGACCGGAGCTGGGTCAGGAACGACACCATGGCATGGCCCACCAGCCCGTCCGCCTCGTCGAGGAAGAGCACCAGCGGCCGGGGCACCCGGGCGCACAGATCCTGCAGGTAGCTGCGCAGCGCGGTGGCCGGGTTCTGGTCCCAGCCCCGGTCCGGCGGTGTCACCCCCGGCAAGTCGCGCCGGAGTGCCCGGTCCAGGTTGGCCAGGATGGTCGGCAGAGCCACCGTCTCCTCCGGCTCCTCGCGGGCCTCCTCCAGGTCGACCCAGGCACAGGTGTAGCGATCCCCCTTGTTATAATGGTCGACCAGCCACTGGGCACAGGTGGTCTTGCCGGTCTGATGGCCGGCATAGAGCACGAAATACTTGTGCTCTTCGATGAGGCGCATGACCCGGCCCAGCCGCTCCTCCGGCGGCAGCATGTAGTGCTCGCCGGGTACGCAGGGCCCCGCGGTGTTGAACGATGGCATCATGGCAGTCGTGCGCTTGTAGAGCACACCGTGGCGGTGCTGGCGTCAAGGGCAAAATGTCCGGGGGCCCCTGGCCCGGCACGGCCTCTCCGGGTTCCTGGCCAAGTACCTGCCAGCCGATCTGGTCGGCGCCCACGATCATGCACAGAGGGTGTCCTCCGTTCAGGCCCGACCCGCGGAGACGATGCTGGCTCACGTCTCTCGTCGGCGAAACAGGTACAAGAGCCGCGCGCCGGGCTCCTCGCCGTAGCGCCATCCGTCCACCGGGCCCCAGCCCAGCTCCTTCATGCACGCCACCAGCCGCAGCGGTTCGTGCTTGAAGCGGAAGAACGTGAACGCCCGTTCTCGTCCTGTGGTCAGCACCGCGGGATCGCGGATGCCTCGAGCCGCGATCTGGGTCTGCACCATCCGGCGGCGCGCTGCCGATGTATTTTCGTTCATTTTCTCACCCGCCTTCCTTGTGCCCTGAGCCGACAAATCCTGCTCAACTGATGCTTGGCATCCATGACATGAAGCAAGGCGCAGGCCAAGGCCATGGAAGGAGGCACGCGCAGGCGGATGTTGCAGATATCCGCGCCGCTCAGCGTGCTCGCCAGCACCACCATCGCCCCTACAAACACTCGTCCGTCCAGGAATCGCACCGACGCCGGCTGTCGGCGCCGC
>JBBRLA010000127.1:0-15488 GCA_038231615.1 Polyangia bacterium | reverse complement strand
CGCGCGCGCGCTTCCAGTTCAGCAAGCGTTAACAGAAGCACCTGGACCGGGCATCTTTTGGCGTACCTCTCCCCCACGGCTTCGCATGCGCTCAGCCGCGGGAGGGCCCACGCCGACTCGCGAATGCGAGTCGGTGGGGAGTGCCCCCACACTCCCTTCGGTCACGTACAGTAGTACGCTCCCTCGGTCGCTGCGGGGGTGCGCCAAAATCTGCTCCGGCCATGTGCTTCTTCCTGAATCGATCGATCAATTGCTAAGCGCAAAGCGCCGCAATGTATCGATCAATTGCTAAGCGCAAACTGCATCCTTGAGGCAAGATATTGAAGAGTAGGAGAGACCGGCCGTTGACCGGTCCTCTGGTCTCGCCTATCGTCAGTTGGCCCATGGCCAAACCCCTCATCACCGCCAATCAGGTCACCTTCGCCCGCCTCGCGCTGCTACCGCTGGGCAGTTGGCTCCTTTACCAGGGCGATTGGGGACGGCGCTATGCGCTCATCTTCCTGACCCTTGTCGGGTGTACAGATTTCGTCGATGGCTGGCTCGCCAGGCGCTACGGGCCCACCGTGTTGGGAGGCCTGATGGACCCCATCGCCGACAAGGTCTTCATCGTCGCCAGCTTCCTGCCTTTCCTGGATCTCGGTTTCCTGCAAGCCTGGCTGGTGGCGCTCCTGCTCCTGCGGGAGTTCCTGGTCACTGCCCTTCGGTCCCTTTACGAGAGCCGCGGGGTTACCCTGAAATCGACCTTCCTGGCCAAGGTGAAGACCTGGGTGCAGATGGTCGGCGTGGGCATGATTTTCGTCATGAGCATCACCGGGCGCTCGCTCATGATCCGGCTCTTCCTCATCGGCGCGGTGCTGCCTCTTTTCCTGGCGATCGTCCGCTACGCCCTGCGCCGCTACGTGTGGCGCGGCGCCCTGGTGTTCTCGGGGTGGTACGGGGCGATCCTGTGCATCTACATCTCGTCAGGCCCCAAGCTGGCCAGCGAGGTGCTGATGATCTCGGCGCTGGCGGTGACCTGGCTCAGCGGCTGGGTCTACCTGTCCCAATCGCGTCGGCTCTTCGAGGTCCGTCCGCTCTCGGCGGGAGACTGGATTCGCATCATCGGGTCGGTGGCCCTGCCGTTGACGCTGGTCAGCTCCCAGATGTTCCTTGGGCCCCCCTCGCTGTTTCTGATCATCACCCTGTCCCTGGAAATGGCGGTCGGCGGGCTGGATAACCTGCTGGCCCACCACCACGTCGAGGCAAAGGCGCTGGCCTGGGGCATCCGGGTGGGGCTGGTGACGGTCCTTTTCGGGCTGGCCATCCTCTCGTCACGCCCCGCCTCTGCGCTCCCGGCCCCAGGTCCGACGCTGCTGATCGCCACCGCATGCCTCGCCTCCCTGATCGGCACCGTCATCGAGTTCGTCCGCGGTCGCAACTACTACCTCGACGCCAAGCTAAAGGCCAAGCCGCTTCTGTGATGCTTACAAGTTCAAGAGCAGGCGGTCGGGTTGCTCCAGGCGGTCCTTGATGTGGACCAGGAACTGCACTGCCTCGCGGCCGTCCGCGACCCGGTGATCGTACGAGAGGGCGAGGTACATCATCGGCCGGATCTCGATCTGCTCGCCGACAGCCACCGGGCGACGGAGGATGTTGTGCATCCCGAGAATCCCGGTTTGCGGCATATTCAAAAGCGGCGTCGACATCATCGACCCGTAGATCCCGCCATTGGTGATGCTGAAGGTGCCACCGGCCAGATCCAGAAGGGTCAGCTTGTTGTCTTTCGCCTTCTGGGCCAGCGCCGCGATCGCTTTCTCGATCTCGGCAAAACCCAGGCGATCCGCCCCTCGTAGCACCGGGACCACCAGCCCCTTGCCGGATCCCACGGCGATGCCGATGTCGTAAAATTTCTTGTAGACGATATTCTCGCCGCGGAGCTCGGCGTTCAGGCCGGGGAAGGCCCGCAGGGCGTCGACGGAAGCCCTGACGAAGAACGACATGAAGCCGAGCTTGATGCCGTGCTTCTTGACGAATTCATCCTGATAGCGGGCCCGCAGCGCCGTCACGTGGGTCAGGTCGACTTCGTTGAAGGTGGTGAGGATGGCGGCGGTGTGCTGGGCCTGCACCAGCCGCTCCGCTATCCGCTTGCGCAGGGGCGACATCGGCACCACCTCTTCGGGGCCCGCTGGAGACGCAGAGGAGGCGGGCGTGGGTGGTGCTGCGGCGGGGCTGCCCGCCGCCGCGACTGGGGCAAGAGTAGGCGGGTCGTGTGCCACCGTGGCCGGGTCGATCCCCTGCTCCCTCAGATGTCGCCTGGTGGTGGGCGAGAGCGGTGCCCCGTGGGGCGCCGAAGCGCTGGCAGCAGGCGAGGGTGCAACCGGCGCGGTGACAGCCGTCGCTGGTGAAGCCGCCGCTGGAACCACAGGAGCGACCCCCGTCTCCACTGAAGCCGCCGTCGCCGGTGAAACCGCTCCCGCTCCCTCCTTCGCCGCCGCATGCTGATCAGTATCCAGCGTACCGATCGAGTCGCCGACCCGCACCGTGGACCCGACCGGGTGATGCTGGGCCGTCAGCACCCCCGCCTGGGGCGCCGGCAGCGTCACCGTGACTTTGTCCGTCTCCAGCTCGGCGATCGCCTCGTCGGCGGCCACCGCTTCGCCGACGCGCTTCAGCCACTTGGCGATGGTCGCCTCGGAGATCGATTCACCCAGGGTCGGGACATTCAGTTCGACAGCCATGATCAGGTATCCTAGGGTCCCGCTTCGTCATGTCAACCGGCAGGCCGTCCGCCCCGATCGCCCTGACAGTGCTTCCATCAAGCGGGCCCGGTCTCCTGCCGTGACCCGTTGCCATCCAGCCGCGACCGCGGACCCTCCTGCGCCAGCGACCCGGAGAACGCCTCCTCCAGCAAGGCCCGCTGTTCGATGAGGTGGGCCTTGTGCGAGCCCGTCGCCGGGCTGGCGCTCTCGATCCTGCTGACGGTGCGCAGGCGCAGCCTGCCCAGAATCCCCCGCAGGCGCGGCGCCACGAACGAAAGGGCCCCCATGTTGGCCGGCTCCTCTTGCACCCAGCACAGTTCCTGCGCCTGCCCATACAGCCGCAGCGTCGCCTCCACCTCCTGCTCCCGGAACGGATACAGTTGCTCCAGCCGCACCAGCGCCACCCCCGGGTCTCCCCGCCGCTGCCGCTCCTCCAGCAGGTCGTAATAGACCTTGCCGGTGCACAGGAAGATCCGCTGCACCCCCTCTCGGGGCACCGACACGTCCGGCAGCACCGCCCCGAAGCGCCCGCTGTCCAGGTCCGCCAGCGACGATCCCGCCGCCGGGTGCCGCAGCAGGCTCTTGGGCGACAGGATCACCAGCGGCTTGCGCCAGGGGCGCAGCGCCTGCCGCCGCAGCACGTGAAAGTACTGCGCCGGCGTGCTCGGGTAGACCACCTGCATATTGTCTTCCGCGCACAGTTGCAGGAACCGCTCGAACCGGGCGCTCGAATGCTCCGGGCCCTGCCCCTCATACCCATGGGGCAGAAGCAGCGTCAGCCCTGAAAGCCGTGCCCACTTGTCCTCCGCCGAGCTGACGAACTGGTCCAAAATCACCTGTGCGCCGTTCACGAAGTCGCCAAACTGCGCCTCCCAGATGATCAACCCATCGGGGTAGTCCAGGCTGTAGCCGTACTCGAAGCCCAGGCATGCCGCCTCCGAGAGCATGCTGTCGTAGGTGACGAACTCGCCCTGCTGGCCGTCGTCCCGCAGGTGGCGCAGCGGGACATGCTCGTCGCCGGTCTGGATGTCGACGATCACCGCGTGGCGATGGCTGAAGGTGCCCCGGCGCGTGTCCTGCCCGGTGCAGCGCACCAGCGTTCCGTCATGAAGCACCGAGGCGAACGCCAGCGCCTCGCCCATGCCCCAGTCGATCGGCGCCTCGCCCCGGCCCATCGCCGCCCGCTGCTGCAGGAGCCGCAGGATCTTCGGGTGCGGCGTGAACCCTCGTGGCACAGCGGTCAGGCGCTCGGCGAAGCGCAACAGGCGCTCTCTGGGCACCGCCGTTTCCACCTCCGGTACGTCCCGCTCCAGCCCGCCCTGGTAGCTGCTCCAGTAGCCCTTCATCGCCTGGACCTTGGGGCGCTCCACCTGTTTTCGGGCCTGAAGGAGTTCCCGTTCCAGCATCTCCTGCCGCCTGCTGATGACGGCCTCCGCCTCCTTCTGCGAGATCACCCCGCGCTCGATCAGGCTTTTGCCATAGCTCTCCCGCACCGAGGGGTGGCGTCCAATCTCCTGATACAGCAGCGGCTGCGTGAAGTTCGGCTCGTCGCCCTCGTTGTGGCCGTAGCGGCGGAAACAGAACATGTCGATGACCACGTCACACTTGAAGTGCTGGCGGTATTCCATCGCCAGTTGCACCACGTGGGCCACCGCCTCGGGCGCTTCGCCGTTGACGTGGAAGATCGGCACCTCGATCATCTTGGCCACGTCGGTGCAGTAGGGCGTCGACCGCGACGCCGACGGGCTGGTGGTGAAGCCGATCTGGTTGTTGACGATGATGTGCAGCGTGCCGCCCGTCCGGTAGCCGTGCAGGTTCGACAGGTTCAGCGTCTCAGCCACCAGCCCCTGCCCGGCGAAGGCCGCGTCCCCGTGGATCAGCACCCCCAGTACGTGCTCGTGGCCGACATCCCGCCGGCGCCGCTGCTTGGCCCGCACCCGCCCCACCACCACCGGATCAACTGCCTCCAGATGGCTCGGGTTGAAGGCCAGCGACAGGTGGATCTTGTCCCCCGCCCGCGTCAGGTGGTCGCTGGAGTAGCCCATGTGGTACTTGACGTCCCCACCGCCCAGCACGCTTTCCGGGTCGATGTCCTCGAACTCGGCGAAGATCAGGCTCGGGCTCTTGCCGATCAGGTTGGTCAGCACGTTCAACCGGCCTCGGTGGGTCATGCCCAGCACCACCTCGTCGATCTGGAAGCGCCCAGCCTGCTCCAGCGTCACGTTCAGAAGCGGGATCAGGCTCTCGCCGCCCTCCAGGGAGAACCGCTTGGTGCCCACGTACTTGGTGTGGATGAAGCGCTCCAGCACCTCGGAGGCCACCAGCTTTTCGTAGATGTGGAGTTGCGCCTCGCGATCGCCGCTGAACAGGTTCACCGCCGTCTCCATCCGTTCGGCGATCCAGTTGCGCTTGATCGGATCCGAGATGTGCATGAATTCCACCCCGATCTTGTCGGAGTAGATGGTGCGCAGGCGGGACAGGATCTGCGAAAGCGGCGCCGGCTGTTGCGGGGCGATGCCGAACATCCCCACATGCGGCACCGGCTGGTTCATGTGCGATGGAGTCAGACCATAGGAACCGGGATCCAGGTCTGGGTGGGGGACGCGGGGCTGAAGGTGCAGCGGGTCCAGGTCCGCCTCCAGGTGGCCGCGCACCCGGTAGGCGTGAACCAGGGCCTGTACCCGGTACTCCAGGGCCGTGTCCCCCGACGGCAGCGGCGCGACCGCCAGCGGGCCCGGCGGCGGGGCGGCGGCGATGGGGGTGCCCGCAAAGAGCGCCCGCCAGCTCGGGTCCACCGAGGCCGGATCGGCCTGGTAGCGCCCGTACACCTCGTCCAGCAGCCCGAGGTTTGAGCCGAGGGCCGAAAGCAGATCCAGGTCCTTTTCATCATTCATGGTCATGGAATCGATAAAGGATAACCGCAGCGCAGGCGAGCTTCCACAATTGCTCGCGAAGCGCGAAGCGCCGCGGTGATTGCTCGCGAAGCGCGAAGCACCTCCCGCCGCTTCGCGAATGCGAAGCGGCGGGAGAGACGTACGCCCAAAGCTGCCCGGCCAGGTGCTTCTGTTAGGGCGAGAAGCAGAGGCCGATCAAGTTCGCCGTCGTCAGCGAACGCCCGGCTGTCCCCAGAAAGCTGAGGTTGACGTTCACGTCCCCGTCATTCTGGCACAGCAGGGTGACGTTCACCGTGCGGCTGTGGCCCGGCAGAAGCGGCGCGGTGGGCAGCCCGGTGACGGCGACCCCCGAGGCCTGATTGCCCCTGGCGTCGAAGCCGGAGACCGTGGTGCTGCACGCGCCGACGTTGCGCAGGATCAGGTGGTGGCTGGCGGCATTGCCGACCAGCTGCTCGCCGAAGTCGAGCTGCCGCCGCGAGAGGGTCAGCGTCTCCGGCGAGACGATCCCCCGCAGGGGCACGTTCAGCGTCTTCTGGTTGCCGGCGTTGCTGGACACGGTCAGGGTGCCCTCGAGCGCCGCCGCCTGATCCACGGTGTCCGGGGCGGTGAAGCGGACCGAGAGGTCCAGGGTATCGCCGGGCTTGATGGTGGCCGGCAGGGTGGGGGGGGCATCCAACGCGAAGGTGTCGTTCGACAGGGACAGTTCGCGGATCTTCAGGTTCACGGTGCCGGTGTTCTGCAGCGAGAGGGTCTGCTTGTTGACCCCCCCGGCGCAGTTCTCGCCGAAGAAGAGGACCTTCTGTGCGGAGGTGATGATCGCCCCGGCGCTCTGGCCGCCGCCGCCGCCGCCGCCTTTCTTGGGGGGTGGGAAGTTGATGATGATCTTCACCGGGTCGGTCTGGCTGCCGATCGCGGAGTCGGCGGAGGTCTCGCTGGTGCCGCAGCCCCCGAGAAGAAGGGCCAGGCCCATGAAGAGGACCCCAGGAGGGGCCTTGGTACTGATGCTGCTCATGGCAAAACTCCTTGTTCTCCGCCCCGCGATGTCAGGAGGCAAACGCCTGCGGACCAACCATCTGGCCGGGGGCGTGCGGGAGGGACGGAGCACCATATCCATATACCATGGCACGCAAATTATTCTTTGCTGGGGGCGAATAAACCCCTAGAGGCACTCGCCGCTGAGCAGGGTGTTTCCGAGAGAGCGGCCATCGGGGGCGAGGAAGCGGAGCGAGTCATCTAGCGGGCTGGAACGATCGCAGTTGAGGATGACGTCGAGGTTGAATTCATCGCCCGGCTGGAGGGTGTCGCCCGGAAGGTCGCCGGTGGAGAAGAGGTCGCGCTGGGCGCCGCGGAACGTGGCGCCGGCTACCTGCGCGGGGCAGGCGCCGTTGTTGCGCAGGGAAAGGGTAAGGGTCTGGCTGTCGAAGGTGGCGACCGAGCCGAAGTCGAGCTGCCTGGGGGAGACCTGGAGGTTTGCGGGCAGCTCCAGTCCGGAAAGGGGGATGGTGGGGCCCTGGTTGTTGGGATCGGTGGTCTCGATGGACAGGGCACCGGTGTAGGCCGACAGTCTGACGCTGCCGGGCTGGAACCGCACGGAGAGCTTGAGCTTTTGGCCGGGCTTGAGGATCGCGGGGAGGGCCGGCTTGCTGACCAGGGAGTACCCTGCGCCGGATACGGAGACGCGGGTGACGGCCATGTCGTCCTTGCCGATGTTCTCGACGATTGCTGGGCGGACAATGGAGTCGCCCGGGCACAGGTTGCCGTAGTACAGCTGGGGTGGGCTGGTGACCAGCTCGGCGGCGGGGTTGGTCACCGAAAGCGGGACGGCGGCGACGTCGGGCGTCGGGCCGCAGCTTTGCAGGAGGGCCAGGACGGGGAACATCACCGGAAACATCAGTACTGCATATTTGCGCATGTCTTTACTCCTTGTCGAAGAGGGATATAGCACAAGATGTTTGCTCGCAGCCAAGGATCGTTCGCGGTCAGCGAAGCTTGCTGCAGGAAGACGGGACGGAGAAAAAGCCACGCTGGCGTGGTTGTTGACGAAACTGGACGCTGCGCAGGGGGGCGACGCATGCGGAACGCAAGGGCCGCGTGCAGGATGAGGCTGCTTTGGATGGCCGCCCGGCTGCGTGGGACTGCCGCTTTGTCCCGAGCCGGGCCAGGAATGCCGGGAAAGCGGCTTCGTCCTTTGCGGCTTCGTCCTTTTTTCCCGGCACTTTTCTTTCGCCTACCCCTTGAACCCGCTCCGCCGCGCCCCACATCACCTCCCAAGACCACCCACGTACTAAAAACACAGATCAAAACCGAGGAAGACCATGCACCAGAGTTCCTTTTCTACCATGCAGAAATTCGCCGCCCTGCTCCGCTCCCAGAAGGGCTGCGACCCCTTCCGCGTCCTCGACGTGGGCAGCATGGGCGTCAACGGCACCTACCGCGACCTTTTCGCCCACCCCGGCATCACCTACGTCGGCCTGGACGTCGCCTCCGGCCCCAACGTCGACGTCGTCCCCGCCGATCCCTACGACTGGCGCGAGCTGACCGACGAGAGCTTCGACGCCATCATCTCCGGCCAGGCCATCGAGCACGTCGAGTTCCCCTGGCTTACCATGCAGCAGATCGCCCGCAAGCTGCGTCCCGACGGCCTGGCCTGCATCATCGTGCCCTCCCGCGGCCCCGAACACCGCTTTCCGGTGGACTGCTACCGCTACTACCCCGACGGCCTGCGCGCCCTGGCCAAATGGGCCGACCTGCGCGTCATCGAGGTCGGCGTGAACAACGGCGGCAGCAGCTTCACCGACGGCAGCAACCAGTGGGGCGACTGCCACTGCATCCTCGCCCGATCCGATCGCCTCCCGGCCGGCAAAAGCTCCCTGTCCCCCAGCCACCCCACAAAGAAGAGCAGCGCCGACCCCAAGCACCCCAAAAACCCCCTCGATCTCGGCCGAGACGGGGCCCTGGCCGTCGGCGTCCGCGAGGACGTGGTGGCCAAGGTGACCCAGCTCGGCCTCTCCGCCCGCCGGGTGCTGGAGATCGGCTGCGGCAGCGGCGTCACTGGGGCCGCCTTGCGCAAGGCCCTCTCCGCCGAACACTACATCGGCATCGAATCCGACGAGCCCCTGGCCCACCTGGCCCGCACCCACCTCGACGCGGTCCACGTCGCCGACCTGGAGCAACATCCCCTTGCGCTGGCCCCCGCCGACGCCGGCATTCGCGAGGGCGAACTCGACATGATCGTCGCCATCGACGTCCTTCACCGCATCTACGATCCCTGGACCGCCCTTAACCGCCTCGTCGGCCTTCTCCGGCCCGGCGGCCTGGCCCTGCTCAGCGTCAACAACATCCAGAACGTGGCCCTCCTGCTCAACCTTTCACACGGCACCTTCACCTACGAGGCCTCCGGCCTCCTGGATGCCACCCACATTCGCTTCTTCACCCTGACTTCCCTCCAGGACCTGGTCACCGGCACCGGCCTGCGCCTCCTTGACACCTCCGCCACCCTCAACCCGGCGCTGGACCCCTCGTCCATCGGCAACACCGGCAACAGCTTCTGCCACGGCAACTTCAGCCTTCGCGATCTCAGCCGGGACGACATGATCCGCCTCTTCACCTACCGGTACGTCGTCGTCGCCCAGCGCCCGCCTGCATAGCGCATCCCGCGGCCCGTTTCTCGCCTCTTCGGCCTGTCACCGGGAGGCGAGATCGGCCATCATAAAGGACCATGCCGCCCCGCCGACCCGCCGACCTTCCCGAGAACCAGGTCACGGACCAGGCCGGCTATCTTGGCCACCGGCCTTCTCGCCGGGACCTTCTCCGCGGCGTCGGCGCTGTCTCGGCCACCGCCCTGACCACCGCCTTGTTCCACCGCCTCCTATCGGTCAAGCAAGCCGTGCGCCGCGGCCGGCGCCTCTCGCCGATCCTCAAGAGCGACCTGTCCCTGCCCGCCGCCGGTCCCGAACGCCTGACCCCCTACCAGTTTGTCACCAGCTACAACAACTTCTACGAACTCGGCACCGACAAATACAGCCCGGCCAAAAACGGCGACCACTTGCGCCCCCGCCCCTGGACCGTGACCGTCGAGGGGGCCGTGCGTTACAAAAAGACCTACGACATCGACACCCTCCTGCACCTGAGCCCCTTGCAAGAGCGCATCTACCGCCTGCGCTGCGTCGAGGGCTGGTCCATGGTCATCCCCTGGGTCGGCTTTCCCCTGTGCGACCTGATCAAGCAGGTAGAGCCCCAAAGCGACGCCCGCTACGTCGAGTTCCGCACTCTTTTGGACCCCGAGCAGCTCCCTGAAGAGCGCCGCGACGTTCTCCCCTGGCCCTACAAGGAGGCCTTACGCATCGACGAGGCGCTGCACCCCCTGACCCTGCTTTGCGTCGGCGTCTACGGCGAGGTCCTGCCCGCGCAGAACGGCGCCCCCTTGCGCCTGGTCGTGCCGTGGAAGTACGGCTTCAAGAGCATCAAGTCGATCGTCTCCATCCGCTTCACCAAGAGCCAGCCGATCACCGCCTGGATGGCCGCCGCCCCCGACGAGTACGGCTTCTACGCCAACGTCAACCCCGACGTCCGCCACCCCCGCTGGAGCCAGGCCCGCGAGCGCCGCCTGGGCGAGATGGGCAAGCGCCCGACGCTCCTTTTCAACGGCTACGGCGAACAGGTCGCGCAGCTATACGCCGGCCAGGACCTTCGGAGGGACTATTGAAGGCCCCCGACTTCCTCCGCACCGTGGGTCTGGTCAACAGCCTGGTGCCTGCCGGCTTGCTCGCCTTCTACGCCGCCACCTCGCGCCTGGGCGCCAACCCCGTGGAGTTCTTCCTCCGCGGCACCGGCACCGCGGCCCTGTGCTTCCTTCTGGCCACCCTCGCCGTGACCCCCCTGCGCCATCTCAGCGGCTGGCAGGCCGTCGGAAAGCTGCGCCGCACCCTGGGGCTGGCCTGCTTCGGCTATGCTGCCAGCCACTTCCTCATCTACCTGAGCTTCGACCAGTCCCTCGACATCCGGGCCATCGGCGCCGACGTCATCGAGCGGCCCTTCGTCACCATCGGCTTCCTTGCCCTCTTCTTCATGGTCCCCTTGGCCGCCACCTCGACCCCGGGTAGCGTCCGCCGCCTCGGGGGCAAGAGGTGGCAGAAGCTGCACCGCCGCATCTACATCATCTCCATCCTCGCCGTCACCCACTTCGCCCTTTCAGTGAAGGCCGACCAGCGCCTGCCCATCATCTACGGATCGATCCTGATGCTACTCCTCGGTTTCCGCCTGGTGTACGCCGCCCTGGAGCGGCGCAACCCCCCCCTGCGCCTGAAGCCCAGCGCTTCATAAGTCCTTCTATAAATTGACCGATGGTCAACTTGAGCGCAAGAACCCGGCAATCAATGGTCTTCTTGGCCTCCGATCACTTCACCACCCCCGCCGGCAGGCGCTGCAGGAGGTGCGCGAGAGCGGCACTCGATCCATCGTGCAGATCGCAGAGCCGCGAAAGCTCGCTGAAGCTCCCCGACAGCTCCAGCCTCGCGTCCGGGGCCCCGGCCTCGGCCCGGCAGGCCTCCAGCAGCACCTGCGCCAGTTGCCGCCTGGCGTGGCGGATCTCCCCGCGCAGCTCGTGGAGTTCCCCGCGCAGCGCCGCCGCCTCTCGCGCTTCCTGTCCGTCCTGGGCCAGGGCGGCGTAGGCCGCTTCCAGGCGGATGCGCTCGGTCTCCCTTTCGGCCCGCACGGCCGGGGCGTTCGGCAGCTGATCGTACAGTTCGTCGCCCAGCGCCAGGATCTGCTGGTGCAGCGCCTCCCTTTGTTCTTGCGCCGCCTGCCGTTTCTGG
This sequence comes from Polyangia bacterium, assembly GCA_038231615.1. Lineage (GTDB taxonomy): Bacteria > Myxococcota_A > Polyangia > Palsa-1104 > JAEUJZ01 > JBBRLA01. Next base: position 4,043 of record JBBRLA010000127.1, on the reverse strand, counting down.
GCGATCTGTTCCTCGGCGAGCGCCAGGCGCAGCGAGCGGTCCTCCTCTTCCTGCTCGCGGTCGGAGAGGTGCAGGCGCAGCCGCGCCGCCTCCGCCGGCAGGGTATCGTCTCGGACCGGGACCTCCGGGAACCGCAGCCGCATGAGCGCCCGCGCCTGCCGGCCCAGGCGCTCGCTGTGCTCCGAAAGCTCCTCCTCGACCTGGTCCACCTCCTGCAAGATGCGCGGCAGGATGCGGGTCGTCATTTCGTGCAGCGGGTTTTGGGCAAAGAGGTACGTCTCCGCCGTGCGCAGGGAAAGGCCGCGCTCCTCTTCGCTGAGAATATAGGTCTTCATCAGCATCAGGCTCCGCGCTGAGCGCCGCGGCAGCCACGGGCGCAGGCGTTCCAGCTGGGCCACCACCTCGTGCGCCGCCGGGCGCCGGGCCGGCGCCTTATCGAGCATCGCTTGCACGATCTGCTCCAGATCGGGCAGCACCCTGTGGTCGGGGTGCCGCTGCCCCAGCGGTTCCGGGACCGCGGACAGATGCCCATTCATGACCTGGCGGATGGTGCCAGTGAAGGGCGGCTGCCCGACGCAGAGTTCGTAGAACAGCGCGCCCAGGGCGTAGATGTCCACCGCCGAGCCGATCTGGTGATCGCCGCTGAAGATCTCCGGCGCCATGAACTCCGGCGTGCCCAGGAGGTCGTCGCCCACCCGGGTCAGCGGCTGCCACCCCAGGATGCGCGCCAGGCCGAAGTCGAGGACCTTGACGAAGTCGAGGTGTTCTTCGGCCTCAACCAGAAGGACGTTTTCGGGCTTGATATCCCGGTGCACCACCGATAGGCCGTGGGCGTGGCGCAGGGCCCGGGCGATCTGCAGGGCGATGTCCACTGCCTGCGGCAGTGGCAGCGCATGATCGGGCGTCCCGGAGAGGACCTGGAAGAGCGATGGACCGTGAGCGTACTCCATGGCCAGGTAGGGCTCGCCCTTATCGGTGTGGCCGTAGTCGTAGATGTTGATGATGTGCGGGTGCGAGAGGGCGCTGGCGGCGCGCGCCTCGCGGCGGAAACGCCGGGCGGCCTGCTCGTCGGAAAGCAGATCGGGACGCAGGAGCTTGATGGCGAATGGGCGGTCGAGGACCTGATGCACGGCGCGGTACACCACCCCCATGCCGCCCTGCGCCAGCCGCTCGACCAGGGTGAAGCGCCCGCCGATGACCTGCCCGATACGCGGGTCCTTCATCAGGGCGAGCGCCCCGCCGTGGCCGGCTTTCCCGGCTGGCCCGCCTGGCCCGTCTAGATCGAGCAGCGCGGCGCCGTCCGTCGCGCAATACCCCTCACCACCGGAGTAGGCGCTGTGGCAGACGGGGCACTCTCGCCGGGGATGCATCGCAGCAAGTCTAGCATGGGCGCGGACGAGGTCCGCTACGTCGAGCGGGCGGACGCCTGGTGACCTGCGGCGCCCACACAGGAGCCGAGGTCTTCCTCGATTTATGGAAACTCTTCGCCAAGCAGATCTCCCTGCTCGGCGCCTACCTCGGCACGATGTCCGAGCTGCGCGAGGTCCTACGTCTGCTGTCGCTCAGGCACCTGTATCCGATTATCCATCGCATCTTTCCCCTCGCACAGGCCGCCGAAGCCCAGCGGCTCCTCGAATCCCGCCAGGTCTTTGGCAAGGTTTTGATCGAAGTGCCTTGAGGCCAAGGCGGCGACGCTCCTAGGGCTGCCGATAAAGGATCGCGCCGCCTGCGCCCACCGCCCAGATGTGGTTGGCATCGCTTCCCCACACGCCGAAGAGCGAGTCCCCGGTGCCGCTTGGGTGGGCCGTCCAGGTCGTGCCGTTCCAATTCAGGATTGTGCCCCCTGCGCCCACGGCCCAGACGTTGTTCGCGTCGCTCCCCCAGATGCCCAAGAGGAAGCTGGTGGAACCGCTTGGCTTCGCACTCCAGGTCGCACCATCCCACTTCAGAATTGTGCCCCCTGCGCCCACGGCCCAGACGTTGTTCGCGTTGCTGCCCCACACCCCGTAGAGATCGACCTGGGTATTGCTTTGCTGCGCCGCCCAGGTCTTTCCATCCCATCTCAGGATCGTCCCTTGCGTCCCCACGGCCCAGATGTCCTGCGCGCTTTTCCCCCAGATGGCATAGAGGTGGCCGCCCGTGGCTTCCATGCTCGTCCAGGTGTCCCCAGATGGCGCTGAGACTGCCCTGTGGCGCGGCACCGCTGTCCTGCCGGGTCCAGGTGAACCCGTCCCACTTCAAGATCGTGGAGGCAAAACAAGAACCCTGCGCGCAACTTGTTTCGTCGTATCCCACGGCCCAGATGTGGTTGGCGTCGCTCCCCCAGATGCCGGTCAAGGCGGACGTGACACCGCTCTTCTGCGCGGTCCAGGCGGACCCGTCCCATTTCAGGATCGTGCCGGCATCCCCCACTGCCCAGACGTGGTCGGCGTCGCTCCCCCAGATGCCCGAGAGGGCGCCGGTGACACCGCTTTGCCGCGTCGCCCAGCCCGCCCCACTCCACTGCAGGATGGTGCCGCCCGTTCCGACGGCCCAGACTCGGCCGCCGTCGCTCCCCCAGACGCCGGTCAGCCGCTCCTTGGTACCGCTGCTTTGTGGCGACCAGGTAGCCCCATCCCACTTCATGATCGTGCCGTAGCTCCCCACTGCCCAGATGTCATCCTGGTTCAACCCCCACACGCTCACCATCTCGTTCCCTTGCGGTAGCGGGTTCTGCCACTGCCAGGAACCATGGGCAGGAGGATCGGGAAGCGCAGGTCCGCCAGAAGTGGGATCCGAACAGCCGATCAGCAACAACGCCAACACAGGCCCCGTCATTCTCATGAGCGCCCTGCGAAGGACCAGCAGCCCGATTCGATTTGACATCATTCCTTGCGTAGGTGCAACAGATATGCTGGCCGCCTGCTGACGAGATTTCGCACGCTTGCGCGGGAGCACAGGCTGCGAGCCTGACAATCCTGTCATGTGGGTCAATAGCAGCGGTCGAAGGCAACGTGCGCTTTCAGGCGGCCCTCCATGGCTAGACCTGCAGACGCTGCTCAAGCACGCGGGCACCCTGAATGACCGGCTGCTGGCGGTGCAGAGCGACGAGCGTCATGGAGACCCTTCCTCGGGGACCTGCTCAAGGATGCCGAAAGCCTCGTCTTGCAGGGGGGGCCTCGCGCTCCATCCGAGCACGAAGCGCCAGCCTGGGAATTCCTCCTCTATCCCTGCCAGGTAGTCGTCGGACGCATGATCCGCGCCCTCTACCACCTCAAGGAGGCCGCCGGTAGACTCCAGGGCGAAGCTTCTCAGGCGCCGATCCGTGAGCTGGCGCAGTTCCGGGAGGCGTTCCAGGATTTTGTCCACGTCGGCCTGATTGTCTTCCTCGCCAATGCCGACGTGTTCGAGGTTCAGGCAGCTCGTCAGCGCATCGTAGAAGTCGTTGAACCTGTTGTCTTCCACAAAACCGCCGTCCGGCTCGTAGTGCGCCACCAGGAAGGGCCGCCCACGCAGCTGTAGCCGCCGCGGTCCGCGGTCGAGTTCGAAGAGCAACTCCAGCGGGATGTTTTCGATGGTAGGAAACATCATCACGGCATTATGCAAGCGCCCTTTGACGCATCCAAGGGGAAACCCGCGCGATTTGTGCGTAGGACAACGGCGATCGCCACTACAGCCCGCATGACCTGATCGCATCTTGGCCGAAAGGCGCAACCTACGTCATCATCGGCGGAACAGGTCGACCGTGTTGATCTCAATGGCATCGAAGGGTTCGGCGCGGATGATCTCGGCTTGCCCGGCGACCAGCGCCATCACGTAGTCGCGCCGCTCGCGGGCGAGCACGGTCAGCGTCTTGTAGTGCGGGTCCAGCAACCAGTAATGCTCCACACCGGCGGCGTGGTAGGCGGAGCGCTTCCTGCCCTGATCGAGATAGGCGGTGGAGGAGGACAGGACCTCGCAGATCCAGTCCGGGACCTCGGTCACCAGGCCGTCCTGGTTGGGCTCCGGCAACTCCGGGTGGCGGTCCCGACGCCAGCCCACCACATCGGGGCGGCAGCCCAGGG
>JBBRLA010000126.1:0-15560 GCA_038231615.1 Polyangia bacterium | reverse complement strand
GGGCTTTTCCCCCGGGAGATGAGGAAGCGCCGCACGGCCCCCGCGGTGGTCGCCAGCACGATGTCGTTCAACGACCCGCCCAGGGCGTTCTTTACTTGCTTCACATCGGCCAGTTCGAAGGAGGTCCAGTCGAAGCGCCGGTGCGAGCCGATGGGCTGGTTCAGCGGCGTCGGCGACACCCGCTTGAAGCTGGAGCCCAGCGCCGCCCGGGTCGCCTGCCACATCGCCCCCAGGTCGGAGCGCGACTGCCCGGCATGGCTGACCACGCGCGACAGATCCCGGGCGATCTCCAGCGGGGCCCCCATGCGCCGCCGCATCTCCCCCAAAAGCAGGTCCAGGCGCCCAGGCCGCGGGCGAGGTACCCAAGGGGGGACCGCCTCGTCGCTCTCTTTTTGCCCCGGGAACGGCGAGAGCAGCTCGGTAAGCAGGTCCACGCTCGATACGCCATCCACCATGCAGTGGTGGATCTTGGCCACCATGGCGAAGCGATCGCCGCCGGCGCTGTCAAGCCCCTCGACGATCCAGATCTCCCATAGGGGCCGGGCCCGGTCGAGCTTCTGGGACATGATCTGCGCCGCCAGCCGCTTGAGCTGGCGCTCATCGCCGGGACGGGGCAGGCTGGTGTGGCGCACGTGGTAGTGGATGTTGAAGTGCGGGTCATCCACCCAGACCGGGTAGCCTTCGATGGGGGTGAAGTCGATGACCTGGCGGTAGCGGGGGATCTTGTGAAGCCTCGAAGCGACGTGGCGGCGGATGCGGTCGATGTCGATGCCACCGTCGGCATTGCCCAGGGCGCCCGCCGCGAAAAGGGCGGTGCTGGCCACGTGCATGTGGTTGGTGGGGCTCTCTCCGAGCAGGAAGGAGCTGTCGAGAAAGCTCAGCCTTTCGTAGGCGGTTCTGGCCATGGGGTCCTCTGCGTCTTGTGGCGCGCGCCGGGTATACTACACAACATGAGCGTGGCGATCGATTCGATCGATTCAAGCGGAAGGGGGTGACGGAGCGGTATCGGGAGTTGATCGATTCGATGTACGAGCCGGGGAGGGGCGAGTAGGGGTCACCTGCTCGGGCCCGTGCAAGAGGTACGAGCACGAGAGCGGCGGCTCGAAGCGCAGGAGGCGCACGGTGATCAGGCCCTGGCTGTCGCACTCGTAGCGTTCTTCCACCAGGGAACCGGAGAAACGCTCGGTGCGCTGCACGGCTTCGAGGTCCAGGCGATCGCTGCCTGCCAGGGCCGGGTCGAAGGGGAAGTGAATCTCGCACCACGGGGTGTGGTGCCCAACGGGGGTGCCGGCGGCGTCCAGGGTGGCGCATTCCTCGTAGCGGAAGTGGCCGATGTTGTGCGCCGGGTGGTAGATGCGCTTGACCAGGAGGGTCTCGCCCAGGGGCGGCAGGGCGGTGTCCCGGCCGAAGATGGTGTCGAAGCTCTTCCGCTCGCCGGCCTCGCTCTCGCGCCACACGCCGAAGTGGCGGGCGAAGCGGTCCTTCACCGGCGCGACCTCCGAGCGGTCGGCGTGGATGGCCAGGCCTACCGCGGTGGAGGCGAAGGGGTGCGGCGAGATCTTCAGCCGTGCGCCGACCCGCTCTTTGAGCTGCCGCTGGACCAGGTGCATCTGGCTGCCGCCACCGACCAGCAAGAGGGCGTCGAGCTGGGCAAAGTCGAGCTGACTGTCGCTCATCACCGCGGAGAGGGTCTCGATGGTCTGAGTGACCAGGGGCTGGCAGCGTTCGTAGTATTCGGCGGTGAAGATCGCCGCCTCGCCCGCGCCCAGGTCCTCCAGGTCCACCAGCACCTTCTTGGTGGTGCCGCGGATCGATTCCTTCAGCTCGCGGCAGCGCAGGAGCAGGCGGTGCTGTGCGTTCCACGGGAGGTCGTCGTAGGAAAGGCCGGCCTTTTGCAAGGCCATCTCGGCCAGGATGCGATCGAAGTCGTCACCGCCCAGGCGCTCGACTCCGGCGGATCGGACCACGTAGAAGCCGTCGGGGTCGATGCGCACGATGGCCACGTCGAAGGTGCCGCCGCCCAGGTCGTAGACCAGGACGTGGCGCCGCTCCTTGCCGCGGCCAAAGGCCGGGTGGCGGTGGGCGTACTCGATGGCGGCGGCGGTGGGCTCGTGCAGCAGGCCCAGCACTCGGAAGCCCGCCTGCCGGGCCGCGGACAGGGTGCGATAACGCTGAAGGCTGTTGGCGTTGGCGGGCACGCCGATCATGGCCTCGATTTCGTCATCTGGGCCCAGGTCGGCCTCGACGTGGGGCGAGGCGAGGATGTCGTCTCTGAGCCGGCGGAAAAAGAGGCGCAGGATGTCCTCCATACGGGCGCCGGAGTTTTTCCCATGTTCCGAGTCGAGCGAACCTGCCGGGCCCACCGGAATGGGCGGCGAGGGCACGCCCAGCCAGCGTTTGGGCGAGCTGAAAAGTTCCCAGTCGGGGAGCCCCCAGACGTGCAGGGCGTCCCAGCCCAGGCGGACCTCGTCACCGCGCCAGGAAAGGAGCGTCGGTGTCGACAGGCGGGCCTCGCCGCCGACGGAGACCGGAAGCACGGGGTAGTTGCCGCGGTCGACCAGCGCCACCACGGTGTTGGTTGTTCCTAGATCGATGCCGACGCGAGCTGCCATGGATGATGTCGTCCTCTTCCGGTGAGCCTATCGGCCCCACGCCCTCAGGGCAAGATTCTATTGCTGGCGCGGTCGCGGACGCCCAGGCGAGCGAGGGCGCGCAGCGCGGCGAAGGTGCCGCAGCGCCCATGGACCCCACCGCCGGGCGGGGCCGATGCGGAGCAGATGAAAAGGCCGGGGTCCGAGGTGGCGTAGGGGTCATAAAACGAGGTCGGCCGAGAAAAGAGCTGCCGCAGGTCGGAGGCCCCGCCGTTGATGTCGCCGCCGATGTAGTTCTCATTATAGGCTTCCAGGCGGGCGGGGCTTTTGACGTGGCGTGCCAGCACAAGGTCGCGGAAGCCCGGGGCGAAGCGTTCGATCTGCCCCTCGATGGCCCCGGTCATGTCGACGGTGGAGCCGTTGGGGACGTGGCAGTAAGCCCAGGCCGTGTGCTTGCCGGGGGGCGCGCGGGTGGGGTCGAAAAGGCTGGGCTGGATGACCAGAACATAGGGGCGCTCGGGGTGCTCTCCCCGGGCAACCTGCTGTTCGGAGGCGGCAATCTCGGGCAGGGTGCCGGAAAGGTGCAGGGTGCCGGCGCGGGCGCATTCGGGGGCACGCCAGGGGATGGGGCCGTCGAGAGCATAGTCCAGCTTGAAGGAGCCGAAGCCGTAGCGGAAGGCGGAGAGGCGGGCGCGGTAGCCGGCGGACAGACGGTGCCCGGCCAGTCGCAGTACCTGCCTGGGCGATAGATCGAGGAGCACTGCCCTGGCGGCGGGCAACTCGTCCACCGAGGCGATCCGCGCGCCGGTGAGGATCTCGCCGCCAAGGGAACGCAGGTAGGAGGCCAGGGCGTCGGAGAGGTGCTGCGCCCCCCCGCGGACCACCGGCCAGCCGACGGCGTGGCCGGCAAGGGAGAGGAGAAGCCCGATGGCCGCGGTGGACAGATCCTCCAGGGGCAGCATGGCGTGGGCGGCGACCCCGGCGAAGAGGGCGCGGGCGCGGTCCCCGGCGAAGTGCTCCTCTGCCAGGCCGCGGGCGGAGCGGAAGGCGTGCCAGCCGAAGCGGGCCATGGCGATGGGGTGGCTGGGGAGGCGCAGCGGGCCGAGGGAGCCCTCGACCAGTACATCGAAGTCGCGGAGCAGCGGCGCCATCAGCGCCTGGTAGGCCCCGGCGTCGGGGCCAAGATTGTCGGCGGTGGCCGGCAGCGAGCGGTGGAGCAGCACGGCGGTGCCATCATCAAGAGGGTGGGCCAGCGCCACGGGGGGGTCGACCCAGACGAGGCCGTGATCGGCAAGGGGCAGGGTGCGGAAGAAAGGCGAGCCCTTGCCCAAGGGGTAGGCGGCGGAGCAGATGTCGGAGATGAAACCAGGCAGGGTCAGTTCGCCAGAACGAACGCCGCCGCCGACCTGCGCGGCTGCCTCCACCAAGAGCACCGAGCAGCCGGCCTGCGCCAGCACGATCGCCGCGCTCAGGCCGTTGGGGCCGGCGCCCACGACGACGGCGTCATACTCCCGCGAACGGGCACGCTCCTTCACGTGTGCAGAGGACATGGCCGGACATCCTACCCTTCCCGCACAGGACCCGCCACCCGTGCCACGATGTAGTCTGGATGCGCCGGGTAGTGCCGGCCATCAATCGACGGACGAGAAACCGGGGGGACCGTGCAAAATCCAGGTGCCGCAGCGCAAAGAGCCCGTGCATAATAGGACTGTGGCGGCCATCTGAGCGGCGCGTTCCCCGCGACGATCCTTTTGTTTTCCTCTGGCTCTGGTAAAGCGTACTGCCTCGACGTCACCACCGCGAGATCCAGCGAAACCCTCGGGAAAGGAACGACATGTCCGCACCGCTCGTACCCCCTATGCCGAAAGAAACTTTGACTGACGACGCCTCGCTTCTGTCGAACCGGCGAAATTTCCTCACGGTCGTGGGAGGCGTCAGCGCGGGCTGCCTGGCGGCCTGCGGCGGCGCGCCCCCCCCGCAGATGACGGACATGGCCCCCCACGACTTCGGTCTGCCCCAGAAGGAGACCTTCTCCGTGCCCGAGGCCGGCAACCTCCAGGTCGGCCAGAGCATCATCGTGCAGAGCGTCTTCTTCTCGATGTCGCGCACCATCATCGCCCGCGACGCCAAGGGCTTCATGGCCATCTGGTCCTACTGTCGCCACGCCGGCTGTCCGGTGTACATCAACGACGTGGACAAGAGCTACGATTGCCGCTGTCACGGCTCGCGTTACCAGTTCGACGGCGCGATCCGGCAAGGGCCGACCACCGACCCGCTCTGGCACCTGGAACTGACGCGGCAGAACAACTTGCTGGTGGTGGGCGTCAACATCTTCATCGCCGAACTCACCGGCCGCACCGCGTAGCCTCGCGCTCCCCCGGGTGAAATTCCCGTGCGTTCGCGCGGCTTCCGGTTATGCTCCCCTCAAATGAGGCAGTCTGCAGGTGTCGTTTCGCTGTGCCTGGTCTCCCCGGTTTGGCTTTTCTTGGCCGGGGCACCGGGCTGTAGCACCCCCAACAACCCGCCCGACGCGGGCGATCCCGGGGCGGGGGGTACCGTCCAGGTCGCCGGCTGCGGCTACGGCATCACCACCCGCGACGGCGCCACCGCCCCGGTCCCGGGCACGGCGATGCTGGGCCCGGACCCCACGCCCTACGCCGTACACCTCGCCTTCACCGGCGACGCCTCCCGCTCGATGAACATGGTGTGGCGCACCAAAGACGATGCCACCCTGGCCACCCAGGTACGCTTCGGCGCCGGGGACGCCCTGGACAAGAGCGCCGGCGGCTACACCTTCACCTACCCCAGCGGCAACCGCCCGGACTCGCGCATCCACGAGGCCCATCTGTGCGGCCTCTTGCCCGACACCACCTACAGCTACCAGGTGGGCGGCGGCGGCACTGATGGCAAGGAGGTCTTCTCGAAGACCTACAAGTTCCACACCGCCCCGGACCTGGCCACAAAGCCCGATGCGCAGCTTCTGGTGGCGGTCATTGGCGACACCCGCGACGGCTACAGCACCTGGGGGCAGGCGCTGCAGCAGCTCGTGCGGCTGGGTCCGCCCGACCTGATCCTCTTCTCGGGGGATGCCGTGACCCTGGGGACGTTCCAGGGAGATTGGGATCAGTTTTTTCTCAACGCCGACCCCATCCTGGCGAGCATCCCGCTCATCGGGGCCGCCGGCAACCACGACATCAACGCCATCAACTACTATTCCCAGTTCGCCTTCCCGGGGAATGAGGAAAATTTCTCTTTCGACTACGGGCCGATCCACGTCAGCGTGCTCAACGACTCGCCCGCGGACACCGGGGACCTGGCCGGCAAGGCGACGCCGTTTCTGGATGCCGACCTGAAGGCCGCCACCGCGGACGGAAGCCGCTGGCGCCTGGTCATGCACCACCGGCCGCTGTGGTCCGCGTCCATGCATGGCGGCGATCCCAAGCTGCGGGCGCTCTTCGGGCCGGTGATCGATACGTACCATGCCGATCTGGTGCTCAACGGCCACGACCACGACTACGAGCGCACGTGGCCCATGCGCGGCGATCAGAAGCAGCCGAGCCCCAAGGATGGCACGGTCTACGTCATCGCCGGCAGCGCCGGGGCGGAACTCTACGACAACGGCACCGGCGCCTGGACCGCCGTGTCGAAGAAGACCCACAGCATGCTGCTCCTGCAGGTGCGCCGGAAGGCCCTCGACCTGCGCGCCTTCAGCGCCGACACCGACATGCCCTTCGACAGCTTCAGCCTGACCCGCCCGTAGACCTGGCGCGCCGACCCCTCTCCGCGGAGGTGCTACCATGGGCCATGGCCAGTGGTCAAAAACGCGTCAGTTTGCGGCAGGCGAAGGGGGCCATTCCCCACACCCGGGCGCTGGGGCGCCGCTTCTCTCCCTTCCAGGACCTGTACCACGTCATCCTGACCCGCTCGTGGACCGAGTTCTTCCTGCTGCTGTCCTTCGTCTTCCTGTCGGTGAACGCGCTCTTCGCCGTGGTCTACGCGGCGCAGCCCGGGTCGATCGTCGGGGCCCGCACCGGCTCGCTCGAAGACGCCTTCTACTTCAGCGTCCAGACCATGGCCACCATCGGCTACGGGGCCATGTCGCCGGCCACGCGCTTCGCCCATATCATGGTGACGCTGGAGGCCATCCTGGGCATGCTCGGGGTGGCCCTGGTCACCGGCATCACCTTCGCCAAGTTCGCCCGGCCGACTGCCCGGGTGCTCTTCTCCGAGAAGATCTGCCTGGCCACCCGCGACGGCGTGCCGCACCTGCTCTTCCGCATGGCCAACTGGCGACACAACAACATCATCGAGGCGCAACTGCGGGTGCTGGTGCTGGTGCGGCAACAGACCCGGGAGGGCGAGTCCATCCGGGTCCCCATCGAGCTGCCCCTGGTCCGCGAGCGCACGGCCCTTTTCCTTCTGAGCTGGCAGGCGATGCACCGCATCGATGAGAAAAGCCCCTTCTACGGCGAGGGCGCCATCGCCCGCCTGCGGGAGCAGAACGCCGACATCATCCTCTCGCTCAGCGGCACCGACGAGACATTCGCCGCCAGCGTACACGCCCGCTACAGCTACAAGCCGGACGACATCGTGATAAACGCCCGCTTCCGCGACGTGCTGACCATCTACCCCGACGGCAGCCGCGAGATCGATTACCGCCACTTCCACGAGGTGGTGCCAATCGAGGCGCCCGGGACCCCCGCAGCGCCCGGAACGACCGGGCTTCTTTCGACCGAAGGGCCTGGGTCTGCGTAGACCCACGCGTTGCTTCATGGGTGCGCCGAGAGCTTCGCCGCCAGTTCGCCGTGAATCGAATCCATCGCGGCCTGCACCGCCCGCGAGGCGATGGTGCCCGGCGGGTCCGCCTGGGTGAAGTAGGTCGATGGCAGGGCGAAGCTGCGGTCGATCTGCAGCTTCCCGTCCCGCAAGAGGACCACGTGGATGCGCCCGGTCAGCGTCAGCAGCCCGAAGCCGCCGCTGGCCGAGGGCAGGATGTTCAGGGCGTCGAAGCGCACCATCAGCGTGAAGTGCGCCCGTACCGCCGTCGAACGCGCCGCCGCCTCCCGGCCGTCCACCAGCCCCACCGATGGGACCGGCACCCCCACCACGTGCAGCCGGCGCTTCAGATAACCGACAAGCGCCTGCTGAGCCGGCGCACCGGTCCCTCGCAGCGGAGACGTCGGTGGGACCAGCGGCTCGCCCACCACGTTCACCGCCACCCGCGGGATCGTATCCTCGGGGGCCGGCTGCTCCGGCGACACCGGCCTGGGCGGCTCGTCGCTCGCGAGAGGCGGCGTCAATCCAGTGTCGTCCTTGCCCGGCGGCTTTTCGGATTTCCCTTCGGTCTTCGGGTCCGTCTTGGTCTCAGGCCTGGCCTCGGGCTTCGAATCGGCTTTCGTGTCTGGTTTGGTCTCGGTCTTGATTTCGGGCTTCGTTTTGATCTTCGCTTCCGGCAGCCCCTTCGGAATCGGGTCCTTCTTCACCGGTGCCTGCGCCTGCTTCACCGGCTTTTTCGGCTCCGCGGGCGTGGTCGGTCCCGAGGCCAGCCCGGGCCGCAGCTTCTCGATCACTTCTCGCAAAAGTTCGTCCACTCGCTCCACGTCGCCGACGGCCTCGGCGCTGGCTCCGTGACAGGTCGCGGCCAGCCGCACCCGGTCTTCCCCCAGCACCTCCAGCTTCCCATTCAGACTCCACGAGAGGTCCGCCCCCTTGGCCAGTCCCACCCTCGCCTCCACCGTGGCCTGCCGCAGCGTCGCCACCGCCGCCTGCGCCAGCTCCGGTCCCAGGGCCGAAAGGTCCGCGGGCACCAAGAAGGGCGCGACCACCACAGGCCGCGGCGGGTGGGCCGGCGCCGCCTCGACACGCAAGGTCAGCCGTCCCACAAAGGCCGCAGCGACCAGGGCAGAGCGCAGGAGACACCGGAGCTGATTCACGCCTTGACTCTATCGTCGGCTGCTTCCAAAGGAAAGTCGGTCGGACCTTCCCGCCGTGGTTCCCGTCCCTGCCGAAGACGTGCCAAAGACATGCCGGACGCGCACCCGACGCGTGCCCTCAGAGCGGCTCCAGCCAGGCCCGGAAGGCCAGCGGCGCCGGGCCCGAGAGCAGCACGTGGTTGTTGTCGGCACCTGTGTTGTCCACCACCACCACGTCCCGCACCGTCACGCCGGCCAGCTTGCCATCGGGGGTCAGCACCGGGGCGCCCTGGCCCTTGCCGGCGTCCGCCGACAGGGTCACCTGATGGCTGCTCAGGTTCACCCGCAGCAGGGTCCCGCTGTCGCCCAGCGTGCTGCCCAGAAGCCCCCCCAGGTTGCCTACCGAGGCCAGCAGATAGACATCGTTCCCGGCAATGGTCGGCGCGGCGAAGATCCGCCCGCTGCTGATGGCCGTGCACACCGCGGCACCGCGGCGTGCGAGCATTGGGTCCACGTCGATGGCATACACCGCGTAGGCATCCGTCGCCGCCGCCCAATCGGCCCCGCCGGTGGCCGCCAGCAGGGTCAGGTGCCCGGTGTTAAGGTCGCGGTACACGGCCAGGGGCGCCCCGATCGGCTGCACGTTGCCCTGCGGGGTCGGCCCCACGTCGTAGATCGGCGCGGTCCCGTTCAGGTTCTGCCCGGTCACCGCGGAAAGCTCCCACACCTTGCCCTCGAAGTCAGCCACGTAGACCCGGTCCTCAGCGCCGCTGTTCGAGGAATCCACCACGGCCGGCGGGCCCGGCATCTCGTTGGGTACGATCTGACTCGACCCCGGAAGGGTCCTTGTGTAGGCGGTCGAGAAGGTCCAAAGGACACTGCCATCGCGCGCCGCCAGCGCGGCGACCAGCAGGCCCTGTCCCCCGGGCAGGTTGGTGGCGATGATCAGTTCCCCACCGATGGGCGCCGAAGGGCGGTTGACCTCGGCCCAGGTCGCCCCCCGGGCATTACCCAGCACCACGCCGCCGGCCAGGGCATCGGTCCCTCGCTGCCAGCGCAGCGCCGGGTGCAGGGGGTCAGTCACATCCAGCGCCTGCACCGAGGTCCCATAGGCGCCCTCGGGAACAGCCAGGGTGGTGCGCCAGGCGCGGATGCCGGTGCCGTCCCAGTCGTCAAAGAGATCGCGCACGTTGGGGCTGGCGTCGACCCCGGCGGTGTTCAGGCGCAGCCGGGCCAGTTGGTCCTTGGGAAGGAAGCTCCACAGCTCGGTCCCCGGATCGACCCCGCCCCCGGCGACCGCGAAGGCGTGAAGCTGGCCGTCCCGGGCCCCGGCGTAGATCACGGTGGGTCGGGCCATTCCGCCAAGCACCCTGCCGCTGGGCGGGATCAGCGCCGGGGTGCTGTGATCGATGCCGCCCAACCCGCCAGCTCGCACCGCGTCGATCAGGGCGTCCGCCGCCGACTGGGGGTTTGCGCCGGGCAGTTGCAGGTCGCTCAGGAACACATCGCGGCTGGCGGTGCTGAAGTCGACAAAGGTCGCGCCGGCGCCGCCGCCAAGCTGGGTGTAGACCGTCCGCTGTGGACCGGCGGGCATGCGCGTCGCCGCGTCCCAGTCCTCGCCCCCCGAGCCCAGGGCCTCCGTGCCCGAAAAGCGCCCGGCGGGATACTCGCGCAGGTGGCCCAGCACCTGCGGGAAGCTCCACTTCGGCGCGTCGGCGGCGGTGGCGAAGATCGAGGGCGCGTCGGGGCTCTCGCGGTAGGTGCCGATGTAGAACTTGCCGCTATCGGCCACGACGGGCCCGGAGCGGGTCTGCTCGGTCAGGTCCACCTGGGGAGTGGCGAAGAGCAGGCTGTTCAGGACCAGGCGCATCCCGGCGGTGGAGGGCGCGGCAGGGTCGGCGTAGGTGTGGCCGCCCAGGTACAGGACCTGCCCGCGGGCCAGGCTGGCCAGGGAGAAAAGGTCCACGGCGTCGTTGGCCGGGATGCTGTCCTGGCTGGAGATGAGGTGGCTGACGTTGGGCTGGAAGTTGTTGGGCGTGCCGGCCGAGATGAAGTCCCAGTTGGCCACGGTGCCGACGGTGCCCTCCCCAGGCTGGGCGGCGGTGGCACCGATGGAGTCGAAGAAGCCGAAATCACCGATCTGCACAAAGGGGCTGGTCAGATCGCCGAACTTCAGGGCCCGTCCCACCGGGGGCGCCACGGGGGAAAGGGGCGAGACGCAGGCGGTCTGGAAGCCGGCGGCGTTGCCCGGATAGCAGGCGTTGAGCAGGTTGTTGTAGCCGCCGTCGGGGGTGGTGAAGAGGAAGTTGCCCACCCCGGCGGGGGGAGAAAACCGCACCCCGGTGGGGTCGTTGCCGCCTTCCAGGGAAAACTCGGCGGCGCACTGCCCCAGAAGCACGCCGCCGGAGCCGACGAAAGCGGTCAGGCGCGCAAGGACGGCCAGGTCGCCCGGCGGCAGGGCGTAGGTCGGGCCGGCGAGGGCCGGGGCGGCGTAGTGGGGCAGCCAGACGATGCTGTACTTGCCGGCGGAAAGCGCGTCGCGGTTGCCGATGTCGTCGATGGTGACGACGTCGGCGATGCGGCCGGGGCTGCCGAACTGCCCGATGTCCCCGGGCTGGTCCAGACCGGCCCGGCGCAGGTAGGCCCGCATGAGGGGGATGCCCTCGCTGCCGGCCAGGCCGCCTTTGGTGCAGCCGGCGACCCCATTGCACGGATCGACCAGGGCCACCCTGGACGGGGCGCCACGCAGGGGAGTGGACAGCGGGGCGCTGAAGGTGACTGCGGCGACGTGGATGGCGGTGGTGGTGAAGGGAGCGAGGTCGGGGTCGCCGGCCAAAAGCGCCCGGGCGTTGGCGGCATCGGCCGAGTCGATGAGGAAGGGCGCCCCGCGGTAGGTGATCGTGGGGTTGGAGGTCAACCCCGAGGTGGTGTTGCCCGCGCGGACGAAAAGTTGCACCGGCACGCCGCCGGAACCGGTGCTGTCGATGGTGAAATCGGGGGCGTCGATCTGCAATTTGCCCGGGTTGCTGGCGACGGAGACCGGCACGCCCTTCTGAAGCAGGCGATAGACCAGGCCGTAGGCCTTGACCGCGCCATCATCGGCCAGGGACTTGCCGTCGGTGCAGCCGGCGGGGCGGGGCTGGTCGGGGGCGGCCTGGTAGCAGGCGTCCATGGGGATGATCAGGGTGCCCGGCGAGAACGATCGCAGATTGGCCTGCGCGCCACCCGGCAAAAAGGAACACAAAAGGCCCAGGGCCCCCAGGAACAGGGCCCCGACCGATCCGCGCCGCTCTAATGTCGTCGTTTTGCTGATGCGCATCGGCCGCTCCTAGGGCTGGTTGTTGGTGCCGTTCCAGCCGCCGGCCTGTTTGTATGGGCTGCCGCCGGCAGAGGGGCGCAGGCTGACGATTTGCTGCAGGGGCTGCGGGGGCAGGCCGGGTTCGGTGCAGCGGGACTCGACGATCACCGTGAGGTCGTTGTCGTGGGTCGGATCCGGGGTGGGCTCGTCGATGTTGTCGATGATGTCCATGGTGTACTGGAAGCGCTGATTGACCGGATCCGCGTAGCCGACGATGGGGTAGCCGGCGCAGTCCCGGGTGATGTTGCAGCGCAGGTAGGTGTCCCAGGTGGTATAGTTGAGGCCGAAGTAGGCCCGCCCGGCGGCCAGGCCGGCCTCCGAACAGAAGAGGGCGCGCTTGGCTGCGACGTCCTGCGCGGTGATGCGCAGGCCGCCCATGAACACGCCGACGCCGATGATGCCGGCCAAAAGCAGCACCGACATCACGGATAACACCAGCACCAGCGCGACGCCGCGCTCGCGAGAGGGAAGACGGATGGGCTTCATGGCTGCACCAGGTTGCGCGGCACCACGGTGGTGGTGAGGACGCGGTAGCGGTAATAATCCGGCTCGCCGGCCACGCGGTTCTCGACGGCCGGACGTCCCGGCCCAAGGAGCGTGTCCTGGCCGCCGGTGCGCGCCACGATGGTGATGCGCAGGGCGCTCGGCAGGTGGTTGTCCAGGATCTCGCCGGGGAAGTTGTTGATCCATTCGTCGTCGTTGGCGGCCTGTCCCTCGTCGAGTTTGCCTTCCGTCGGGTGGCCATTGAGGCCGTCGATGCCCACGGCGATCTGGAGGTCGACGATGTGCTCGGCCAGGGCCGCGGGCGTGCCGACGGTGCCGCGAATGGGAAAGCCGTCGTCGGCCACCAGCAGGTCGCCGTCCAGATAGTAGGCCGTGGCGGTGGCGCGGGAGACCAGGCTGCCGCGGGGAAAAGTACAGCCATCCAGGGTCAGGGCGTTGCTCATTGTCACGGTCAGGGCATTGGCCGCCTTGCCGAGGACCTGTAGCAGGGCCACGCCGACCAGGCCGGGGCCCTTGCAGCCCCGGGGCGGCGTCAGCAGATCCGGCGGCAGCGGCGCCGCCACCTGGGTGATGTTGCTGAGCAGCACATAGTCGTCGACGTTGAAATCGCGGGCGGCATCGGGGGCGGCGGCCGGGTTGTTCTGCGAATCGGGGTCGAAGCGCGCCAGATCGAGGCGGCCGACCGCCGGGTCGGCATCGACCCGCAGGGCGAGCATCTCGCCGGAGGGGACGATGATCTCCAGGCGGTCGGAATCGTTGTCGCCGCCGTCCACCACGCGGTAGAGCGGCACGGGCTGGACGCCGCCGATGGTGTTGATCAAGCCCCAACCCCGCCCCGGCGCCCCGAGCAGGCGCGCGTCGTGAGCCAGGACATCCAGGGCCGCGCGGGCGTTGTCCTGGGTGGCCTGAATGCTGTTCTGGCTGCAGTGGATGCGCACCTGCACCTGGGCCACCGCCAGCAGCGCCACCGCCACCAGGCTGACCAGCCCCAGCGATACCATGACCTCGACCAGGGTGAAGCCCCGGGCGTTAGCGGCCGTTGACAAGATTCACCTGATGGGACCCGCCGGAGGGGTCGCTCCACGCGACCCGCACCTCCACCAGGGCGCCGTTCGGGCCGCTGGCGGTGGCGCTGAAGGTGCGGGTGTAGGGGGTGCCCACCACGGCGGTGTGGCACGCCAGCGAGGGGACCGTGGCCGTCGCCAGCACGGGGCAGCCGCGGGCATCGACGATCTCGGGGACCGCGATGCCGGATGCCGCGACCGCCTGCGCGGGCGTATACAAAAGCAGCCGTTCCATGGCCTGCTGCGCCAGGTCCGTGGCCTCGGTGAGCTGCCGCGAACGCACCCCGGCGGCCACCTGGGTCAGTTGCATGCTCAGAAGGCCGACGGTGCCGACGATCATCACCAGCACCGCCACCAGGGTGTCCAGGATGGTGAAGCCGGCCCGGGGGTCCCGTCGGCGCCTGAATGGGAGGGGCGGATGCGACATGGTGGCCCTCCTAGAAGTCCATCGTGCGGGCAAAGCCCGTTCGGGCCAGCACGACGATGCGGTGCGGGTGGGCGAAGAGTTCGTCGGCGATGTAGATGGTGGTGCCGGGCTGGGAGGCAATGGCCCCATCCAGCCGGGCGCGGCCATCGGGATAGAAGATGAGCAGCGCGGGGCCGCCGGCGGGGCCCGGGGGCGGGTTGCCGGTGTCCACCGAGGCGCCGATGGCCACGATCTGCGCCCCACGGTGGGCGGTGACCTCATCGGTGACCGGGCCGAAGTCGGCGGGCGGCGGCGGGACCATGCCGGGCTGCAACGAGGTGCGAAGCTGCACCGCGGACACCGATACCGGGCTCAGGGTGACTTGCACCCGGGTGCCGCTGGAGATGGCGGCGAAACGGGCCTGGGTCAGGCGGGTGTAGACCTCGCGGGTCAGGCCCAGGGCGGCGTCTCCCCTGCCCTGCTGTGTGGTCCGCCCGATGGCCAGGAAGCCGAGCAAGCCCAGGATCACCAGGACCGTCATCAGTTCCGGGAGCGTGAATCCCCCGGCGGGACAGCCAGGGCGCGACGGCCTGAGCGATGGTTTGCTTTGGGCCTGTGTGGTCCCGGTCATCGACCCACCTCTTCTCGGTGAAGAATGCCCCGCGGATGCCGGTCTGTCAATCGGAAAATAGGTAACGCAACTTGCGAAAAGAAGAAGCCGACATGGGGCTACAGAATACTTTCAGGAAATATTGTAATGTAGAATAACATTATATCAGTTCGACCGAACGGGTCCCTGGGGCCCCCAGTGAACCCTTCACTGCCTCGCTCTTGTACTTGACCCACCCTCTATGATGATGTCTATTACATATCATGTTGGTCTCCGATCCCCATCGCCGTCGGTGCCGATATGCCTGAGCCGGGACAGCTCGTCTCCGCCGCGCGAAGATCAGCCGGATTTTCCGTCGAGCCCATCCCGTCCATGATCGAACTCATCCGATGAGGCTCTCCGCTGTCGAATTTCGGGCTACCTATCGGGCCGAGACCCCGTTCACAAGGCCCTTTCATGAGGGGAGCCAGGTCCACGGTCTGCTCGGGCGGGCGCTGCACGGAGGTCCGCTCTACGAGCGGCTCTTCGCGCCGCGGGTCGCGCCCGGCCATCCATTCCTGCGCCCGGACACGAGGGCACCACCCGCCTTTGTGCCGTTGCTGGCCCCTCCTGGGCAACGCCCCTGCCGGGCGGGTGACAGCGTCACGATCGCGATCCGGGTCTTCGGTCCGCTGGACCTGGCTGAGCGCGCGATGTTGACGGAAGCGTTGATGCGCATGGAGGCCAACCCGTGGGGGGAGGGTCGGGTGCGCTGTCAGGGCACCGCGATGGAGGAGATCCCGCCCATCCTGCTGTCGCCGCCGAGCGCGGCGCGGCCCGCGGAGCGTCTGGCGCTGCACTTCTTGACACCGGCGTGGTTGGAGCAGGACGGGCGGCTGGTATCGCAGGTCTCGTGCGAGCTGCTGGTGCGGGCGGCCTTTCGGCGGCTCACATCGCTGTGCGCGCTGTACGGGGAGCTATCACCGGAGCACCGCAATCTGCTGGCAGAGCTTTCGGCGCACGCGAGCGCGGTGCGGGTAAAGGAGCAGCGCCTGAGTTCGCTGCGCTGGCGACGTGAGTCCTGGGAGCGGGGGCAGACGCACCCCATGATGGGCGTGCTGGGGACTGTGGTGCTG
>JBBRLA010000125.1:0-15629 GCA_038231615.1 Polyangia bacterium | reverse complement strand
TGCCGAATGACCCCCTTTTGATAGCTACCAAGGAGCAGAGGATGATGCAGGCACACGTTGGAGAGAGGGACCGGGCGGTCAAGATCCTCGCCAAGTCGATCTTTCGCGAACTGCAGATGAACGGTTATGAGAAGAAGCAAATCGTGGCGCTCTCGTCGGAACTGCTCGGACTGGTGACCTCCTCGATTCAGCCGGGCCAGCCCGGCGAGGACACGGGCGGATAGCCGGGTCCGGTCCCGCGCGAGACGGGCCCGGTTGACCTCCTCGACCCCCTTGACCCCTTCGCTCACTGCGACTATCCTTCGCCCCCTCAAAGGCCGAACCCCCCTCAAGGGGTCACCGGGTGCGGCCGATCCTGTCATCGTGAGCTTCGGAGGTTTGGTCCATGTCGGTCCGCATCGGCATCAACGGCTTCGGTCGCATCGGGCGCTGCGTCGTGCGCGCCTGGCAGAAGGACGCAGATCCGGGCTACCCGATCGTCGCCCTCAACGACATCACCGATACGCACACCTTGGCGCATCTGCTGGCGTATGACTCGGTACACGGCCGCTTTGACGGGCAGGTCAAGGACCGGGAGGGCGGCATCGAAGTCAACGGCAAGCTGATGGCGGTCAGCGCCGAAAAGGACCCGGCCAAGCTGCCGTGGAAGCAGCACGGGGTGGACATCGTGCTGGAGGCCACGGGACACTTCACCGAGGGGTCGCTGGCCCGGGTCCACATCACCGAAGGGGGCGTCAAGAAGGTGATCATCTCGGCCCCGGCCAAGGGCCCGGACATCACCCTGGCCATGGGGATCAACCTTGCGGCCTACGACCCGACCCGGCACCACGTCATCTCGAACGCGTCGTGCACCACCAACTGCCTGGCCCCGGTGGCCAAGGTGCTGCACACTCGTTTTGGCATCGTTCACGGGATGATGACGACCATCCACAGCTACACCAACGATCAGAGGATCCTCGATCTGCCCCACAAGGACCTGCGCCGGGCCCGCGCCGCGGCCCTGTCGATGATCCCGACCACCACCGGGGCGGCCAAGGCGCTGTCCGAGGTGCTGCCGGCGCTTTCGGGCAAGCTGGACGGTTACGCGATGCGGGTGCCGACGCCCAATGTCTCGGTGGTGGACCTGACCGTGCGGCTGGAGAAGTCGGCGTCGGTAAAAGAGGTCAATGACGCCTTTCGCGAGGCGTCGCGGGACGCGGGTTACTGCGGGGTGCTCGGGGTGACCGACGAGCCGCTGGTATCCACCGACTTCAACGGGGACCTGCACTCGGCGACGGTGGACTTGTCGCTTACGCAGAAGGTCGGGGACCTGTACAAGGTCATCGCCTGGTACGATAATGAGATGGCCTATGCGACGCGGCTTTACGAGATGGCCAAGTTCGTAGCGGGCCAGGGCCTCGGCGAAAAGGCCAGGGCGTAGGGTGCGGGCATGATCCTCTCGGTCGCCGAACTCCCCGTCGAGGGCAAGCGGGTCTTTGTGCGGGTGGACTTCAACGTGCCGCTGACGCCTGCCGGGGGAGTCGCCGACGACTCTCGCATTCGCGCGTCGCTGCCGACGATCGAGCACCTGGTGAAGCGCGGGGCCAAGGTGATCCTGGCGTCGCACCTGGGGCGGCCCAAGCCGGGGAACACTGCGGGGTTGTCGCTGGAGCCGGTGGGGGTGAAGCTGGCGGAGCTTTTGGCGCCGCTGGTGAAGGAGGTGCGCTTCACCGATGAGCCGGTGGGCGATGGGGCGCGCAAAGTGGTGACCGACCTGCGCGATGGGGAGGTGGTGCTGCTGGAGAACCTGCGCTTCGACCCCGGCGAGGAGAAGAACGACGAGCACTTCGCCAGGGCGCTGGCTGGGTATGCCGAGGTATACGTCAACGATGCCTTTGGCACGGCCCACCGGGCGCATGCTTCCACCGTCGGGATGATCCGCTTCTTGCAGCACCGAGGGGCGGGTTTTTTGCTGTTGCGGGAGATCGAGTTCTTGAGCAAGCTGCTCGACCGGGTGGAGCGGCCCTACGTGGCGATCCTGGGCGGGGCGAAGGTGTCGGACAAGATCGGGGTGCTGGAACACCTGGCGGGGGTGGTGGACACCTTCCTCATCGGCGGGGCGATGGCCAATACGTTCCTGAAGTGCGGCGGGGCGGACGTGGGAACGTCGGTGGTGCAGGAAGACAAGATGACGGTGGCGCGGAACTTCCTGAAGGGGGTGTCGTCGAGCCGCGGGGAGGTGATCTTGCCGGTGGACGTGGTGGTGGCGGCGGGGCTTTCCTCGAGCGTCACGGAGGTGGTGTCGGCGCGGCAAGTGCCGGCGCATCTTTCGGCGCTGGACATCGGGCCGGAGACGGTGCGGATCTTCTCCGAGAAGATCGCCGGGGCGCGGACGGTGTTCTGGAACGGCCCGATGGGGGCCTTCGAGAAGCGCCCGTTCGCCTCGGGGACGATGGAGGTGGCCAAGGCGGTGGCGGCGTGCCCGGGTCTGACGGTGGTGGGCGGCGGCGATTCGGTGGCGGCGATCAACGAAGCGGGGGTGGCGGGGCGGATCACGCACATCTCCACCGGGGGCGGGGCGTCGCTGGAGTTCATCGAGGGGAAGACCTTGCCGGGGATCGCGGCGCTTTCCGCGGTGTATCGCGCATCGACGGCGCTGCCGGGGGACCCGGCGTGAGGCTGCGGCGCCCCATCTTCTGCGGCAACTGGAAGCTGCATCGCACCATCGCGGAGTCGCTGGAACTGGCGACTGCGGTGAAGAACGCGGTGGGGCCGACGGTGCACCGGAATGACATCGAGGTGGTGCTGGCGCCGGTGTTCACCGCGCTGCACCCGGTGGCGGGGCGGCTTTTCGGATCTCAGGTGCGGCTGGCGGCGCAGGACTGCTTCTGGGAGTCGCAGGGGGCGTTCACGGGGGAGGTGTCGGCGTACCTGCTGGCGGACGTAGGGTGCCGGTACGTGATCGTCGGGCACTCTGAGCGGCGGCAGCACTTCGGGGAGGTGGACGAGACGGTGAACCGCAAGGCGAAGGCGGTGATCGCGGCGGGGATGCGGCCGATCGTGTGCATCGGGGAGACGGCGCGAGAGCGGGACGATGGGATGATGTTTTCGCGGCTGGCGGCGCAGATGATGGGGGGGCTTCTGGGGTTTTCTGAGGAGATGCTGGCGGAGACGGTGCTGGCGTATGAGCCGATATGGGCCATCGGGACGGGGCGGGTGGCGACACCGGAGCAAGCGCAGGAGGCGCACGGGTACATCCGGCAGCACCTGCGGGAGCATTTTGGTGAAGTGGCGGAAAGAGTCAGGATCCAGTACGGTGGTTCGGTAAAAGCGGACAACATCGCGGGCCTGATGGTCCAGCCGGACATCGATGGGGCCTTGGTCGGCGGAGCGTCTTTGAAGGCGGAAGAGTTCTTGAACATCGTTCGATATCAAGAGGTTGCAGGGTCATGATCTATCTGCTCTATACCGTCCACGTGCTTGTCTGTCTGTTCCTGATGCTGGTGATTCTGCTGCAGGCGGGGAAGGGCGGGGGGATGGGCGCTACGTTCGGAAGTTCCACCAGCCAGCAGGTCTTCGGGGGGCGTGGGGCGGGGTCGTTCCTGGAACGGGTGACGACGGCGATGGCGATCATCTTCATGCTGACGTCGATGTCGCTGTCGTACATCAACAGCCAGTCGGATTCGGCGAAGCTGCAGAAGGCCACGCTGGCGAAGAAGAAGACGGCGGAGGTGGAGCAGAAGAAGAAGGCGCAGGAGGCGCTGAAGGCGGAGGTGGAGAAGACCGCCAAGAGCGAGGCGGCGAAGGCTGCGGCTGTCGTGCCGGTGCCGGCTTCTGACGGGGCGCCGGCTGCGGGGGGAGAAGGTGGGGAGGTGCCTGTTGGGGCGGCTTCTGCTGTCGAGAAGGCTGCGCCTGCGGCGGCTCCTTCTGCGCCTGCTGAAAAGGCGCCTGCGGCTCCTGCACAGAAAAGGCCGGCTGCTGCGCCAGCACCCTAGTTGCAATCCGGGCTTCGGGACGATGGCCGGCTGGCGGCAGGGGGGACTGCCCCTCGTGGCCCGTCGAGAAGCCCTCGCCTTGGCGGCTTGGGCTTCCCTCCAAGGGCCCCTTCGTGGCAGTCGCCCCCTGCCTGGCCTGGCCAGTCCCCGCCTTTCAGCACTCCGGCCCGGTCGGGCCAGAGTGCTTGAAAAGCTACTTATTAGTTAAAGTAAAAGGCCTTTTCTTGCTATGTCTCTTCTTTCTTTCGTCAAGATGCACGGTCTGGGAAATGACTTCCTCGTGGTCGATTTCCGCCATGACTCCCCGGTCTCCCGGGACCTTGCAGGATTGGCCCCTCTCCTCTGCGATCGTCATTTCGGCGTGGGCGCCGACGGCATTCTGGTCATTCTCCCCAGCACCCGCGCATTCGCCCGCATGCAGGTGCTGAACGCCGACGGCAGCGAAGCCGAGATGTGCGGCAACGGCCTGCGCTGCATGGCCCGCTACCTCTGGGATCATGACCCCGCCCCGCGCCCCGCTCCCCTGGAACTCGAAACTGGCGCCGGCGTCCTCACTTGCACTCCCATCCTGGACCCCCACGGCGACCCCACCGCCGTGGAGATCACCATGGGCGCACCCACCTTCACGGACCCCCTCTCAGGCCCCCCTGATGATCCCGTGACCCTCGAAGATCGCACCTTCCCCATCACCTCCGTCTCTCTGGGTAACCCCCACGCCGTCATCTTTTTTCCCCCAGACGACCCGGCCAATCCAGCTCCTTCCCTCCGCCACCTCGCCGCCCACTACGGCCCCCTGATCGAGACCCATCCCCGCTTCCCCCACCGCACCAACGTCGAGTTCGCCCGCATTCACGGCGGCGTTTCGCCCTTCGCGATCGATCACCGCGGCGCTTCGCCCTTCGCGATCGATCACCGCGGCGCTTCGCCCTTCGCGATCGATCTCGTCGTCTGGGAACGAGGCTGCGGCATCACCCTGGCCTGCGGCACCGGGGCCTGCGCCACTGCCGCCGCCGCTTGTCGCCTCGGCTTCTTCCCACTCGACCAGCCCATCGAAGTCCGTCTTCCCGGCGGCCCCCTCAGCATCCGCGTCACCACGGACTTCGCCAACATCCTGATGACCGGCCCCGCACGGGAAGTCTTCCGGGGCCAGTTGGACCTCTCCCGCTTCCCTGCCGTTTCCCTCTAAAGCACTTCTCAAGCCATCTCCCGCTCCCGCCGATGTCTCGCGCATGTCAGTCATGCCCGTTTTCCCCGCGGCTGCTAATCGGCCGATAGATCCGCGGGTCCCTGCGCTCATTCTCGCTATTCTCCTTCCCTTCGTCATGGCCCTCCGTCCCTTCGAGTCCGTGGACGGCGGCGTCATGGAGCCCGGCAAGACTCGCATCGAGTGGGGTATCCTGGAGACCCAGCTTCAGCAGGACCTCATCGCCCTTGCCATGCCCCGGGTCGTAGTGCGCCTGGGCCTCTTCGACCGCGTCGAGATCGGCCTGCACGGGGTCTATCGCCTGAGCGTGGCCGGGGAAAAGCTCCCCTGGGACGGCACCTACTCCGCGGGCAATTTCGGCATCTATGCCAAGTGGGCCATCGTCCCCGGGGCGCTTCAGAACGCCGAATGGTTCCGCCCCTCGGTGGCCGTGCAGGCCGGGGCCGACTTCTTCAGCCCCGACGCTCGCTTCGGCGCCAGCACCCGCATCGCCGGTTCAATGTGGATCGGACCGGTCCTGGCCCACCTGAATCTCGGCTTCCATTACGAAGATCGCCCCCGGGTCATCGCCGGGGCGGTCCTCGAAGTCCACCTGCGCTACGGCCTGAGCCCGGTCGTCGAGGCCAGCGGCGAGGTCAATTACGGCCCCCACCCCTCGGTGGCGTCGATCCTCTTCGGGCTGGTGGAGAAAGTGCCCCACGTGCCGCTGAGCTTCGACCTGGCGGCCCGACACGGTCTCTCCGCCGGGGCGCCGGAGTGGACCTTCCTTTTCGGGATGACCATGGACTACTCTCTGTGGCATGTGGCGGCGCGCTGAGCAGGCCCCGGACCCGGAATTATGGTAAAAACCCGCCGTGATCGCCCGCTACGCACGCCCGGTCCTGTCCGCCCACTTTGGCGACGAACACCGCTATGCCTTGTGGCTGGAGGTCGAACTTTGCGCCTGCGCCGCTATGGAAACGGTCCCCGGGGGGCCAATCCCGCCGGGGACGGCGGCACGGCTGCGGCAGCGGGCCGCCGAGGCCGGGCCGCTGTCGGTCGCGCGCATTCTGGAACTGGAAGCCGAGACGCAGCACGACGTCGTCGCCTTTCTGGCCCACGTCGAGGAGCGCCTGGGCCCGGAGGCGCGGTTTTTGCACCTGGGGCTGACCTCGTCGGATGTGCTGGACACATCGCTGGCGATCCTTTTGCGCGACGCCGCGACCTTCGTGCTCGACGGGGTGCGCGACCGGCTCTTGCCCGCGCTGCGTCGGCAGGCGATGGCGCACCGGCACACGGTGATGATCGGCCGGTCCCATGGCATCCACGCCGAGCCGATCACCGCCGGGCTGGTCTTCGCCGGCAGCTTCGCCGAAATTGACCGGGCGGCGCGGCGCATCGAGGCGGCGCGGATCGGCATCTCCGTGGGCAAGCTGGCCGGCGCGGTGGGGGTCTACGGCAGCGGCTGCACCTCGCCCGAGATCGAGGAGCAGGCCCTTTCGGCCCTGGGCCTTTTTCCCGAGACGGTGGCCACCCAGGTGGTGGCGCGGGACCGGCACGCCGACCTGTTCCTTTCGTTGGCGATGCTGGCGGCGGCCATCGAGCGCCTGGCCCTCACCGTTCGCCACTGGCAGCGCACCGAGATCGGCGAAGCCGAGGAGGCTTTTGGCAAAAAGCAAAAGGGCTCGTCGGCGATGCCCCACAAGAAGAACCCGATCCTGTCGGAGAACCTGTGCGGCCTGTCGCGGCTCCTGCGGGCGGAAGCCTCGGCGGCGCTGGAGAACATCGCCCTGTGGCATGAGCGGGACATCTCGCATTCCTCGGTGGAGCGGATCATCGCCCCGAACATCACCACCCTTTCGGACTTCATGGTGCAGCGGGCCGCCGGCCTGGTGGAAGGGCTGGTCATAAAGCCCGAACGCATGCGGAAAAACCTGGAGTTGACCCAGGGCCTGTGCTTTTCGGAAAAGGTGATGCTGGCGCTGGTGGCGACGGGGCTGCCGCGGCAGGTGGCGTACGAATGGGTGCAGCGCAGTGCCCTTTTGACGCTCTCTTCGCCGGCGGGACCGACGTTCCGCGACCGGCTGCGCGGCGACGCGGAGGTCAGCACCCGGCTTTCTGCACAGGACATCGACGGGTGCTTCGATCTGGACCATCACCTGCGCCACGTGGACGCTATCTTCGCGCGCACCTTCGGGCCGGAGTTGCCGATGGGCTCGGCGCGAGACGGGAGATGAGTTGGGTGGACCCACAGGCGCTTTCGGCGCAACTCAGCAGCACCCTGGCCCAGACGGACCTGCACCTGCCCGGGGTGGCACGGCACTACCCGGGCAAGGTGCGCGACTGCTATGTCCTTTTGGATGGCCGGCGGGTGCTGGTGACGACGGATCGGATCTCGGCGTTCGACGAGGTGCTGGGGACGATTCCCTTCAAGGGGCAGGTGCTGAACCAGCTCTCGGCGTTCTTCTTCGAGCAGGCGCGGGGGGTGGCGCCGCATCACCTTTTGGCGGTGCCGGACCCCAACGTCAGCGTGGCCCGGGAGTGCGTCCCGGTGCCTGCGGAGATGGTGATGCGGGCTTACCTGACGGGGGTGACCTCGACGAGCATCTGGCACGCCTACAGCCTGGGCCGGCGGAGCTTCTGCGGCCACCGCCTGCCCGAGGGAATGAAGAAGAACGAGCCGCTGCCGGCGCCGATCCTGACCCCATCGACCAAGGCGGAGCACGGCGGCCCCGACGGTCATGATCAGTCGGTCTCGGGGGACGAACTGGTGCGCCGGGGGCTGGTGTCGGAGGCAGACCTGGCGGTGCTGACGGATCTGTGCGCGCGGATGTTCGCTTTCGGGCAGGCCCACGCCCGGCGGCGGGGGCTAATTCTGGCGGATACCAAGTACGAGCTGGGACGGGCGATGTCGCCTGACGGCCAGGGGGAGATCCTTTTCATCGATGAGATCCATACCCCCGATTCGTCGCGCTACTGGTACGCCGAGGACTACCCGGAGCGGCTGGCTTCCGGGGAAGAGCCGCGCTCGCTGGACAAGGAATACGTGCGCCGCCACCTGACATCGCTGGGCTACGCGGGGTCGGGTGCGCCGCCACCGCTCTCGGATGCGGTGCGTGTCGAGGCGGCCCAGCGTTACATAAAGGCCTTCGAGCTTTTGACCGGCGAGGCGTTTCGCCTTGTGCCGGGGTCGCCGCTGGGGCGCATCGCTCGCAACCTGGAGGCTTATCTTGGACAAGGGCACGCGGGGTAAGGGCACCATGAAAGGCAAGACAGACGACGCTGCCAAAAAGCCCGGCAAGGCCCGGGTCTACGTGACGCTGAAGCCGGGGGTGCTGGACCCACAGGGACAGGCGGTGGCCGGCGCCCTGTTGCGGCTGGGCTTTGGCGAGGTCGCCGACGTGCGGATTGGCAAGTTCATCGAGATCTCGCTTTGCGGGGCGGACGCCGGGAACGAGCGCGAGCGGCTGGCGAAGATGTGCGAGGGACTGCTGGCCAACCCGGTGATCGAGGACTTTCGCATCGAGTATGAGGAATGAACGTCGCGATCATCCGGTTCCCGGGGAGCAACTGCGACGATGACGTGGCCCATGTCATCCGGCACGTGCTGGGGGAGTCGGGGCGCTTCGTCTGGCACAAGGAGACGGAGCTTTTGACCTGTGACGCGGTCATCCTGCCGGGGGGTTTTTCTTATGGCGATTATCTGCGGGCTGGGGCGATGGCGGCCCATTCCCAGGTGATGGGGGCGGTGCGGCGCTTCGCCGAACAGGGCGGGCCGGTGCTGGGGGTGTGCAACGGCTACCAGGTGCTCTGCGAGGCGGGCCTGCTGGATGGGGCGCTCTTGCGCAACGCCTCGTTGCACTTCGAGTGCCGCGACGTGTATCTGCTGGTCGAGGGGCGGCCGACCCCCTTCACCGCGGCGATCCCCGCCGGGCGGGTGCTGCGGATGCCCATCGCCCACGCACAGGGGCGCTTCCTGCACCAGGACGTGGACGCCCTGGAGCGGGAAGCCCGGGTGGTGTTTCGTTATGTCGACAGCTCCGGGGGCGAGACGCCCGCCGCCAACCCGAATGGTTCGATGAACGCCATCGCCGGGACCACCAACCTCGCGGGGAACGTGGTGGGCCTGATGCCTCACCCGGAGCGGGCCAGCGAGACCATCCTGGGGTCGGTGGACGGGCTTTTGCTCTTCGAATCGCTGCGGCGGCACCTGAGCGGGTCCCTCGGGCGGGTCGATGCCGGTGACGTGCCCACGGGCGGGCAAAGGAGCGTGGTAGAATGACGATTCGAAACAGGTGTTGGGAAAGGAGTCCCAAATGACAGTGACAAGCCTGACTGGCCACCGTGCGTTGCTTGCCGCTTCCCTGATCGTGCTGGGCGCGATGGGTGTGTTCGTGGTCGGGATGGCCCGGGCCAAAGTACTGGCTCCCACGGTGCCGGCCCCAAAGGGGGCCTTTCCGTTCGCGGAGTATGATGCGCTCCTGAAAAAGTACACCGACGATCAGGGGCGGGTAGACTACGGGGCGCTGAAGAAAAAGGACGCCGCGACGGTGGAGAAGCTTTACGCATCGCTTTCGGCCACGGGCCCGGACAAGACCCCGGAGCTGTACCCGGGCCGGGACGCGGCGCTGGCCTATTATCTGTCGGCCTACAACGTGCTGGTGTGGAAGAACGTCATCGATCGGGTCCCTGGGCTGCGGCAGGTGGACGAGAAGCTCTATAGCTTCTTCCGCAACCCGGAGTTCCAGGTGGATGGCAAGAACTGGAACCTGGACGACCTGGAGAAGAAGCTCATCCGGCCGCGCTTCAAGGACCCCCGGGTACACTTCGCGCTAAACTGCGCCAGCGGCGGCTGCCCGAAGCTGGCGCGGGAGGCGTTCGTGCCCGAGAAGGTGCAGTCGCAGCTCGATCGGGAGGCGCGGCGCTTCATCAACGAGAAGCGCAACGTGGACTACGACGCCGCCGGTCACAAGGTGCGCCTGTCGATGATCTTCAAGTGGTACAAGGACGACTTCGGCAAGGACAATGGGACGGTTCTGGCCTTCATCAACAAACATCGGGCGGCGGGGGCGCAGGTCCCCGCGGATGCCAAGATCGACCCCGTCGATTACGACTGGCGCCTGAACGACAAGTCACTCCCGGAGCGGTAGGCCCTCAACATGCATCCCCTTCCCCTTGATTCGCAGGTCGTGGAAAAGTGCCGTGAGATGGCGCGAACGGTCGCCCTCGGGGTCCAGGGCTTCATCGACGAGCATACGACGGTCTCCATCGAAAGGACGGTGCTGCGGGCCTATGGCATCGATGGGGTCAACGCCGAGGGCGTGCCGCTGGTCAACAGCTGCGTCGATCGCTACCGCGAGGCCGGCAAAACGACGGCGGGCGAGGGGGGCCTGCTGTCCCGGGGCATCGCGTTTTTCCTGGGTTGGTCACTCTTGCGCGGCGCCCGCACCCCGCAGGAGGCCGCCGAGGAGCTGGCCTACGGCGACGCCCCCGGGCTTGACCCGGGCGATGGGGAACGGTTGCGCTCGCCGGCCCATCTGGACCAGGTGCGGGCCGTGCTGGTCCCGCATACGGAGGCGGCGCTCGGCAAGATCGATCACGCCCGGGAGGCGCGCAAGGCCGCCCGGCTGCGACTGGGCCTGGGGCCGGATCGGTCGCCGCTGGAAGGGGACGATCTGGTGGCCAAGGTCGGGCCGCCGCTGAAGTACCTGATCGTCGCCACCGGGAACATCTATGACGATGCCGACCAGGCCCGTGCCGCGGCGCAGAGCGGCGCCGACATCATCGCCGTCATTCGCTCGACCGCCCAGTCGCTGATCGATTACGTTCCCTATGGGGCCACCACCGAGGGCTACGGCGGCACCTGGGCGACCCAGGAGAACTTCCGCATCGTGCGCGCCGCCCTGGATGACGAGCAAGAGCGGTTGGGGCGATACCTTCAGCAGGTAAATTATTCGTCGGGACTTTGCATGCCCGAGATCGCGTATCTGGGCGCGGTGGAGCGGCTGGACATGCTGCTGAACGACGCCATGTACGGCATCCTCTTCCGCGACATCAACCCCCGGCGCACACTCTGCGACCAGTACTTCTCCCGGCGGATCATCGCCCGCGCCGGCATGATCATCAACACGGGCGAGGACAACTACCTGACCACCGCCGACGCGGTCGAGGCGGCCCACACGGTGTTGGCGTCGCAGTTCATCAACGAGGCATTTGCGCTCCTGGCGGGCCTGCGGGAAGAGCAGATGGGCCTGGGGCACGCCTTCGAGATTGACAAGGCAGTGCCGGATTCGTTTCTGATGGAGATGGCACAGGCACAGCTCGTGCGGCAGGTTTTCCCGCGACATCCGATCAAGTGGATGCCGGCCACCAAGCACAAGAGCGGCGACATTTTCTGGTCCCACCGGGTCGACGGGCTGTATGACCTGATCGGGGTGGCTACCAACCAGAGCATCGAGCTTCTGGGGATGATGACCGAGTCCATTCACACGCCCTTCCTGCAAGACCGCTTGGCGGCGCTGAAGGGCGCGGACTACACCTTCACTGCGGCGCGGCACCTGTCCGAGGAGCTGCGCTGGGACCCCGAGGGGCGGGTCGTCAGGCGGGCCAAGCAGGTACTTTCCGAGGCCCGGGACCTTTTGCGGACGGTGCAGGCGGAGGGCCTTTTCTCGGCCATCGCCCGGGGGGTGTTTGCCGATGTCCGTCGACCGGAGACCGGCGGCCGGGGCCTGGCCGGCGTGCTGCGTCGGGACGGTGACTACCTGAACCCCATCCTGAGCGCGCTAGAATAGGGACGTCCGTGAGCCGTCGAAGTTTGCCACAAACCCGCTGACCAGAGAAAGGGAACAAGAGCAGTGAGAGCGAACAACCACGCGAGTCCCAAAAAGGCGCCGCGCCCTGGACCCAGGTCCATTCCGCTGCAGGTCGCCATCCTGCGGGCGGCGGTCCTGGGCCTTTTCCTCATCCCGCTTTTCACCGCCCCGGCGATGTCGGCCCCGGCAGCCGGCGGCAAGGCCGTGGACAATCTTCCGGGCGTCGACACGAGCGATCTCTCGCCTTCGGAAAAGGATTCCTTTCAGCAACTCCTGGAAAAATTCCCCTCGGCCTGCGGCAAGTCGCATTCGTTGCTGGTCTCCCTGCGCACCGATGCCAAGTGCCGGCGGACGGTGCTGGCGGCGCGCTGGGTGCACAAGCTCATCAAGGACGGCTTCCTGCAAAGCGAGATCGAGGAGCGCTACCAGACCCGCTTCCTCTCGAAGAAGCGCTTCGACATCGACATCACGGGTGCGGCGGTGCGGGGCGACCCCAAGGCGCCCATCACCATCGTCGAGTTCTCCGATTTCGAGTGCCCTCACTGCCGCCTGGCAGAACCGATGCTGAAGAAGATTCTCGAAGAGTTTCCGACGGTGAAACTGGTGTTCATGAACTACCCCCTGCCGATGCACCAAAACGCCCCCAACGCGGCGGCGGCGGTGCTGGCCGCGGGCAAGCAGGGCAAGTTCTGGGCCTACCACGACAAGCTCTTCGAGCATCAGGAGAAGCTGGGGCCCGCCGATCTGATCCAGTATGCCCAGGAGCTACATCTTGAAATCGGCCGTTTCCAAGCGGAGATGGAGGGGCAGCGGGTCCGGGTCGCCAAGGAGCGCGCGATGGGCGAGAAGCTGGAGATCGATGGCACCCCGGCCTTCTTCATCAACGGCCGTCGCTTCAGCGACAGCCCCACGGTGGAGGCGATGCGCGGCTGGCTCGAAGAGGAGCAGGCCCGGTGAAGAAGCGGCTTCTGGGTTTGTTGCTGGTATCGGCATGCGCCGGCACGGGATCAGAGCGGGTGGCGCTTGGCGATAAATGGACCGCGGCGCCCGGACAGAAGGCCGCCGAGTTTGCTCTGCCCGACCTCTCCGGGCGGCAAGTGATTCTGGGCCGGCTGCGCGGGAAGGTGGTGGTCGTGGACTTCTGGGCCTCGTGGTGCGAGCCCTGTCAAAAAGAACTGCCGGAGCTGCAAAAGATCGCCGACGAGATGGCGCCGCGGGTGATGGTACTGGCGCTGAACATCGACAAGGACCCCAAGGCCGCCGCCCAGGCGGCCCGGATGCTTCACCTGACCCTGCCGGTCCTTCTGGACCCACAGGGGAAGGTAGCCGAGCAGTACAATCCACCAAAGATGCCGACCTCCTACGTGATCGATCGCGAGGGGACCCTGCGGTATGTACACGAAGGCTACGATGGGGTGGGAGATATGTCCCGCCTGCGGCAAGAACTCATCCAACTGACCCAATAAAAGCACCTGGACCGGGCAGCTTTGGGCGTACGTCTTCCCCCGCCGCTTCGCATTCGCGAAGCTGCGGGTGGGCCCACGCCGACTCGCGAATGCGAGTCGGTGGGGAGTGCCCCCTCACTCCCTCGGTCACGTACAGTCTTGAACTCCGGCTCGATTGACAGTCTGCCGTTGGTGGTGTGGATTCGACCTACAGAGATGAGCCACCTCACCTCGATCCCGTCTGACCGCGCAACCAGGACACCTGACAATCGACCGGTGGCCTTTGTTGTCGGGAGACGGTATGGTTTCGTTCATGGTAAACGACTCCGCCGAGCTGACGATCGCAGCATCACTCTCTCCTTCTGGAGTTTGAGGTGGCAGGGACGTCCTTCCCTGAACAGCTCGCGAGATACTTGCGATCTATAGAGGATGGCACGAGAGCCCCTCTGGACCCGGCTTGGGCCCGAGCGATGCTGCTAGAAACTCTCGAGCGTGTCGAACAGCACGGCGAGAAGGATGTTGGGTTCATTGAGCGCGAGCTTCGGTTCTGGCAATTCCAAGATCGAATTCTCCTCTTCGTCACGGAACTGGACGAGGCCCTTCGCAACGGTTTCGCCGCAAATTCTTCCGAAGAAGAACGTCGATCGCTCATCAAGATCGGCCTGGCCCGGCACCTGGGTCTGAGGGCGAACTTGGAATCGAAGGTCCGCACGATGGCATTGGACCTCCTCGTCGAGGAAACGAGGCTAGGAACCATCGAGCCGACCAGCCCGATCTGGTACGGCTATTTGAGCGAGTATGCCAAGGCGATCCGAGCAGTCAATCTGGTTTCTGGCAGCCCTCAGCTAACTCCCATCGGCAAGGTATTCTTGCAATTGGCCGGCCGAGACGCTGTGCGATGGCTGCTACAGGTGGAGGTTATCCAGTCCCTCGGCCCACGCGACCCAGCTCGGCTGAGCCGCGGGTTGGCGAGGGAAATGCTAAGCTCGCAGGAGCAAAAGGTGTGGTGGACCTGGGAGGGAGATAATCCATTCTGGCCCAGGTTGCTAGCATCCAGGCTGGTCGGTATGGGGGTTCTGGATGGGGAAGACAGCAACGAACCTGACGAAGATGGTTCTAATTCATGGACGTTGTACTCGGTTACTGCACTCGGTGACGAGCTTCTAGACGAGCTCTTGCGAGGAGATTCGCCTCTCTCCGCTCTCGCCGCCACGCTTTGCGCAGACTTGGCGGTGTCGGCAACCCGTGTCGCCACCGGCAACGATTCCATGACCACCAGCCCAGCCGCCGAGGCCACGGCACGGCAAGCGCGTCTGGTCGCTCATGAGATCCGCAATACGCTGGTCCCAATGCAGGCGGCCCTGGGCTCGCTCTATCGCGAGGTGATGGTCGATTCTCCGACGGAAGTCTTGCAGAAGCGCCGGCCCCAGATCGATCGAGGCGTGGAACGCATCTTCGGGTTCATCGACCAGATCGTCCGTGTCTCCGCGCTCGCGGCGACCCCGCCGGAGGTCTTTGATGCAGTCACGGCAATTCGCGATGCCGTCGCGGAGCTTGGATCGATGGTCTCGATCATGCCGAATCTGGTGATTCGACAGCCGTTGCCGCCGCTCTATGGACTTCGGAGCGAATTCGTCATGGCGCTGGTGAACCTTTTGCGCAACGCCGCTCAGCATGGCGGGCCGAAGCTCAAGAATATCAAGTTGATCGCCGAGTCCGCCGACGAGAGCAAGGCCGTGCTCATGACCCTGGATGACGATGGACAGGGCATTCCAGCCAACTTGCGCGAGGCGATCTTCGCCGAGGGTGTTTCTTTGCTTCCGGGTGGCTCGGGACTGGGCTTGCGGCTGTGCCGCGAGGTCTTCGAACGCGAGATGAAAGGCGTCATCGTCTGCGAGGACTCTCCCCTGGGGGGAGCGCGCTTCCGCATCCGCCTTCCCGCCGCCGGCGTATTGGTTTGAGGAGACATTGATGGATACGACTTCCCGCATCCTGTTCGTGGACGACGAGCCAGACTTCACCGACCCGTTCACCGAGCAGCTCACGAACAGCGGTTACATCGTGGTTGTGGCGCGGACCCCGGAAGAGGCGGTCCTCCGACTGAAGGAGGCGCCCGTCGATCTGGTCCTTTTGGACCGGAAGCTGCACGGCAGGCTCGGGCCTGACTCGGGGATGGACCTGATCGGCCAGGTGCGGGCGCTCTCGCCCTCGGCGA
>JBBRLA010000124.1:0-15742 GCA_038231615.1 Polyangia bacterium | reverse complement strand
ATCATGATCCGTTTTCGCGATCATGCGTGATCCGTTTCCGCGATCACGGGTCCAACCAAGTGCCCGCGGGCCGTGGACTTCGGCCCCTTTTTCCCAGGGTGACCCGATACATGAACGGCTTGCGTACCGGATCATTCCGCGATCGTGATCCGTTCTGATTCGTTCGCAAGTGCAAATTTTATATGGATCATGATTGCGATCAGCCCTAGCTTGATGGAATGAAGCAGTCTGACCTCGGGATCGCCGGCCGCCCCACCGGTGCGGCCGGCCGCCTCAAGTCGGAGCCTGTGCCGCAGGACCGGGATTGCGGGTGGCAACGTGGGCGGTGCTGCAATATTGGTCGTGGGCCAACAAGCCGGTGCGCGCTGCAGCGGGCCACTGGGATCATCACGGATTCAATGTCGTTGCACCCTACCGGCAGGATCAGCTTGATCGTCTCCGCAGAGAGGGCTCGGCGTGTACGCTGGGTGAGGGGTTCGGCTGGGTGCGCGTTCGTAGCCAACTCGTGCCTGACTTGATCGCCGCCGTCAAAGCCCTCCCCGACCTCTCCCGCCTGCGCGTACTCCGATGCCGGGCCGAAGACGTCGAGCCGATCCCCGGTGCGCTCGTTTACATCGATCCTCCCTACGCCGGCACTACCTGCGCGTACGGTCACGACCTGAGCCGGGAGGCAGTCCTTGCCATGGCAGAACGTTGGCGGGCCGCTGGATGCACGGTGGTGGTCAGCGAAGCCGAGCCCCTACCGATTCCCGGCTGGCATCACCACGAACTTGGGGGCCCGTCTGGATTCGGGCGGACGTGGTCAAAACAGCGGGCCGAGTGGTTGACCATGTCGAGAGCCGCAGCGGGCCAGATCGGGCTTGCCCTGTGAGGCTTCACCCCGCCGACCTCTCCGCGATCCTGGACGAGATCCGACGAGGATTTGATAGGATGGCGGGGGCCGGGGGTACGGCCCCGGCAAAGGAGATAGGATGCCCAGGCGATCAGAGGGACGATGGTTCGGGCGAGTTGAGCAGCACGGCGGACGCTGGCGTTTCGACGTGGGCGAAGGAGGAGACCGCCTTGCTCGACGCTCTTTCGCGACAGAGAAAGAGGCTGAAAAGCACCGTCGTGCCCTTGTCCGCGAAGAAGAATCCCGCCGGCAAAAAGTCGCCACGCTGACCCTGGATCAAGCCCTGTCCGAGTACGAGCCCTGGTACGAGGCAGAGGGGCCCCGGGGGAAGGGCAGCAAGCCGCAGTCGGCCCGCCGCGAGTGTATGCGGGTGGCGCTGTACTTCGGCCGGGACGAAGGGCCGCTGGAAGAGATGACGTCCGACCAGGCAGCCGCGCTGTACAAGGAGTTGCAGGGGCAGCCGAGCCGGCGAAAGGACGCAGACGGGCAACTGCTTCCGCTGAGCGTCGCCGAGCACCAGTGCTGCCTCAAAGCCACGCGCCGCTTTGGTGCCTGGCTGGTGCTGGCCAAATATTGGCGCGCAAATCCCTTCGAAGCAGTGCGCCCCATCGGCCAGCCGCGACGGGGAAAGCGCCAGCTGTCCATCGACCAGGGCCGGCTGTGGGTCGAAGGGGCGTTCCAGTTGGCGCACGCCGGGGACGCCCCCGTGCTGGCGGCGCTGACCTGTCTTTTGCTGGGCGGCCGGCGGGCGATGGAGGTCGGCTCTCGGCACTGTTCCGAACTCGACGACGGGGGGCGGGTGCTGCGGGTGACCAGCGCCAAAACAGCCGCCGGGGTGATGGTAGTGCCGGTCCTTCACGAGGAGTTGCGGGTCTTTGCCCACGTCTCCGCAACCCGCACACGGTAGTGATGGTAGTGCCGGTCCTTCACGAGGAGTTGCGGGGGCTCCTGCTCGAGCAAAAGGATCGGTCCCTTGCCTGGGGCAGGACCCAGGACCCGGCGCAGCTTGACCCGCCGCTGTTCCCCCCGGTCAGCGTGGAGCCGACCCTGCCGGCCACCGGGGAGACGATCAGCAGCCCGACGATCCGCCGCGGCGTGCAGCGGGTGTGCAGGGCGATGGGGCTGCCGTCCATCACCACCCACTCGCTGCGGGGGATGTTCGCGACGTACGCCGTCGAGGTCGGCGAGACCATCGAGGCCGTCGGAAGGACCCTGGGCCAGCGGGGGACGGCGACGGCAGAGCGGCACTACGTCAACGATCAAGCGAAGGCCACGGCGCGGGTGCATGGGAGCTTGCGGGCTATCAACGGAGGAAAGAAGTAGCCAGTCATGGGGAGGTACGTTCACTCCCCATACACTCCCCAAGGCCCTTTTCGTGGCCTGTCAAATCAGGCGGTTGTCGTCGGTGCTCGAGGCGGGATTTGAACCCGCACGCCTTGCGGCTAAGGATTTTAAGTCCTCTGCGTTTACCAGTTTCGCCACTCGAGCAGCTTTTTGAACGCTAGCACAAGTGCGCTTGCCCTGGCGAAGCGCCCCGGGCAACATGCCCGCGCATGTCCAGCCCCCCCTTTGCATCTTCCCTCAGCCCCGCCGTCTCCGCCATGGGCCTCCCCCTGCGCCCCCGCGCCCTGCTCTTCGATCTCGATGGCACCCTGGTCAACAGCGAACCTGACGTGGCCGATGCGCTGGACGTGGTCTTGCGCCGCCTCGGCCGCCCGCTCAGCGATGCCGAGAGGCACTTCATCATCGGCCATGGCTGGGCCGACATCTACGCTCATCTCCTGGATCACGGCGGTGTGGGCCTGTCTCTCCCTGACCTGGAAGAGGCGGTCTATCAGGTCCGCGTCCAGCGAGTGGGGCAGTGCGGCGTGACGATCCTGCCCGGGGCGGTCGCCCTGGTGCGGAAGGCGGTCTCCCGGCTGCCCTGCGCCCTGGTCACCGGATCCAGCCACAAGGAGACCGAACTGATGCTCGGCGCCCTTTCCTTGCGCGGCGCCTTCCGGGCCCTCCTTTGCGCCGGAGATTATCCCCGGGGCAAGCCGGCGCCGGACCCCTACCTCCTGGCCGCCTCGGCGCTTGGGGTGGACCCCGGCCACTGCCTGGTGCTGGAGGACTCCACCGCCGGCATCGCCTCGGCGCGGGCCGCCGGGATGTTCTGCATCGCCCTATCGGCCGGCAACTTCGCCGGGCAGGACCAGTCCGCGGCCGATATCGTGCTGGATTCGATGGACGAGGTCGACGCCTTGCTGAAGTGGGGCTAGACTGAAAAGAAAATGGTTCGACCAGACCGTGGTGATGATGATGATGTCGTTGCGGGGTCGATCAGTCCGTTGCGTTGTCCAGGCCGGTGCCGATGTTTGAATCGCTGCCACAGAGAGTCACGGTGTACGAGGTCGGCCCGCGAGACGGGCTGCAAAACGAGACTCGACCGGTGCCCACCGCCGACAAGATCGCGATGATCAACGCGCTCTCGCGCAGCGGTCTGCGTCACATCGAGATCACCAGCTTCGTCAACCCCAAGTGGATTCCCCAGCTCGCCGACGCGGCGGACGTGGCCCGGGGAGTGGAGCGCCCCGAGGGGGTCAGCCTGTCTTGCCTGGTGCCCAACCGCAAGGGGCTGGAGTCGGCGCTTTTGGCCGGCATGCGCGAGGTGGCGGTGTTCCTCTCGGCGTCAGAGACGCACAACAAGAAGAACGTCAACAAGACCATCGCCGCGACCCTTTCGGCGTTCGAGGAAGTGGTCGGCCCGGCAAAGGAGGCGGGGGCCCTGGTGCGGGCCTACGTCTCGACGGTCTATGGCTGTCCCTACGAAGGGCCGGTCTCGGTGGATGTGGTGGTCGGGCTGGTGCAGCGGCTGCGGGAGATGGGCGTGTACCAGATCTCCCTCGGGGATACCATCGGGGTGGCGACGCCGCGGCAGGTGGAGCACGTGCTGCGGCGGGTGCAGGCGGTATGCCCCACGGACCAGATCGCCCTGCA
Source organism: Polyangia bacterium (assembly GCA_038231615.1). GTDB lineage: Bacteria > Myxococcota_A > Polyangia > Palsa-1104 > JAEUJZ01 > JBBRLA01. Next base: position 11,871 of record JBBRLA010000124.1, on the reverse strand, counting down.
CTTCCACGACACCCGCGGCACCGCCCTGACCAACGTGCTGGTGGGGCTTTCGCTGGGGGTTTCCACGGTGGACAGCGCGCTCGGGGGGCTGGGGGGCTGCCCTTATGCCCCGGGGGCCAGCGGCAATCTGGCGACCGAAGATCTGATCTACATGCTCCACGGCATGGGCATCGAGACCGGGGTGGACCTGGAGGCGCTGGTGGCGTGTTCGCGACAGGTGGCTACCTGGGTCGGGCATGAGCTGCCATCAAAGTACCTCAAGGCGCATCTGGGCGAGATGGCGCGCAACCCCAGCCGATTGACGGCGGCGGCCCGGGCCCCGTCGCAACCGGCTGCCCCCGGATCGCCACCCCCAGGGGATGCGCCACATTCAGGAGATCCGCCCCGCCCAGGGGATGCGCCGCCATCGCGGCCAGGCGAGCCACCGCGGTCGGCGATCAGCGGGACGCCGGGTTCGTGCGGGTGAGGACCAGCACCGCGTTGTTGCCTCCGAAGGCGAAGCTTGAGGAAAGCACCGCGTCCACCTGCTGCGCACGGGCCTTCTCCGGGATGTAGTCCAGGCCGAAGCTGGGGTCGGCCCGGTGGTGGTTCACCGTGGGCGGCAGGAAGCCGCGGTGAAGCGCCAGCACCGCGGCCACCGCCTCGATGGCGCCGGCCGCGCCCAGGGTGTGGCCGACCATCGACTTGATCGAGCTGACCGGGATGCCGGGAGCCAGCTCGCCAAAGACCGCCTTGATGGCCAGGGTCTCGGCGGCGTCGTTGTGCGGGGTGGCGGTGCCATGGGCGTTGATGTAACCGATGGCCGATGGTGGCAGGCCGGCGTCGGTCAGGGCGGCGCGCATCGCCCGGGCGGCACCCTCGCCCTCGGGATGCGGGGCGGTCATGTGGTAGGCATCGGTGGTGACGCCATAGCCGGCCAGGTAGGCGTAGATCCGCGCCCCGCGCCCTTTGGCGTGGGCCTCGGATTCCAGTACCAGGGCGGCGGCGCCCTCGCCCAGGTTAAGGCCCTTGCGGTCGACATCGAAGGGGCGGCACAGTTCGGGCGAGGTGGCGCGCAGGGCGCCGAAGCCCGCGTAGGTCAGCCGGCACAGGCCCTCGGCACCGCCGGCCACTGCCAGGTCGGCCCGCTGAAGCGCGATCAGGTCGGCGGCAAGGCCGATGGCGGTGGCGGAGGAAGAGCAGGCGGTCATGATGGTCGATCGGGGACCGTGGCAGCCGAGCATCCGGGCCACCAGATCCGTCACCGCAGCCGGCTGATGGGGAATCAGCCATCCCGATTGTGTCGGGCGTCCCGCGGCGCGCTCGATCATGTACGCCTCGGTGTCGGGCGCCCCGCCGGTGCCCGTGCCAAAGACCACCGCGGCGGCGAAAAGGGCCGGGTGCCGCGGATCGAGGCCCGCATCGTGCAGCGCCGAAAGCGCCGCCCGCAGGCCGAAGCGATCCGGCCGGGAGGTATGCTCCGGCAGGCCCCGCGGCAGATCGGGGAACTCCGGCTCCTCCGCCTGGGCCGCCAGATCGGTGCGGAACCCTTTGGGGTCAAAGAGCGTCAGCCGGCGCACCCCGGTGCGACCCGCGCGCAGCCCCTGCTCAAACGCGTCCAGGTCGGGCCCCAGCGCAGTGATCGCGCCCATCCCGGTGATGACCACCGACCGCCTTTTTCCTGCCCTGGCTTCCGCCTGCTCATTGTGTCTCATGACCGGCCTCGCGACGAGATCCTGACGGCGACGCCGCACAAGAGTGCCAGCAAGAACCACCCTTCGGCGGGGCGCGCAGATCGTCCGGCGGGCGCCGTCTGGCAACCCGCCCGGACCACCGGGTCGGAGAAGACCGACACATGCGGGTAGCCCGGATCAATACAACGCGAGTCCACGCAGAGCATGTCCCCCGGGCAATTGCACTGCTGCTGCGACCGCACCAGCGTCAGAAAGGCGTCGATGTCCAGCATGCCGGCCCCGCAACCGGCGGTCACCAGGTCGTCGCAGCTTTTGCGATGGTCCGCCGACGATCGAAGCAGCGATGCCAGGGTAAGTTGGCGCAGCGGAAGGATCGAGCGCGCCAGGGCAGCGGCGCCGCTGACGTGGGGGGCGGCCTGGGAAGTGCCCTCCAGGGTGCAGTAGGTGAAGGGGCCGGTGTCGATCTCCTTGGGGCCCTGGTCGCGATAGGTCGACCAGATGCCCTCGGTGGGGCAGTCCGAGGGGCTGCCCGCGCCGCCGCCGCCCGGCGCCAGCAGGTCGACCCGCGGCCCGAAGTTGGAATAGTCGGCCAGGCCGCTGTCCGGCTGGGCTGCCGAGACGGTGATCACTCCGTCGAGCCCGCCGGGAGAGTAGCTCGCCGCCTGGTCGCTGAGATTGCCGGCGGCGGCCACTACGATCAGCCCCTTGGCGATGGCCATGTCCACGGCCCGCTGAAGGGTGAAGGAGATCCCCAGGCCGCCGAAGCTCATGTTGATGACGTCGGCCGGCTTGGCGACGTGGACCATGGTGCCGACCTGCTCGCCGGAGGCCCACAGGATGGCGTCGGCGATGTCGCTGTCGGTGCCGGTGCCTCCGTTCACGCCCAGGACCCGCACCGGCATGATGCGGCAGCGCCAGTCGACCCCGGTGACCCCGATGCCGTTGTTGGACTTGGCGCCAATGATACCGGCGACGTGGGTGCCATGGAAGCCGCTGGAATTGGGGGCGATGCTGCCCGCGTCACTGGGGTCGGGATCGCGACCCCCGCCGTCGGCGGCGTTTTCCGGGTCGGAGACGAAGTCGTAGCCGTCGATCAGGCGGTCTTGCAGGTCCGGGTGGTTCATCGCGATGCCGGTGTCCAGGACCGCCACCACCACCTGGCTGGACCCGACGGTCTTGCTCCACGCCGCCTCGGCGTTGATGAGGGACAGGTTCCACTGCTGGGGGTAGAACTTGTCGTTGGGGACCAGCGACTTCTGCCGGATGCGGTCGGACTCGACGCGGTGCACCCGAGGGTCCGCAGCGATGCGGCCGATGTCAGCCCGGGTGCCGGCTTCGTCCGTGGAGGCGGTGGCGAGCAGCAAGAGCGGTCGGGCGACCCGCCCCGAAGCCACCCCGGCCTCCGAGGCGCCGGAAAAGATCGTCCTTTCGTGGCGGACGGAGACCCCACCGAGCGACCACTCGTAGCCCAGGGTGGCGAAGCCCGGGCCGGAGACGCCGCTTCCGTCAGCCAGATCGCCACGGGCCCGGGGGAACGCCGTGCCCTCGTTCAGTTCGACCAGGGCATGTCCGGGAAAGAGCCGCTCCGGGACGGGATGGCGGCGCGTAGAGGCGCTGCTGGCCCGACTTGCGTCGCCGTTGCCCGGTCCCGGTGACAGCCCACAACCCGCGACCGCCCCGACGGTGAAAGCGAGCAGGAGCGCGAGGCCGATCGAGCGCATCTGGCGAAGCTTAGCATTCATCGACAAGCTCGCCAGTACCTCTTCGACAGAACCATTGCCAGCGTCCAACGGGAAGGCTATCCTTGCGTCATGTCCGCCGCCATCTCCACCGCCTCCAGGACGCAGCTCAAAGCTCCGCGCGGCCCGACGCTGGAAGAGTGGGAACGGATGCCGGCGGCGACACGGGCCGCCCTGGAACAGGAACTGGGCCAGGCCGCCATCGACTACGAAAGCGATCTCTGGGCGAGCCTGTCCCAGGACGAGCGGACGGCCATGGCCGAGAGCGAGGCGCACCAGGACGCCTCCTACGGCTCCCGAGAGTCCTTGCGCGCCTTCTTCCTGCGTGCCGGCCGGCCTTTGTTTATCGCCAGCAACCTGCCGGTGTTCTATCCCGGCGAAGATGAGTTTTCGCCCGACCTTTTGGCGGCGTGGGACGTGCCCTTGCGCAGGCGCAAAAGCTACATCGTCGTGCAGGAGGGCAAGGGGTTGGACTTGGCCATCGAAGTCCTTTACTGCGGCGATCGCAAGAAGGACCTCGTCACCAACGTCACCCTCTACGCCCGGCTCGGCATCCGTGAGTATTTCGTAGTCGATCTGGCCAGGCGGCGCATCTATGGGTATCGGCTGGAGGCCCAGACGGCCCGGCGCTACACGCCGCTTCTGGGAAGCGAGGGGCGTTATCGCTCCACCGTGCTGGACCTGGATCTGGGGATCGAGGGAGATTTCCTGCGCTTCTACGCAGGCACCGCGGTGGTGCCGCTGCTGAGCGAAGAAGTGATGAAGCTGGCGGCGCAGGTCCAACAGGAGCGGGAGCTGGCCGCGGCGGCAGAGGAGAAAGCCGCCTCCGCCGAGGAACAAGCAGCCTCCGCCAAGAAACAGGCCGCCTCCGCCAAGAAACAGGCCACCTCCGCCAAGAAACAGGCCGCGGCAGCCGAAAAACAGGCCGCGGCAGCCGAGGACCGCCTGCGGCAGCAGCTCGTCCAGTCTCTGCTGATGGTCCTGAGACTGCGCGGGCTCGCGCTTGACAAGGCACAGGAGGCACGCGTGCTGGCCTGCCAGGACAGCGCCCTTTTGCAAGGGTGGCTGTCTCGCGCCGCCACCGCTTCCGTGGAAGACCTTTTCCTGGACCGCTAACCAGACGATGCCACAGAGCCGCGTATCGGCCTCTCATTCGACGAGGGCGGCCTGAAAGTGCCCAGGAACCCGGCGCAATCCCGATGATAAAGATCGCGAACCAGGCGATTTTTCCGGCCAAAACCTCCATAAACCCCGGTACCATGGCAGTTGATGTCGAGTCTCGCCCTGCTGCTCACGATAGCCCTTTCTGGGATCTCCGTTCCCGGCACCGCGCTGCGGGCCTCCGGTCCTTCGTGGACCACCGCCACCGCCCTGGCCGCGCGCATCCACGCAGATCGCGGCCTTGTCGCCCGCGCCGCCGTCGGCTATCGGGACAGCCGCCCCTTCGTCCTGGCCGTGGTGGATCTGGCGACCCAGGGCAAGGTCCAGGCCGAGGTGCAAACCGCGGCGGCGTTCCTGCACATGCGCGACGCCGCCCGTCACGGTGGAGTGGACCTGGCAGTGGTCAGTGGCTTTCGGACGCAGGATCAGCAGGAAGAACTCTTCCATCTGTACCAGCGAGGACGCGGGTCGCTGGCGTCGCGCCCGGGGACCTCGAATCACCAGAGCGGCCATGCCCTGGACCTGGACATGAGCCTCCGCGGCGCTCAGCGCTGGCTGAAGCGCCACGCCCGCCAGTTCGGCTTTAAGCGCACAGTCCCGTCCGAGCGCTGGCACTGGGAGCACTGGTAAGCGCTGGGTACGGGATGCTCAGGCGTTCTTCGGCGCCTCTGCCGGCGCTGCCTTGGGCCGCAGCCTCAGGTCGGAGGTGAGCCAGGCGCCGCTAACCGTGGCGGTCTTGATCTGCCGGAACGAGGCCAGCGCCGCGTCGACATCCCGGGAAAGGTCCTCCATCGGGACGTGGGACGGCGCGCCCACCGTCATGCGGTAGACCCGCCCGTCCGGGGCCGCCAGCCACCGCGCCACCGACTGGCTCTTCGCCTCGCCGATGCGCATGAGGATCTCGGCGGCCACCCGCACCTCATCGCCCTGCGGGGGCAGCGCCCGGATGTGCACGTCCACTTCCTTGGCGCCCTGCTTCTCCCACTCCCAGGCGTTGCGCTTCGCCAGGTCCAGAAGCTGCTGTTGCCGGTCCAGGGCATCCCCCGGGATGGTCACGTCGTTGACCAGCCACACGTCCAGCATGATCGGACTTTCGCCGGCCTCCAGCGGCACCCGCGTCAGCACCGCCATGGTCCGCGGCACCGGCACCGTCCCCGGGGGCAGCGGCAGATAGCGCGGCGGCGGCACGATGGCGCATTCGGCGGCCGGGAACTCGACCTCGCCGGGCTCCATCACCGGCATTGGGGCGGTCACCTTGATCAGGTCGGCCCCGCCCTCCATCACCCAGCGCAGCGCCGCCCGCACACAGGTCAACGGGTGGGTGGGGAACTGGGCGTCGTGCTTCGGATCGTCGAAGTACGGCTGCCCCAGCTTGCGGGCCAACTTCGGCGCCTCTTCCCCCGGGTTCTGCTGCATGGCCAGCGTCAGCAGCATCGACTCGCGCTGGCCGGCGTCAGAGGAGCGCTGAAAGGCAGTGATCTCGCAGATCCCCGTGGAAAGGGGAATCAGCAGGCTGCCCAGGACCACCTCCAGGCCCGGTTCATAGGCCAGGCGGCGCAGAATGAAGAGCGCCGGGGCCCCCCCCACCTGCACGTACTGCACATCCACCACCGGGGACCATTCGGGGTCAGCGGTGCGGGATGGCACCCGGTCCTTCGGGGCCTCGGCGGCAAGCTGCACGTATTGGTCCTGGAAGGACTGCCGCGCGCCGCGCTCGACGTCTTGTCGCAGGGCCTGGTCATGCACCGGGCGCAGGTCCAGGCGCCAGGGGGCGTGGATGACATGCCAGCCGACCCGGCGCTCGTTGTCAACCATGACCGTGCGACGCTCCCGCTCCTCGTGGACCTGGAACGTCGCCGGGATGGCGAAATGGATGCCCGGGAGCCCATTTTTCAGATCTTCGATAAAACCCATGAGGACATCACTCTACCATGAAGGCCCCAGCCGGTGCGTGCTTCCGTTTATCCCGGGTCAAGTTGACGAAAAGTCAGCAGACGAAAAGTCAGCAAGAAGCACCTGGCCGGAGCAGATTTTGGCGCACCCCCGCAGCGACCGAGGGAGCGTACTACTGTACGTGACCGAGGGAGCGAGGAGGTACGCCAAAAGCTGCCCGGTCCAGGGGATTCTGTTAGAGCATTACCCAGCGCAGGACTTCAAAGGACTCGGCATACTGCACACCGATCTGCACACCGCGGGTGATGACCATCGCGCGAATGTATTGCTCGTCTGTGTAACCGCGAAATTTCTGCGACTCGTAGCAGCGCAGCGCGGTCACCTTCTTGACCACGTCCTCTTCCCGCAGCGTCACGAAGCACTGGCTGGTGAAGGTGATGTTGTTGCGCGGCATTTCATAACCCAGCATGGACCCATTGCGAAAGGCCCGCAGCCCTTCCTTGGTGACCGTCTCATGGTCCTGGTGAAGGTCATGGCTGCAAGGCAAAAGGACCATATCCGGCTGGATCTCCCGCTTCATGCGCACCATCTCTTCCAGGATCGCCTGGCGGTGCAGGTGCAGGGTGCGCACCGTATAGTGATAGATGAGGAGACGGCCTGGATCGATGCCCAGAATGGCCGTGGCCTCCTTGACTTCGATCTCCAAGATGTTGCGCGGCAGGCCTTCGGGAACCGATTCTTCGGCTGTCGAGAAGGCCACGTAGTAGACCTCATTGCCTTCCCTCACCAGACGAGCGATCGTGCCTCCACAACCGAATTCTCCATCGTCTGTATGTGGCGCCAGAACCATCACTCTTTTGCCCGTCATCATGAACTCCGCCCTCCGGCTACTCGTTTCGTGTCCGGCCCGGCTTGATGGGCTTCGCCGGCACACCGACCACGACCATCCCCGCTTCCACATCGTGGAGTACGACAGCCCCCAGTCCCACGGTGACTCGATCGCCGAGCCGGACTTTTTCTTTGATCACGCTGTTGGGGGCGATCCAGCAGGAAGCGCCGACCTCGGCCCCGCCACAAAGCACCGCATGGGCCATGATCAAAGTATTTGGACCCACCTTGCAATTATGTCCAAACTGCACCAGATCGTCGATCTTCGTCCCTTGTCCAATTCGAGTCGTCCCCAAAGTGGCCAATCCCACATGGGTACAGGCGCCGATCCAGACATCGTCCTCCAGGATCAGCTTGCCCAGATGCGGAAAATGTCGGGGAACTCCATTCTCATCGTAAGCGAAGCCAAACCCCTGGTCTCCCAGCACGCTGTTGGATTTGATGATACAGCGGTTGCCGATAAAAACGCGCCCTTCTATCGAAACACCGGAGCTGATATCGCAGTCGTCGCCGATACAGACCTGAGGGCCGATGCGAACATAAGCACCGATGCGCGCATTCTTTCCGATCTTTGCCCCAGACTCGATGATCGCGGTCCGGTCAATTCCCACCACACGCGGCGGTTTGAAGAACTGGGTGATCGCCAGAACGAAGTCCAGGCGAGGACGGGGAGTGATGATCCGGGGCTGCTCGATCCGTTCCCCGGCTTCAGAAGTACAAATGACCAGTGACGGGCGACCTCGGTCGAGGAATTCGAGGCGCGCGGCTGTCGCCTCCCTGATCCACACCAGACTGCCGGGGTCACATTCGCCGAGATCCGCGGGGTGACTGATCTCAAGACTGGGTCCCCGCAACGGCTTCCCAAGAAAGGTTGCCACATCAGCACCCGAGAGTACATCCATGCTTTCCGCTCCTTGGTCGGCCTTACGCCAATGCTGGGTCTGTTGCTTGCAGGAATCTTGCCAGGTGGTTGATGACTGGATGGGAAATGATAGCCATTCTGCCGCAACAGACGCCGAAAGTATAGAATCTGCGTGACGCGCCGCATCCCTTTACATCCGCAGGCCCTTGGGAGAAGTATCGACTTCCATGCCCGGGTCTTCCACCAAATCAAGTGAGCGATAATGCGTATTTGCATGCTGGTAGCCAATCCCATCACTTTTGATGGGCGGGTGATTCGTCACGCCCAGACCCTGGTGGAGGCGGGCCATGAAGTCACGGTCCTCGGGGTCATCGGACCCAACGACAGCCTGATCCCAGATCCGCAGGACTGGGCCTTTGCCACCTGGCGCCTGGATCGTCGACGGAGGGGCGTGTTGCCCCGGCTCATCTGGGGCACGACGGCGCTGCGCCAGCGGGCCGCGCTTCGCCTTTCGGAGTGGCTCTCGGAGGCGTGGCTCTCGCGGATTGGCGTCATCGCCGAGTTTGCCGTGGCCACCTCGGCGATCGAACTCATGGTCAAAGCCGCCTCGATGAAGTGCGACGTGTATCATGGGAATGACCTGAACACGTTGCCAGCCGTCGCCTGGGCGGGAAGGGTGCGCGGGCGCCCCTATTTATATGATGCCCATGAACTCTATGTGGATGAGACGCCCGATTTGTCCCCGGGTCAGCGGCGTGCCCGGCAGGTCGCCGAGGCTCGGCACATCCGGGGCGCGGCGGTGGTGATGACGGTCAACGAGCTGATTGCTACTGAACTGGCCCAACAATATGGCATTCGGCAGCCCGTGATCGTGCGAAATGTTCCGCCCCTCTGCAATGCGCCCGATCCCCTGACCCAGCCGCCGGGAAGGCCGGGGTCTCTGCGTTTGCTCTACCATGCCGCGAACGTGGGCCTGAATCAGCACGGGACCGACGATGTGTTGCGGGCGATGAGCCGAGTGCAGGATGGATCACCGCAGCACTCCGCGCTTAGCGATAGGTTGGATGTGCATCTTACCATCAGGGGCAGGATTTCTCGTGAGGATGAGGCATTGCTCTTTCGTCGTGTCGAAGAGCTGGGCCTTGCGGGGCGGGTGAAGCTCTGCCCGCCGGTATCCGGGGCCGTCGAGCTGATCGAAGCGGCCATCGCTGGGGAAGACGAGGTGGGACTGGCGGTACATCCATCGCTCTGCCGCAACTATGACTTTGTCACCTCAAGCAAGATCTACGAGTACCAGATCGCCGGCCTGGCGGTTTGCGCCACCGACGTGATCGGCAATCATCTGACGCTCGACGAGCAGGCTGGGATGTTTTATCCCTATGGGGATGACCAGCGACTGGCTGAAATTTTCCTTTTGCTGGGGCATGATCGAAAAAAGCTTCGGACGATGCGTCATGTTGCCTGGAAACAGGGTCTTGAAAAACTGAACTGGGAATGTGATCGCCCGCGGTTGCTGGGCATCTACGATGATCTGGCCAAACGGGCCAGTAGGGGATCATAAAGCCGTCGCTGGAAGAAGGAAATTCATTGGGCAGCCGGAGCAAATCTACGGGATAGGGCAGCGGCGGGTCGGTGGGCGTGGGTCTCGTCGTGGCGGGTCTCGGGGTAGGCCGACTGCCGGGCGATGTCTCCGGCGGCATGCCAATCAGGGGCTGAGGCGGGTCAATACCTGATTAAAGGCTGCGATGGCCTGATCGAGGGCAGCCAGGCGCTCCCCTCAGCGCGGTGTAGTGCGTCCCTGGATGACGGTCGGGGTCGGCGACCCTCCCGGCTTTTTCCCGCCCGAGCGCTTCTTCCGGGGCTTGGGCGGCGTACCACCCGTCCCCTTGGCAGGAGTCCGCGTGCGCTTCTTCGGGGCCGAAATCGGGGTCGCCGAGATCTCCCCGCCGCGCAGCACTGCGTTCTCCTGCGTGAGACGCTCCACGGTGGCCTCGGCCTCTATCAGGGGGTCGATATTGGTGGTGCGCAGGCCCGCATTTTTGCCTCGCGTGGTCTGCACGTTCTTGTTCGCATCGGCAAGAATCGACAGCATCGGCCCGGCCACCGCCGCGATGCGCGTGCGCACCGGCGCCGGGGTCAGCAAGCTGTCGCCGGTAAACTTGGTCGCATTCACCAGATCGGTGGTCTGACTGGCCACCGTACCTTTCAACATGTTCAGGTGGTAGCCGACCGCCGACGAGAGTTCGTCGACCTTTTTCTGGGCGATGGTCATGGCGACAATCCCGTTGCCACCGTTATAGAGCTGGTCTGGCGAGAAAAGCAGGGTGCCATAGATGTCCGGCGCCTGCTTCATGGCGATGGCGCCGGTTCGCGCCACGTCGGGGATGTAGCTCCGGTAGCCGGCAGGGGGAGCGGACACCTTGTTGGAATTCGCCAGATCCACCCCGAGAACCTCGGCGATGGCGTTGATGTGTACGCTGACATTGTCGATGATCTTGGCCGAGCCTTCCAGATCGAAGGTTGCGCCAGTGTCTGTCGTAGTGACGCTGGTCGTGGTGACGTGGGTCGTGTCTTTGGCAGTATCGGTCATGGTGGTCTTCAGAACCTCAGAGGAATGGATTGCCGTGGGATGGGTGTCAGTGACTGATTTCTTGGATTCCATCGTCAGTAATCAACAGCAATCGGCGTGCCAGCGGAAAAGAGGCCGTTTAGGGCACCTTTTTACCCGAATTTGCACATGGCCCTAAGGGCCGGTGTATACGAATTGCCGCCGCCTTTTTAGATGTAGGCAAAGATAGCACCTTCATCGGACAGCGGGCAGTCCCCGAAGTCCTTGCGGCGCCCGGAGTTAGGTGAAGTTGGGCGATGGGAGTGGCATTGCATTTTCAGCCAGTCTCCAGGGCAGGAAGATCCCGCCCTATGTGCACCAGGGATACACAGTCCCAATCACCGATGCATATGTTCAGGCGTCAGACGTTTATACGTTGCTGGAAGTGGCTGCCGGTACCCCTTGCCAGCGATATGTATTATGAGGGAGTGAAGGGCATGTACGACCAGTACGTCACACACAACCCCATCGCGGATCCTGAATCATGGTATCCGCAAGGTCCGGCGCAATAGGACGCGTGTTCGCGTCCGGGACTCGGCGAGCAGCCAGCGGCCGGTCACTCGTGCGACCCGGCTCGCTCTACCCATCCCAGTAGATGGCCACCGTAGTCACCGGGATCCCCCCGACTTGCTTGTGCCCCGAGAGCTTTCGTAGCACTTCCTCATCGGTCACGGGCACGAACACCGCCAGCGTCGCGGCGGATAGGCCCAGCTTGACCGCATACTCGGCCGCTTGCTTCTGCCCTTGCCCGAGTTCGTACATGTTCACGAAGCTCTTCACCTCGATCACGCCTACATGCGCCTCCCAGCGCAGCACCAGATCTACCGTGCCGTTGCCTGTCGGAAATTGCGGGCTCACCACGCATTGCTTCCCCACCGCCGCGCACAACCAGTTGTACAGGTGGAAGTGTTGGCAGGGGGTATGAAAGCGCGCAATTTCGGTGAAGAGCGCGAGACGCAATCGGTGCGGCACTGCACGGACTTACAGTGGCCACTTGGGGGCGCAGCCCTCCGATCTGAGAGATCGAGCATTTTGGAGCAGCTCTTT
>JBBRLA010000123.1:0-15784 GCA_038231615.1 Polyangia bacterium | reverse complement strand
TTCATCACTGGATGAGCTACGCACCAGGCTCAACGCCTTTATCGAGTACTACAATGAGAAGATGGCCCATCCTTACAAGCTGCGCCAGCTCAAGAAAAGGGCCGCTTGAGCCATCCGTTCAGTGACCCGGGATTTCCGCAGCGCACCACTAGATGCTTTTATGAGCCGATCACGGAGACTGGAGGACCGCTCATCTCGATGCGCATGAAGTCGCTGCGCTCGCCCTGCAGGTCCCCGCCCACCTGCATCGGCACCGGCTGCGAGAGCCGCAATTCCACCGTGTCACAGAGAAAGTCGCGGATGGTCGGGCTGCGGTAGCTCCCCCGCAGCACCGCCGGCAGGTGCATCAGCGTCTCGAAGGCCGAGGCGTCGGTGCAGCGCAGATGGAACTTCCCCGGCAGGAAGTCCGCGTACGGAAAGATCCTGACATTGAAGCCATAACAGGGGATGGTCGCCGCACCCGCCAGGGTACAGGGCCCACGATAGAGCACCGTGCCCGCCGGCAGCGGCGTCGGGTCGGGTCGCCCATCGGGGCCCACCTGGAACGCCGGCCCGCCGACGTTGCGCGCTTCGACGATCGGCAGCTTGCGGAAGAGGAACCGCGGCAAAGAACGGAAGGCCACCGCCAGAGCGTAGCGCAGCGGCGAGCTGACCAGCGGCCCCAGGTGGAGCTGGTCCAGCATCCGCGTGGTCATGATGTAGTCTTCTAAAATCTGCGAATCCAGGCCGGTCCCGGCAAAGGGCGTCAGCTTGCCGTTCACCCGCAAAAGGTGCAGCGGCTTTAGCGCCCCCGTCCCGGCCTCGCCCCGCGCCCGGTGCAGGTCCGCCCGCAGGCCCTGCTCGTCGGTGCCCCGCGAGCCCAGGTAAAACCCCATCGCGTTGCCTGTCCCCATGCGCAGCACCCCCACGCCGGGCAGCGGCACGTTGGCCCGCCGCGCCTCGGCGTCCAGGTCCGTCACGCAGCGGACGAAGGTACCGTCCCCGCCGCCGAGCAGCACCCGGTCGTAGCCCCGTTCGACCACCGTGCGCGCGATGCGTTGGCTGTGTTCGACGCTGGTGGAAACGAAAATATCGCCTTCGGGATGCATCTTCGAGAGACGCGCGATCTGCCGCGCGTTCACCCCGCGGGCCTGCTGGTTCAGAATCACCGCTACCCGGGTCAGCCGTGCCATCTCCCGCGTCTTTACCGCCATCGCCACCATCGCTATCGATTACCAACGTTTGCTGTCATGGACGTACATGGCAACCAAGCATCTCCCATGCCATCTAAGAAAAACAGCAGAGTTCCCGTGTTTCCGCCACTTGCAGCGCAAAAAACGCACGACGTGGTGCGTCAACGAGGTGACGGTGCATAGCCGGTTACGCGCCCTGCGAGCACTCGAAGTTGCCGGAAACCAGAAAACTCGCCTCGACAAGTTTATGGACGAAGCAAAGAATGACAATTGTGGTCGGCCGTCATAAAGAAGAGAGTGCATGGCGTGTAAAGACGATCGCGGAATCGCGGGCAAGCGGCCTTTTCAAGGCTTTGGCGGCCTGTGCCTGACGCTTGCCGTGCTGCTCGTGCTGGCTGGCGGGTCGTCATCCTCTGTGGGTGCCGCCAGGCCCCCGTCGGAGACCCCGGGTCTGGACGCGCTGGTCAACGCGGAAGGCCTTTCCGCGGTGTGCCGCGCCCGGCAGGGCCCGGGAGGACGCCCACAGGTGTGCATGGACGCCTTCTTAGACGTGCTCAACGACTACGGCACCTGGGTGCTGGCGGATCGCTTCGGCACCCTCTTTTGCCCGAACCCGGCGGTCTACGGCCCCGACTTCCACCCCTATGCCAAGGGCCACTGGGCGATGTCCGAAAACGGCTGGACCTTCGTCGGCGAGCAGCCGGTGAGCTGGGTCACCGAGCACTACGGCCGCTGGGTCGAGACCGACGTGCCCTCGTGCCCCTGGGGCTGGGTACCGGGCGACATCTGGTCCCCTGCGTGGGTCGAGTTCCGCGTCGGCGACAACGTCGTCGCCTGGCGGCCCGCGCGGTGGAGCGGGCAGCCGGTGCGGCTGAACCTGCCGGCGGGGACGCGGCTCTCGCAGGTGCGTGCCGAGCAGGCGCGACCGGCGCGCTCCGCCGAACTGGACGAGGGGTACGTGGCGGTGCGCGATGGAGATTTTCAGGCCAACCACCTGGGCGACCTGGTCCTCTCGGGTCCGGATCGTCACGCGGCGCTGAGAGAGACCGCGTACCTGCCCAACGTGCAGGCCGGTTTGCACTCACGCACCCGCGACGAGGTGGTGGCGCAGATGCAGTCGGCCCATGAGGTCGAGCGGGTGGCGGCGCAGCTCACCGGCGAGCCGCCCGAGCCGGCCTCGCGCTTCCCCGGGAGTGCCGGGAAAGGCCGCGGCAAGGGCGCCGCCGGCACCGTGGTGGCAGGGCGAAAGGGTCGGGAGAAGTTTGGGCCAGGAGGTGTGCCGCAAAAGGCCGGGGACACGCCGCCTGGCGCTGGCAAGGTCTACTGGGGTGGCGACCAGGGATCGTTTCAAAACCCCGGGCCCCAAGGTGGCGTGAAGGTCTTGGAGTGGGGCAAGCCCAAGCCACCACAGCCGCCCAAGCAAGAGCCGGCCTCCCCCTGACCTTTCGGGAAGTTGGCAGGGCTTGATTCATTGGCATCGCAAGGAGGAAACATGACGCCATCGAAGGTTCTCGTCTCGTCGGCTGGCATCGACGTGCAGCAAGCTTGGAAAGCAATGTCCCGGCTGCTCCTGTGCCTCGGGTGGGTCGGGCTCGTCGCATTCGGGCCCTCCGCCTGCGGCTCAAACAATGCGTCGAGCTTCTCTTTGTCGTGGCGGCTGGTCGATGCCAACCAAGCCGACCCGATGACCGCCCCGGCGCTCTCCTGCGCCGACGCGAACATCACCACCATCCGCCTGGTGCTCGCAGCCCAAGGCAACCCGGCGCAGCCCATCCAGGTGGACTTGGACTGCACCCCGGGCAACGGGGTGACCGCCCCAGTGCGCGAGGACGCCTACTCCATCCAGGCGCTGGCGCTGGGGCCGGCCGGGTCCGCCGCGCAGACCGCTTTCGACGAAAGCAACGTCGGCGGCGCCAAGGACCTGGGGCTGATCATCTTCCAGATCAAGCGATAGCGTGATATCCCCGCTGGCATGACGCAGACGCTGACCGCCGATACCCTCCTCCCCTTGCGCCTTTCCGGCTGGGCGCTGATCCTGGGCGCCTCCAGCGGGTTTGGCGAGGCCACCGCCCTGGAATTGGCCCGGCGCGGCATGAACATCTTCGGGGTGCACCTGGACCGGCGCGGCACCCTGCCCAACGTCGAACGCATCACCGGCCAGATCCGCGAGATCGGCCCGCAGGCGGTGTTCTTCAACGCCAACGCCGCCGACGAGGGCAAGCGCCGCGACATCGTCGCGGAGATGGTTCGCCGCACGACGGAGGATCCCATCGTAGGCGACGGCCCCAGGGTGCGGGTGGTGCTGCACTCGCTGGCCTTCGGGACGCTGCGGCCCTTCATCGCCGAGAGCGGGACCGAGGTTATCGGAAAATCGCACATGGACATGACTAGCGACGTCATGGGCCACTCGCTGGTGTACTGGGTGCAAGACCTGGTCGGGCGCGGGCTGCTTTCCCGGGGGTCGCGGATCTTCGCGCTGACCTCGGCGGGGGGCCACCGCATCATGCCGAGCTACGGCGCGGTCTCGGCGGCCAAGGCCGCCCTGGAATCCCACGTCCGGCAGCTGGCCTACGAGTTGGCGCCCCGGGGCATCGCCGCCAACGCCCTCTGCGCCGGCGTCACCGACACCCCGGCGCTGCGCAAGATCCCCGGCAACGAGCGCATGATCGAGGAGGCGCAGAAGCGCAACCCCTCGGGGCGCCTGACCACCCCCAAAGACGTGGCGGCGGCGGTGGCCCTGCTCAGTCATCCCCTGGGAGGGTGGATCACCGGCAACGTGATCAACGTGGACGGCGGCGAGGACATTGCCGGCTGAGCGCCGCAGACCTGAGAAGCCTTGCGACGCCCTGCGTAGGACATTACGCACCCTCCGGTAGATCAGCCCCCTCCGGCCACACCTCCGACAAAGTGGTCAAGACCATCGTCAAAAGCCACCCGTAGATCTCGTCGCCCTCCTCAGCGGAGGCCTGTTCCGGGTCGCCGAAGTAGGCGCGGGGGCCGCCCGCCACCGCGAAGTCGGTCACCCCGGCCCGCATCGCCCCCAGGAAATCCGGCTCGTTCCGCGGCAGCCCCCGGCGCACCTCGTCCCGCACCAGCCCCGGCCGGGCCGCCAGCAAAAGGGAACTCTCATAGCGCCCCGCGTGGCACGTGCCGCGGCGATACTCCTCCGTCAGCGTTCGCGCCCAGCGGCGCTGTGTCTGGTCGGGGAACGCCACCCGCCGGCCGCTGCGCCGCTCGACCTCCGCGCAGGCCCGGCGCAGCGCCTCCACATGGGCCGGCTCCAGGTGGCTGTTCACCAGGCACACCCGGGAAAACCCGCCGCGGAACAGCCCCAGGCACACATCCGTGTAAAGCGCCGTCGCCGTCTCCGGCCCGATCGACACGGTGCCCGCGAACGAGGCCCCGAACTCGGTCACCGCATAGCACAGGGACGGAGCGATCAGCGCCGCCTGCCCCTTGTGCACCAGCGCCGCCTGCACCCGAGCGCACAGTTCCTCCGACAGAAGTACGTCCGTCAGAAGCGGCAGGTGCGGCCCGTGCGCCTCGGTGGACCCGATCGGCACCAGCATCAGCGCCCGCTCTGCGTCGTTCCCCGGCGTCGCCTCCTCGGCAGCCTCCTCCCACGTAAGGTGCCCCAGCAGCCGGGGCGTCCGCAGCGCGCTGCGCGTCATGGGCCGACGTCCTGGCCTTTCACCGGGTCTTTTGCCCGAAGCACCCGGCGCAGCACCTTCCCCCGATCCGAACGAGGCAGCGCCGACACGAACTCCACCCGGCTCGGCGCCTTGTAGCGCGCCAGCGTTGCCTTGACGAACTGGATCAGTTCCTCCGCCAGCGCGTCTCCCGCACCCTCCCCGCGCACCACCACATAGGCCAGCGCCCGCACCAGCCCCGACTCGTTTTCCTCGCCGACCACCGCCACCTCGACCACCCGGGGGTGACGCAAGAGCACCCCTTCCACTTCCAGCGGCGACACAAAGATCCCGCCCACCTTCAGCAGGTCGTCGGCCCGCCCGTCATAGAAGAAAAACCCCTCCGGGTCTCGATGAAAGAGGTCCCCCGAGACCACCCAGTCCCCGCGCAGGGTCTCCTTGCTCTTCTCGTGGGCCTGCCAGTAGCACAGCGCCGCCGAGTCCCCGCGCACGTGCAGCGTCCCGATCTCCCCAGGCTCCGCCTCCGTGCCATCGCCGCGCATGACCTTCGCTTCATAACCCGGCACCAGCCGCCCCAGCGACCCGAGGCGCACCTCGCCGAAGCGGTTGCTGATGTAGATATGGAACAGCTCCGCCGAGCCGATGCCGTCGAGGATCTCGACCCCATACGCCAAGAGCCAGCGCCGGTAGAGTTCCTCGGGCAGCGCCTCGCCCGCGGAGATGCACACCCGCAGCGGGCGCAGGTCGGCGTGCGGGTCATGCTCCAGCATCCGGTTGATCATCGTCGGCACCGAAGTCAGCACCGTGACCCGGTGCCGGGCGATCAGCGCCAAGAGCCGCTCCGGCGTGGCCCGCTCGCGGAACAGCACCGTGGTGGCGCCGACGGCGAAGGGGAACATCAGGTTCGACCCGGTGGCGTAGCCGAAGAAGAGCTTGGGCACCGCCAGCGTCACGTCGTCCCGGCAGATGCCCAACACCTGCCGGGCGTAGCCCTCGGTGTTGTAGGGGAAGTCGTGGTGGAAATGCACCGCCGCCTTGGGCTTTCCCGTCGATCCGCTGGTGAAGAGCCACACCGCGGGATCGTCCTTGCTGGTAGGGTAGGTCTCCCGCCGCGGGCCGGCGCAGGCGTCGTCGAAGCGCAACAGGGGCACCCCGGGGGCCCCCGGATGGCCGATGTGCACATCGCCCCCAACGACCACGATGACCCGCAGGCAATCCGCCTGCGAGAGCAGCGGGGCGATGCGCCGCAAAAGCCCCGCGTCGACGATCAGCGCCCGGCAGCGGGTGTAGCGCAGGTAGTACCGGTAGTCCTCGTCGGGCAGCTCGGGGTTGACCATGGCCACCACCGCGCCGGCCTTGAGCACCCCGAAGAAGCTCTCGGCGAACTCGACGCCGTCGAAGAGCCCGATGAGGCAGCGGTCCTCCGGGCGCACCCCATGGGCCCACAGCGCCCCGCACAGGGCCGCGGCCCGGTCATGGACCTGCTGGTAGGTGTGGCAGCCGGCCTCGTCAATGACCGCCGGATGGTCCCCGCGCCCCTCGGCCAGGCGCTGGTCCAGGAAGTAGGACGCCATGTTGAAGGACTCGGAAAAGCTGCGAATGGGAAGGTCCATGGAACACAGAAGATAGCAGATCGAAATGGCTCGACAGGGCTTGACCAGGAGAGTAGGAATTCCTACCATGAAAGTATGAGAACCGTGGTCAGCGAGAAGGGCCAGATCACAATTCCCAAGGCTCTCCGAGACAGCCTCGGGATCATGCCCGGTCAAGAATTGGAGTTCGAGGAATCTGGCGGGACACTCATCGCCCGCTGTGTCCGGCCGGCTGATCCGATGGATGCACTGGTCGGGCTGCTTCCCGGGCCCATGGATGTGGACGCCTTTTTGACCGAGACCCGCGGCCCCGCGCTGGACGATGAGGACTGTGATCACCGCCGTTGACAGCTCGGTGCTGCTGGACGTGCTTACCAGCAGTCCCGCTTTCGGGACCGCGTCGTTGAACGCGCTCCGGGAGGCCCGAGGACTCGGGGCGCTTGTGGTCTGTCCGATCGTGTGGGCCGAGGTCCGGGCCAACTTCCCGGACGCACCGATGATGCACAAAGCATTCTCGGCGGCTGGAATCCAGTTTGATCCTTTCGATCAAGCGTGTGCTGATCTGGCTGGTGATCTGTGGCGTGAGTACCGGCGCAAGGGCGGCAAGCGAGAACGACTTGTCGCCGACTTCCTGATTGCCGCGCACGCACAGATCCGGGCGCAACAACTGCTCACGCGCGATCGCGGCTTTGCCCGGTACTACTTTCACCAACTCAGGCTGGTCGAGCCCAAGACATAAACAGAATGCGTGCTCTAACTGGCACGGGCGAAATGCGGTGTCAGCGTGACTTCGTCTTCGACCTGGCGTGCTTCGATATACAGGCCAACTCGATCGGAAGCACACAAGGCGGCCTCAAGCAGCCTCGATAGGAAAAAAGGTTGACGCATGCCCGGAGATCTCGGCACCAGCGGGGGCCTTGCAAACCTTACCGGAAAGATTTTCGCGGGGTAGAGATCAGGCGAGGACGCCGGTTGATTGAAGTAGACGCGCTTTGGGCTGAGGTTTACTCGATGGCCGCGGAAGCGGTAGCCGCCAGGACGGCGCGCGCCAGCCAGCAAGTCAGCGTGGGGAGATCGGCGCACGCCTCGATGCGCTGGCGGATCTCCTCGCTGACCTGAAGGCCACGGGCCGACAGCACGGTCAAGAGCGCCTGGGCCTGCCCCCGGGCCTGCTCCTGGGCCCGAAGATCGTCCAGGCCCTCGTAGCCTTCCTGTTGCAGGAGGTTGCGCAGCATGGCCCGGCTGCCCGCGGCACGATCGAACAATTCGGCTACCTTGTAGTTGTTCTTCAGCACCCCCGGCGCCGAGAGCGCGCCATCTTCATCCACGACGCGCTTGGCCTTGCCCTTCTCGTAGACCTCGACTCGACGCGGGCCCGTCAGGCGCACGACCCAGATGTATTTCGTGCCGGCAGCCAAAAGCTCCCCGATCTTGAGCTGAAGCTGCTTTTCATCCTGGCCCGTGTCCGCGTACTCGACGGCAAGGGGCGGGAGCTTCTGGGACCAGCCCGGCTGGTTCCCCTCGATACCGACGGAGATGTCCGGGGCGCGCAGGTTCTTCCCCTCGTTGAAGGAGTGGCCCACATCCACGCCAGCGGCGCCGCGTACGTCGGGATCGGTACCCAGCGTGGCCGCGCCTACCAGGTTCCCTTCGCCGTGCCGCTCGCCGGCGCCCATGCACAAGATCGGGTGGCCGTTGGACAACTCGTAAGGGTCGCCGTCGCGGATCTGATCTGCCCGGAATGGCCCCTCATCCTTCGGAAGAGATAGATATTGCTGGGCTGGCTGCATAGAACACAGCCTAGCAGATGCATCCGGGGCCAGCCAGCGGTCGCGCCTCGCCGGGCAAGAGGGGAGAGAAGGTCGTGGGGTTACTCCCCCTTCGGGGGGACCTCGGGGGTGCCGATGGGGGTAATCGACGAGATCCGCGAGGAGATCTCCGACACCCGGACGGACTCGAGGGAAGGCGTCTTCTCCGAGCCGCCGCCGCTGCTCTGGCTGGCCGGGGTCAAAAGCGAGACCACCGACCCGGGGAAGGTCTCGGTGCCCCCCTGGTCGAAGAGCACCCGCACCCGCTGGGCCAGGATGTCCAGCTCAATCACCTTGGCGGTGCCGGCGGGGGTGTTTACCCGCTTGCCCACCTTTGGCAGCCCCTTGCTCATCTCCTTGTAGGTCTCGTGCTCGTAGACCAGGCAGCACTTGAGGCGCCCGCACTGCCCCGCCAGCTTGCTCGGGTTCAGCGCCATCCCCTGGTCCTTGGCCATCTTGATCGACACCGGCATGAAGGCCGGCAGCCACGTGGTGCAACATAGCTCCCGGCCGCAGTCGCCGATGCCACCCACCAGCTTGGCCTCGTCGCGCACGCCGATCTGCCGCATCTCGATGCGCAGGCGCAGGTGCTGCGTCAGGTCGCGAATCAGATCGCGCACGTCGAAGCGCTCCTCGGAGGCGAAGAAGATCGACGCCTTCTGGCTGGCCTGATTCACCTCGACCTGGATGAGCTTCATCGGCAGGCGGCGCTCGCGGATGCGATCCTTGCAGTAGATGAAGGTCTCGTGGTCCTTGTCCGAACGCTGGAGGATGCCCCGCTCCTCATCGGGAGTCGCCCGACGGATGACCCGGCGGAGAGCGTCCGGGCTGTGGGCCCACATCGACCCCACCGCCACCTGGCCGATGCGGGCGCCGCGATCGGTATCGGCCAGCACCAGATCGCCGCGGGCGTACGTCTCGACGCCGCTGTCCAGCTCCTGGATCGTCCCGGCGGGGCGGAACTTGATGCCCACCACATGAATCATCCGAGCCGGGGTCTCGGCGGGGACGTCCAGGGCGGTCCTTGGCGGGGGCGGTAAAGGCGGCGCGGAAGGTTCCGGCTCGGTGCCCTCGTCCTTGGTGGTGGGAACCAGGGCGGCAGCCCACAGTTCCTCGGGCGGGAACTCCATGCCGGGAGGCGCATGAGAAGACGGGGCCGGCTGGTTTTCCCGGAGTTTTCCGGCTGGCTGGTTCTCCCGAAGTTGCCCGGTTGGCTGGCCCTCGCGGGGTTGCCGGGTCGGGGTCTGGCTGGACGAGCGGCCCTGGCTCGACGAGCGGCCCTGGCTCGACGAGCGGCCCTGGGCCGATCGGGAGATGCGGTCCACCCCTCCAGCCGATGAGGTCGCCCCCGCCCCTTCCGCGGAGATGTCCCCGGGGGCCGTTCGGGGCCCTCTGTCCGGCAGCGGACGGCCCGGCTCCCCGAAACCAGGCTGCGCTTGGCGATCCTGACCCTCCCGTCGTGGCCCTCGCCCGCGGCGCCCCGCCTCCCCCCGGCGTCCTGGTTCCCCTCGTCGCGGCTGGCCTTCCTGACGGGCCCTTGGCTCCGGCTGGCCTTCCTGACGGGCCCTTGGCTCCGGCTGGCCTTCCTGACGGGCCCTTGACTCCGGCTGGCCTTCCTGACGGGCCCTTGACTCCGGCTGGCCCTCCTGACGGGCCCTTGGCTCCGGCGGACGATCCGCGGGACCCTGTGTCGGACGCCCTTGCCGCGCATCCCCGCCGGGCCTCGATCCACGCCGCCCTCGCGGTCTACCCCCCTCCCTGGCTCCCTGGTCCCGGCCACCCTCCTGACTCACCGGCTCCCGGCCGGCGACCCCGGCCACCTGCCCTCCATCGCCCTCCCGGGCCGGGTCCCCCGCCACGCTTTGCCCCCGCGGGGCCTCGCCGCGCCCTCCCCTGCCCCGCCGTCGCCGCCGCCGCCCCTCTCGCGAGCCGCCGCCCTCTGCCGTGCCGTCCCCGCCCTCCGCCGGGCCTCGATCCGCCACCGCCTCCGGCCCCCGGTCGCCGCGGGGTTCGTCCTTTTCGCTGCTCATGCTCGGTCCTCTCGCTGCCCTTTGTCCGGCCCGATTCTTCGCATCATCCGTTCCAGCGAGAGCGCCGGGCTGGTGTAGCGGCGGATCGCGTCGATGGTCTCCCGTACCGCCCGCATCCCGGCGATCAGGCGGTCCCGTTCCTGCGGCCCCTGCCTCAGCACCGGCCGCAGTTCCCCGTGCAGCTTCAGCCAGAGCACCTCCAGCACCTCCTGGACCTCCTCACGGTCGGCACCCACGTCCGCCGCCAGCTCGACGATCTCCTGAGCCCGCCCGTTCTTCACCCCCTGGAAGAGCCGGTTCGCCGCCTCTTCTCGCCGCTTCATGGCCTCGGTGTCGCCGAGTTGCCGCAGCGCCCGCCCCAGGCTCCCCTGTGCCAGCTTGACCACCCCCCCGGCGGCGGCCGGGTCGATGCCGTGGTGCCGCACCAACTCCTCGCTCAGCACCGGGTCGGGCAGCGGCGAAAAGCGCAGGCGCTGGGTGCGCGAGCGCAAGGTGATAAGGAGCCCCTGCGCCGCGCTGGTGACCAGCACGAAATGGGTGCGATCCACCGGTTCCTCCAGGGTCTTCAGCAGGCGATTGGCCGCAGTCAATGCGGTCGGCGCCGAGAAGTGGTCTGCCGGATCGAAGATCACCATCTGCACCCGGCCCTCGTGGGGGCTGTAGGCCAGGCGCCGGATCAGTCGCTCCGCCTCGTCGGCCATGCCAAGAAGGGTCATGTCGAAGCGGATCAGGTCCGGGTGATTCCCCGAGAGCAGCTTGCTGCACGAGTCGCACGCGCCGCAGGCACCACCCACTTCCGGCGGCCCCGGCGGGGACAGGCAGTTCAGGGCGGCGAAAAGGGCCAGGGCGCAAGTGGTCTTGCCCACCCCCTCGGGCCCATCGAAGAGGTACGCGTGATGGGGGCGGCCGCCGGCGATGGCCCCGCGCAAGGTGGCGACCACCGCGTCCTGCCCGACGATGCCAGCCAGGCCGCGGGCCTCCGGGTGATGGCCGGACTCGGCGGAGGCTTCGTTCTGCGTGGCTTTGATCTTCATCTTCCGCGTATAAGGTGTACCGCATTGTGCAACCCCATGCACCCGCCGTCAAAAGACCTGGCGCTCCGGGCTTGCCGCAGGCTCTACTAAAGGACGTGATCGACGTCGCCATCTCCCCACGGGTACGACCAGCGGGTCGGCGACATCTAGTGCCAGTTGCCGATTGCCGCGTCGGGGCGGTTGACTCCGGTGCCGTAGTACACCCCCAGCCCCACCGCCCCGCCGACCACCGCGGCGGCGGCGATGCCGGTGGCGACCCACACCCAGGTCTTCACCGGGAAATGCAGATCGAGGGTGCGGTGCTCATCGGCGGCGAGCGTCACGGTGCGACTGAACGATTGAGCGCCGTCCCGGGCGCTGACCAGGTGGTCGCCGGGGGGTAGAGCCAGTTCGAGGAGCGGCGGCTTTTGCGGCGCCATCCCGTCGACCTGTAGGCTGGCCCCATTGCGGTTGGTGGTCAAAAGCAGGTAGCCCCGGACCTGAGCCGGACCCGGCGGCCGTGCGATTCTCGGTCCACCCGGCACCCCCTGTTCCTGGGGACGCTCCGTCGTACCTACCTCGGCCCCGCGGGGATGCCAGCCGGTAAGGTCCACCCGGCGCACCTGCCCGGCCACCACCGCGACCTCGGCGCCCTGGGTGCCCACGTCGGAGTTGCCCACGGTGACGATGTGCGTCCCGGGGGCCACCACCACCAGGCGTTTTAGCGGCGCCTTGCCCAGGTCCTTCTCGTCCACCCGCACGTCCAGCCCCGACACGGTGTCGATGTCGAGCTGCGCGACCCGCCGCTTCAGCACCTTCAGCTTGTCGCTGATCTGCTTGGTCACGCCGACCTTGCGCCGATCCTCCGGCACGTCGGCGAGGAAGCGCTCGTAGGCCTCCACTGCCTCCACGTCCCGGTCGAGCTTCTCGTACACCAGCCCCAGGGGGTGATAGAGCTTGGAGGCGGCCCCGCGGCTGCCCTGCATGGCGGCGGTGAAGCAGCGCAGGGCCCGCTCGTATTCTCGGGCCTGCTCGGTGGGGTCAGAGGTGGAGGCGGCCTCCTTGTACAGGCGCAGGCCGCCCTCCGCCAGGCGCTGCGGGTCCTTCACCTCCGGGCCGCAGGGCTCGGCGCCCCCCTCCTTGCGGGCCAGCGCCGGCCCCGAGACAAGCCCCAAGACAAGCAAGACCAGAAAGACCCGCGAGACCCGGGAAACCAGCGATGGCACGTAGCGCAGCGAAGGGCGGTTGTCATGTGACACCCAGCGCGGCGAAGTGCCGTTGTCATGTGGCACCCAGCGCAGCGAAGTGTTGTTGTCATAGGGCACGCAGAGCAAGGCGGAAGGCCGGTCGGATTTCATTTTGCGGAACCCAGGTTGATGTCCACGTCCTCGGCGTCGTTGCTCTGCCGCGGGCGGTGGGGCTTGTTCTTGTCGTGGCGGTGACGATCTTCGGGGCGCGGCACATTCTGCTGCGCCTCGTAGTGGACATCCCCTGCCTGCGGCCCCGGCACCTTGAGCGGGGCGGCGTCGGGTGGGACGGGCTTGGCGTCCACCTTTGCGCTGGCATCGGGAGGCGGCTCTAGGACGCGCACCGGCACCTCGAACGGCCGGCTCGGGGAGGGAGTCGCGGTCATTCGGCGGTAAAGGAACGCCCCGCCGCCAAACAGCACGACTGCGATGGCAAACGCCGCCACCCCGAAGCGCCAGGCGCCGGGCTTGCGCTCCCGGTTCACCTGCCCCCTGGCATCGGCCAGCGATCCATGGGGAGTGAACGGGGTGGGCGGCAATTCGACCGTCCGCCCGCCGTGGGCGCCGACGCTCGACACCGAAGCGGGCAGCGACGATCCGGGGAACTCCGAGGTGGGCCGCCTTCCCGGGGTATTCGCCGCCGGATGCTCACCCGGCTTCTGGGTCACCCCGTGGCGCGAAGACAGGTGGCTGGCCTGGCCCACCAGGGGCTGCCCGGAGAACCCGCGCACGAAGTCCAGCACCGACGCGAAGCGGTCCTCGCGCCGCTTCGACAGGGCCCGGCGGACGGCGGCCTCGGCGTACTCCGGCACCTCGGGGCACATCTCCCGCAGGGGCGGCGGCTCGGAGAGCACCACGCTATAGATGATTCCTGCCAGGGTAGTGCCGGAAAACGCCAGCTGTCCGGTCAGGCACTGATAGACGATCGCCGCCAGGGCCCACTGATCGGTGCGCGAGTCGACCTCGGAGTTATTGCCCCGCGCCTGTTCGGGGGACATGTAATTCGGCGTCCCGAGAAGCTGCTGGTCCTGGGTCTGCTGGGTATCGGTGCTGGCGTGGCGGATCTTGGAGATGCCGAAGTCGACGATCTTGGGGACTTCGACCAGGTCATCGCCGGAGTCGTTCTGGTCGGGGCGGCAGAGGAAGATGTTTTGCGGCTTCAGGTCCCGGTGCACCACCTCGCGCTTGTGCGCCGCCATCAGCCCGGCGCCAACGGCCCGCAAAAGGTTCACCACCTCCTCATACGAGAGCCGGCCGCGCTTTTGCAGGCGCTGGTGCAGGTCCTCGCCGTGCAGGTACTCCATGATCAGGTAGGGCGTGCCGTCGTCCAGGTTATTGAAGTCGAGGACCTGGACGATGTTCGGGTGGCGCAGGCCGGAGGTGATCTCGGCCTCGCGGCGGAAGCGGGCGAAGATCTCCGGGTTCGACGCCGCCTCGGCGTGCAGCACCTTGACGGCGACCTTGGTGGGCAGGCGCAAGTGCGAGGCGGCGTAGACCGCGCCCATGCCGCCCTTGCCGAGCAGGCCCTCGACCCGGTAGGTATTCGCGAGGACCCGGCCGACCAGGCTGGCTCCGGGGGTTGGGGAGGACTCTGGCATGCGTCCCACAATCGTAAGGCAGATTTCGTCCCTGCGCCAAGCAGACCCCCACACAGTGAAAGCGGACCCGGCCCCTGTCAAGCGATCCGGGTCACGGGGCGATGAACCGCGGCGCTTCGATGAACCGAGGCGCTTCGCGATAGCGCGATGGCGCGAGGCGCGATCGCAGGAAAAAAATTCTGCGAATTCTCGGCCTCACGCCCCGCATGACATCCGTCTCGGACGGGCCACCCTGGGAACGAACAGCCGATACCGGGCTGCGCGGCGAAAAAGCTCTGATTTCTAGGCCCAAGCGCCCGATGCCGCGTAGGCCGGGGCACAGTTAGCCGTTGACAAGCCAGGCCCCATCGAAGTCGAATGCCGGTGACAACGTGGTGACGCCTATGCACTTACCTTGGTTGCTCAAGGAACTTGAAAGGAGCTTCGGATGAAGAAGCGAAACAAAGTCTTTTCGCTCTTGGCCGGCGTGGGCGCCGTGTCCAGCGTCGGGCTGATGTACTGCGACAATCTGGATATCGGTCGAGTCGGGGACGACCCGGGGCCGATCATGGTGACCCGAGTGACCCTGCTGGACGTTACCAGCCGGGACACCAATGTGTTCACCGACACCCGGGCGCCGCAGGATTGCAGTTGCGACCCCACCAAGCCGCTGCCTGCTGCGCCCACCTGGCTCAAGATCGTCGATCCCAATGCCACGTGCGTCGTGGTCGACGCCACTGATCCCAAGGCCGCCAAGGTAGGGCTGCTGAACATCGACGACTGCCAGAAGAACCCGATGAAGGACGCGTTCAGCGCGACCAAGAACATGGCCACGCCCGACTCGGTGGGCCCGTTGCGGGTGGTGTTCAACAAGCTCCCCCTGCTCTTCAAGGGCAAGCCGATCCTCGACGTGGTGCAGAAGGACCCGACCCTGCCGCCCACCGCGGTGAACTTCAGCGACGCGGCCATGGGCGCCATCAACCTGCTCTGCGATACCCCGGGTTGCGGCGTCCCGGCGCTCTTGAAGGACGCCGACATCACCGGCTCCGTCGAAAGCCCCGACCCCAGCGGCAACGTCAACGGCACCCCCCTTGCCTACGGCCCGGCCCTGACCCTGACCACCGATACGGATACCGACCCCACCGCCGCGCTGGAGCCCAACGCCACGTACCACGTCGACCTCGACTCCGGCCTCTCCGGGCGCAACGGCACGGATGACGTGCTCCAGCAACTGGATGCCAGCCACAAGGCGGCGTGGCAGACCTTCACCACCGAGCCGTTCCAGATCCTCCAGGTCGGCTCGGGCGACGCCGGCCAGGGCAAAAAGGACGCCTTCGTCTACTCTGCGCCCGCCGCCAAGTACACCGTCAAGGCGGAGGCGCTAAATGGCGTGGTCGGGGTGCACCTGAACGCGCCGGTCGATGCCACCGCGCTCAAGGCGTCGTCGATCACCGCCACCGCCGACGGG
Source organism: Polyangia bacterium (assembly GCA_038231615.1). Lineage (GTDB taxonomy): Bacteria > Myxococcota_A > Polyangia > Palsa-1104 > JAEUJZ01 > JBBRLA01. The sequence continues at coordinate 227 of JBBRLA010000123.1, read as the reverse complement.
AACGCAGTCGCGATCAAGGTGTTCTTCAGACGCCTCCACGTCACCAAAGACAAGAACATGGTGGTGACGAAGAAGTGTGCCCCCAGAGACCAGCACACGCTCTACATCGCCCCCGCCGCCGGGACCTGGGGCAAGGCGACCAGCGTGGTCATCACGATGCTCCTCGGGGACATCCGTGACCTGTCGCAGCTTGCGGGCCACCCCGCGGGCAAGGGCAGAAACACCCT